>JBGCDF010000094.1:0-22486 GCA_045105095.1 Crocinitomicaceae bacterium | reverse complement strand
GCAACAATGAAAACTCCGAGTAAAACAGGTAACCTCGATATGAACATCTCCTGCCAATCCCCAACTTTCCTTTGGGGAGTTTTGCTGAAAGATCGCTGCAAAAAGTCCTTACTTCCCCAATTCGTAATAATATTTGCGAGATGAAAAAACAACAAGAACGGTACGAATTCACCCCAGATACTTTTATCTGAAAAACGGATTACCAGAAAAGAAAAAACGATGGCAATCGCAGGAACTAGAAATGATTTAGTTCCATTCAATAGAACAGGGACGAGCCTATTGGAGAGCTTCAACTTTTGATTTTTGTCTTGATCAACTTTCATTTGATTTCATCTGAAGCAAAAGTGAACATTAGTCAGATAACTTGTGTTGTGTTAAGCAGTAATTATTTCCAAACAAGTTAATTCTTTATCGGCGATAAAGATTTCCATATTCTGCTGATGCTTTCTTAGAATGGACTCAATCTCGTTTGTCGTTTTGTTCCCAGTTCGAATCCAAACTATTTTTGGTGGATATCCCCAAACCAAGGAAAAGTCATAAAAATCACCATCAAACGTAATAATCGTATAATCATTTTCCTTAGCGAAATTCGATATTTCCTGATCTGTTGAATTTTCTAACCCTAGATTACGAACCTGTTCAACTTCTGGAAAGATATCACCGACTCGTTTTACAAGACGAAACGAAATATTCTGATCAAATAGAATTTTCATGAAGCGATTCCAAGATGACTTTCTTTGGATGCCGCATAGAATAGACACGCATTAATACTTTCATCCGAAACCTCTGGAAAATCTTCCGTGATTTCTTGTCTAGACATACCATTTGCCATCCAATTGAGAATGTCGGCAACAGAAATACGCGTACCAATGATTACTGGTTTACCAAATCGCTTACTAGGATTTATTTCGATATATTTCTTAATGTCCATAATTCAAAGATAACGTAAAAACAGGGAAGATCATACAGTTGGTCGTGGATAATGATTGTGTGTTTTGACTAAATCCGTATGCTTATCGCCAATCTTATTGGGTTCTGATTCCACGTGTCGACGTTGAGTCGTGTCTACTTTGTTCCCAAAACTTCATCAATCACCTTGTTCCTTTGATCAAGTATCCTGCTTTGTTTTTAGAGTCCACTGCCGCTTAATTTAGGTCGCCACGACTTCACCTGCCGCAACTTTGTTGACCCTACTCAAGAGCGGTTCGCTTATGGTACTAAAACACTGAATGACAGGTTGAACTTAAGCTACTCTGTCGTACATTGTTGTATCGCGCGCGCGAAATTCTCCACAGCAAGCTCAACCGACACGGCTCGCAAGGTTTTACTACACGATCGCTTCATTTCCAGTAGTTTTTCTGGCGAGGTGCTCAGAGCAGTATCCAATACGCTTACAAATTCTTCTTTCTTGTCAGGGTAAAACAACCAACCATTTTCTCCATCTACAATCAACTCTTCGACCGCCTGACTATACATACTTCCCATCACAGGAACGTGATTGGCGAGTGCTTCATTCACCACTACTCCCCACTCATCGCCTAGCGTCGGGAAAACCATGATATCTGCTCGGCGGTACAATTCTCCAAGTTTTTCATATTCTACACTTCCCAAAATCTCTAAATCAATGTTGGAATTGGAGTGCAGTTTGTTCAGCTGATCTCGTTCTGGTCCATCTCCTGCCACCAGCAAACGAATGGAACGTTCAGAATGCTCACTCCATGTTGCAAAGGCATTCACCATTTCTTCAATACCCTTTCGCTTGATCAATTGGCCGACACACAAAAGTGTTAACCGCTCTTGGCTCACGCTCAGTTCAGACTCATTTTCAGATAAGTCGATGGTGTATGGAACGAAAAACACTTCCTTATCATAGCCCATAGAGCGAATGTATCGCTCGCAACTACTCCCGTTTCCGAGAACAGCCGATGCCGATTTCAGGAGGCGCTTTCTCAATAATGTTCGGATTCCTTTTCGACTAGTTTCTGTTCTCTCCGAAAGTGTCAACCAAAGAATCAGTGGTTTCTTGCGACGTTTGCAATACATTGAAGCCATCAAACTTCTGATTCCTAATTCACTTGAAACGACTACGTCAGGGTTCATTTTTTTCAGAAGTCGTAAGGTATTTCTGGGAATGTGAACGATGCTCTTTTCGGGGTATCCGTTTTCATTCTTCCAGTTCTTCGTGTAACTCCATGTCTTTTGGACTTCAACATCTAACGCGCCGTGATCCGTTTTCCAATCCCGGTTTTTCTCCATTTCCGTTGACACCAAAACCGTGAGTTTTGACACGTTTTTAGCGAGCTTTTCAAGCAAACCTTTTCGGTACGGAGGGATGAAGTTGGTTAAAAGGGCTACTTTCATAAGATGGATCACAACTGTAGTTTTGTCAAACTACGATATAAAGCTAAATTTACATAGATCAAATTTAATTACCCTATGGAAAAAAATGACATTTCCGAAGAAGAAGTCGTTACACCCGTTTTGCGCGATATTGAGTTACTCTTCAAAAAAATGTATCAAGTCGGCAAAAAAGTATTCTTTGCTGTAGTTGACATTGTGCGGCTATTGCTGAACTTCGCACTAAAGAAAGTTGTCATTCTCGCCATTGCTGCCGCTCTGGGAGGTGCCATTACTTATTTTTCAGGTAATTACTTTGGAAAATCGTATGAGTCTTCTTTAATGCTGAAGTCGAACGTGAATACCTGGGAACAATTGGTGGATGATGTTCATTATTTCAATGCCTTAATTGCTGAAGGCCAGGTGTCAACTCTTGCCAAAACACTCAAAATCTCTGAGAAAGAAGCAGGTTATCTTTCGAGTATAGAGATTGAACCCTCTGCAACTTACGCCCAGAAAATAGGAATGATCGAAGTGCTCAATCAGAATTCAGATTCACTTACACTTCAAACGGTCAACCAAAAGAAGTTGATGAAAATTGAAGATATGGCGTTCACAGAAAACTACAATATCTCGATAAAATCATCGAACGGATATGTCTTTCCTAAAATTGAGAAGGCACTCGTCGAGTATTTCGAAGGTTCTGCAACTGTTCAGGCGAAGCTCCAACGAAAGCGTGCACGAGTTCAATCGGAATTGGCTTCGCATAGAAAAAAACTCATTGACATGGACACACTTCAACACGTATTGAATGAGGCTATTTTGGAGAACGCCAAATCAGGAAATGACAAGAAAATAACATCTATTTCCATGGACAGTGAAACCATCAGCCGATCCATTTCACCCATAGAAGTAAGTGATAAATACCTCGGGTACAAAAGGAAAATCGTTGATATGGAAGAGCGATTAACAACGTTCGACAGTGCTTATGAAATTGTTTCTCACCTCAGCCAATATGGTCGTGAAACGGGCCGAAGTAAGTTTTCAAAAGTAATTTATTACTCGTTGTATTCTATCCTCGGCGCGTATCTCTTACTGCTTCTTTTCTACTTCATGAAGAAAAAGCCTTTGGATGCTTGAGTCGAATGGCTTATCGAGCAGAAGCCGACAATTGTTTGGAAACGTAATTGGCTCTTCATTTTACAAGGGCATCAATATTATTGTAGGTTTTCTGTTAGTGCGCTACGCTATCGAGTTTTCAGATGAAGAAACGTATGGTATCTGGCTAACGCTCTCTTCTTTTTTTACGTGGTTTTCAGCTGTCGAGGTTGGGATTGGAAATAGTTTAAGAAGCAGAATAACTACTTTATTTACCTCATCGAAATTCCAAGAAATTCGTGCCTTACTCGTAAAAGGGTATAAAGCTCTCTTGATTACCTACGGGATAGTTGTCACTGCATTGATTATTCCACCCTTATTTTGGGATATTGAAATTTTCTTTGTTCCACGTGGAGCACATTACGAAAATTTTGGATTCATTTTCCAACTCTGTCTTGCCTTGTATATGTTGCACTACGTATTCGCATTTCTCAACATGTTGTTACTTTCGGTACACAAGGCGCGCACGACTTTTCTTATTGCTGCAGTACAAAACACTGTTCTTCTTGTTGGAGTTTTGATCTTTTTGGAGAGTGATGTTACACCCTCATTGGCGCTTCTGTGCATTTGGTTTTCCGCCGTTCCAGCGTTTGTGCTTGGGCTAGCGAATATAGTCGCCTTTCGATCAATTCTGAAGAAAATGCGGCCCTCGTTTAGCGAGATCGTTTTCACGAAGCCTGAGCGTTTCAAAGAAATGAATTACGGTTTCCTGATCATTCAAGTGTGCACCTTGGTGATTTACGCAACCGACCACATAATCATTTCGAATTTTATTTCTGGGACAGAAGTAACCAAGTATGCGGTGACCTTCAAGTACTTTAACGTTATCACTGTCGTTTTCAACTTGGTTCTTGTTCCATACTGGGCATCTTTTGCCGAAGCGATGCAGATGAATGATCGAAAATGGATCACCAAAAATATTCGCTTTTTGAGCTTGTTGATTGGAGCACTATCCATTCTCGGTGTAATCATGGTCTTCTTTTCCAACTCCGTGTATAGCCTTTGGATTGGAAAAGATTTATCCATCCCCATCCTTTTGAGCGCGCTTATGTGCGTTTCGGTATTGCTGACAGCCTGGTACAACATTTTCGTTTATTACCTCAGCAGTATCAACCAAATTACCTGGCAGATGCGACTGATCATCATTGGTGCAATTATCAATGTTCCGCTTTCCCTGCTTTTCATTCAAAAAATGGGGTCTTCGGGAGTTATTCTTGCAACAAGCATTTCACTTTTACCCATGGCGATTGCGCTGCCCATTCAAAGTTTCTCTTTGCTTAAATCCGATGCAGACAAATGAAAGTAAGCTCGGCGGAACATACCTTAATGGTCCTTTTCATGGAGCTGATGTGCTTAACGCCTTTGTTCATCATCCTTGGAAATATCGTTCCTCCTGCGCCCATTAAAATTCACTTCATTGCGCTCGGAGTCATCTTTTGTATCGCTATTGGGATACTCGCTCTTCATCCCAAAAAGAAATGGGTGCTTTACCTCATTCTTGGGGTTGGTCTGCTACAATTTTTGATGCCTTATCCCAGTATCAAAAACACTATCGATTTGATGTTCGGCCCCGTTGTGCTGTTCATCTTGTTAGATATTCTATTCAATCAGCGGTTAGAAAAACAAGCCCTCGAACGGTACAAACGCAAATTTTACAACTACCTCTGGATTCCGGTTTTAATTGGTGTTCTTCAGGCATTTGACATTATGCCTGTTACATTCTGGAACGCTGATTACATCAATTGGGCGTATTTCGATGATTACAAACTTCCCCGACCAAATGGTTTCTTGTATCACGGTTCAGAGCTTTCGATCATCATCTTTTTTCTGGCTCTTGCTCAGTTCTTCCGAAAGGGGTCAGGTTCATTCTGGATGCTACTTGTCTTCGTGGTCATTGCAAAACTGACCTTGTACAAGGCCTTGTTTGCCTCTGTCATTGTTCTGTTTTTGTACTACTTGTTTTTAGTGAATCCAACTATTAAAACAATGAAACTCCTGTCAAGAAAGCAGCTCATCGCTTACGTCTCCGTAGTTGCAGTCGCTTCGATTGGGGTGTTGGTCGTATTTTTTCAAAGTGTCCATCAACAAACGGGCTACTATTTTCCGCCACAGCTTCTCACGGGAAGAGGGTCCATCTGGAATATTTATTCGGATGCCATCAACGAATATTCTATCTGGAACTATCTCTTTGGAACAGGTATGGGGTCCGGACAAGAACTCTTTAAAGCCTATGCTTCTCCAGATAATTATTACCTCTTGAGGGTAAGTCCAATTTTAAAAGAGGCGTATGATGCTCATAACGCACTACTGAGTCTATTCGTAAATATGGGCTTGGCGGGTATTGCCTTTTTTGCTTGGGGTTTCCGAATCATCTACCAAAAAGTAAAAACATGGAAGAGCGACCTCAACAATGGAAAGCTCTTTTTTGCCTTGGCGGTTATTCCTGTATTTACCATCGGGATCACTATTCCCATATTTGACATGGCTATTTATTGGCCGTGCGTAGGTTTCTTGATTTATCAATGGTATTTTTATTCAGAAGAAAATACTGTTGATGCTGAGTAAGCTTACCTTAACAAATATCGAATATTGGGCATTTTGCTTGCTGATGGTAGCCTTTTTCGCTCCTGGAAACACCATTGGATTTGTGCTGGTAACTATCGTGATTATTACCATCATCAAGTTTGTCAAAAAGAAGCATTTGTTCAGAGGATACGGTGGGCTAATCTTGTTTCCTATTCTACTTTGTTCCCTTCTACTTGGAATGATCTACACCTCCAATACACGAGATGGATGGTCCATTATCGAACGCCATTATGGTTTGATCGGTATTCCTATTCTAATGATTTCCATACAACAGTTTAGCAAGCAACAACGAAAGAATTTACTTTCCGTATTCATTGCTACCGGAGTGGTTACTGGGCTGATTTGTATTGGTGCTGCTACTTGGCACTACATCTCAACAGGAACAGTTTACACGGCTACGCAAAAAGGACATTTCGTGTATAACAATTTTATGCATCATCGCTTGTCTTCGCCAATTCAGCTTCATGCAATTTACTATTCCTTGTACTTGGCCTTTGCCGCAATTGTCGTATTAAATCGATTTTTGTACGAGAAATTGACCTTGGGAAGCAAGCTCATGTACGTATCGGTCTTTGCCTTTTTCTGCGTGCTAATTCTACTGCTGAAGTCATCAATTTTCGCTCTCTTCTTCCCCTTGAGTTGTCTCCTATTGCTCTTCTTTCGATTTCGTAAACAATTATTCTCATCACTGCGAGCCAAAATTGCTTTAGTTGTTATTCTAGTTGGAACGAGCATCTTTTCTTACAAAGGAGTTCAATCGAAGTTGGAATCGTTTTCATTGGACTACGAATTATCTGATGAGCATCTGACACCACTCAACATGCGCATGGCAATGTGGGAGTGTTCGTGGGATGTGATCAAAGATTCTCCGTGGATCGGTAACGGAACGGGAGATGGAGACAATGATCTAATCCGAAGGTACGAGCAACTTGGGTTCACAATTGGGGCAAAAGACCGCTACAACGCGCACAACATGTATCTTCAGTACTGGCTGACAAATGGCATTTTTACATCATTGATCTTCATTGGCATTTTAGGACTCTTGTTCCGTCGAGCGATTCGTAACAGAAATTGGGTGTTTCTATCGTTTGTGCTCCTGTTTGCGGCATTTAGTTGCACAGAATCGACGATGCTGAGGCAAAATGGGATCGTATTTTTCCTAGTTATTTCTTCCTTATTTTACTGGTTTCCTAAGCTTTGGGATGAATCTCAAGAGGCATGAAAATACTTCAAGTACATAACTATTATCGATTGGCAGGCGGCGAAGACACCGTTGTTGCTAACGAAAAGGCCTTGCTTGAAGAACATGGACATGCAGTGATTCCATTTTACAAACGCAACGAAGAAATCGACGATTACTCTTTCGTTCAAAAGGCGAAACTTATTAAGAAAACTACGTGGTCGAATGAAAGTTATGCGGAAGCGCTGTCAATTCTGAAGCAAGTTCAGCCTGACGTTTGTCACGTACACAACTTCCTTCCGCTAATTTCTCCTTCCATTTATCAGGCTTGTCGAGATGCTGGAGTTCCGGTTGTTCAAACCCTACACAATTATCGATTAATCTGTACGAATGGATTGTTCCTACGCGATGGAAAAGTGTGCGAAGATTGCTTGGGGAAAAGTGCGTATTCAGCCGTTCGAAAGAAGTGTTACCGCAACTCCATGGCACAAACCTATGCGGTAGCGCGAATGATCGAAAAGAACAACGCTCGAAACGTTTGGACCGATTTAGTTGATGCATATTTCTGTTTTACGGACTTTGCAAAAGAGAAGTTTGTGGCCCACGGTTTACCAAAGGACAAATTGTTTGTGAAATCAAACTTCGTGAAGGCACCCAAAGCGATTGAGACTTCATCAAAAAAGGAAGACTACTTCATCTACGTTGGCCGATTGGAATCAAATAAAGGTGTGCTCTTGCTGAAACAAATTAGTGCTCAACTCCAATTGCCAGTAAAGGTAGTCGGCGAAGGAGATCTGAAGGTTGAATTAGAAGGGATTCCGTCAATCGAATTACTTGGAAAACGACCACATGAGGAAACACTTGAACTCATTCAAAATGCACGAGCACTCTTGTTTCCATCACTTTGTTACGAAGGAATGCCGATGACCATTCTTGAGGCATTTGCGCACAAGACGCTGGTAATTTCCAGCGATTTGGGTGCTATGCAATCGATCATTCAACATGGGCAAAATGGCTTATTGTTTGCTCCTGGAAATGACGAAGAATTGATGAAGCAAATTGCGCGTGCTTCGGATGAAAAAGAAGTGCAATTAATGGTAGATAATGCGTACGGCGATTTCCTTGAAAAATACAGTGGCGAGGCGAATTACGCGATGTTGATGGAGCGGTATGAATCGGTTATTAGCAAGGGGTAGGATTCGCTTCTGTCTTCGACTCCGCTCAGACAGCGCTCAACCTATTTCCTCCACAAATCGCCCACAGCGTAATACATAAACTTCGGAACAATCTCGAAATAGCGTTTAAACAGGCGTCTTGGTTCGCTGCAGAGTCTGAAGAACCACTCCATTCCAATTTTCTGAATGAACTTCGGCGCCTCTTTGATCTTTCCTGTGTGATAATCAAACGCAGCACCAACGGTAACTACGTATTTTACAGATGTATGCTCCACTAATCTTCGGGCGAACAGCTCTTGTTTTGGTGTACTCAGTCCGATCCAAACCACATCGGGATTTGTTGCGTTAATTTCCTTTGCGATTCCTTCATAATCGAACGAATCAATCGATTCAAATGGTGGACACAAAGTTCCAACCACCTTCGTATTATTGAACTTATCGGCACTGGCCTTTTTCAATTCTTCGGCAATACCCTCCTTTCCTCCACAGAAAAAATGACTCACATCTTCCTTCGCGGAAGCAGACATAAAACGTTCAAAAAATAAAGGCCCAGAACATCGTTGCATTTCTTTGGCTCCCTTTCGTCTTCCCACCCAAACACTAGGCATTCCGTCTGGTAAATTCAAGTAAAAGCCCAACAAGGTAGATTTGAATTCTGGATTTTTTTTCGAGTAAACAATCCCGTGCGCACCAGTAGCACTGATACACCTATTCTCTCTCACATCCTCCTTACAACCTTCTAATACAAGCGCACAGGCACTTTCCACGTCTTTATTGTGAAAAGGAATTCCTATAACCGTTACATGCTCTCTCTTCATTCTTAATGATCAGTACGCGTTATCACGTTTTACAAAAAGCTGGATAATGGTCTTAAAAATAATCTTTATATCCATCCAAAGCGTCCAGTTTTTGATATAGCTCAAATCAACTCGGATTCTATCCGCCATTGATTCCAAATCGCGTGTCTCTCCTCGGTATCCCATAATTTGAGATAGTCCAGTAATTCCTTGCTTTACTAACAGGCGATCGTCATAATTATTCACACTCTTGTTGTACTTATCGTTTAGCTGTTTCACGTGAGGACGCGGACCCACCACTGACATCTGACCGACCAATACGTTAATGAATTGTGGAAACTCATCCAAACTGGTTTTTCGAAGAAAGGCTCCCACTTTTGTAACACGATCATCGCCTTTTTTCGCTTGAACAAAATGCTCAGAAGGCCTCATCGATCGAAATTTGATGCACTTAAATAGTTTACCGCCTTTTCCTGCACGCGCCTGAAGAAAAAAGATCGGCCCCTTGGATTCCAGTCGTATAAGTAAACCGATAATGGGGATCATCCATGATAAAATGCCGACTGTGACAATCAAGGATACAATGAAATCAAAAATCCGTTTGATGATAATGTTTCGTCTGTCCAACAGCGGAAAATAGTGCATCGTCCCGTCAAGAACTTCACGATTAATGCTGGTAATGGATCTCCAATTTTTGAATTGATTCGCATCAGAAACGATGTACATGCTAACACCATATTTGCTCGCAAGGTTGAGTAACTCCGACAACCATACGTAATCCCTAATTTCCGCCGAACAGTAGATTTCATTGAGCGCATTAGAAGTAATTCTCCGTTCTAACTCCTTGAAGTCTGGTTGTGAACTAAGGATCTCATCTAACTGACAACCGCTGTACTGCTGATCAACAATTAAATCCGCAATCACTTTGAGCTCTTCTGGGTTTCCAATCATCAAAAAACGATTGTATCCATATCCCGATTTTCTGTAGAGTCTAACAAGGTATACAAAGGTCATTTTGCTGACAATCAGTGTAAGTGAAAACCACAATACGTCTAAAGCTCCAACAGGGGGGATCAGTTCAAGGTTTAGGTGGTAAAGGACAAAACAGATTCCTAAAAAGATGACCAATTGAACGAGTGTTAATCGAAAAATATCCACATACCTCACATACCTTCTCTCTCGTATTTTAGGGTGTTTTATGATGCTCGCTATCAACCACGCACCAATAATTACTAGCCATTTGTACTGCGGTAAAACGAAGGCTACGAGTACATAGGAGAACAATACGTCCAATAGAAATGAAGCAAGAAAATAGTGAAAGAATTTTGGGAAAATCCTTACTCTTTCGCCGAGTGCTTTGACAGACGTTAGGGTTCGTTTTACGATTTGGGGCATCACGGCAAATGTACAAGAAACGTATTGTACCCTACAACTATTCTAGCCAGCAATTTTATTTTGCACTAAAATCGTTGCAAATCCTCAGAATAATTTGCTCCACACTTTCTTTATTCCTTACATTTAGCAAAAACGCTCTAGCTAATCTTTCATGAAGTCAGAAATCCTTCGATTACTTTGTTACTTTGATGTATTCAATCATCCTTTGTCTCGAAATGAGCTCAAAGCATTGATTGGAAAACATCAGGAACAGGCTATTCAATCACTGTTGGACGAACTTCTTGATGAGAAAACAATCTATTCTTCTGAGGACTATTTTGGAGTTCGCGAATCGATCGCGGATCAGGTCAAGCAACGAACCGAAAAGGAAGAACGAGCGAAAAAATACTACAGGAAGTTACCCCGATACCTACGTATGATTAAGGCTTTTCCTTTCGTGAGAGGAGTTGGAATTTCAGGCTCACTTTCCAAAAATGTCATGCATGAAGATGGAGATATCGATTACTTTATTGTGACTGCTCCAGGACGACTATGGATTTGTAGAACACTGCTCGTCCTCTTTAAAAAGGTATTTCTGCTCAACTCAAGAAAGTACTTTTGTGTGAACTATTTTGTGGACGAACATAACTTAGAAATAGCAGATAAAAACATTTTCACCGCCATCGAAGTCAGCTACCTGATGCCCGTGTACAATACGTCTGTATTCAACGAGTTCAGTTCAGAAAATTCCTGGACGAAAAACTTCATTAATGGAAGCAGTCCTGAGTTTAAAATCTCTCCTTTAGAACCTAAAAAAGGCTTGAAAAGAGTCGCTGAATTCCTTTTCTACGGTGCCTGGGGAGATCGCATCGACTTGTTCCTGATGAAGAGAACCTACAAACGATGGGAAAAGAAATTCAAAGGGTTCGATACGGATAAGTTTGAATTGACCATGCGTACAAACCGTGGTGTATCAAAACATCACCCTAGAGATTTTCAAAGCAAAGTACTGAGAGAATATAACACACGATTGAACCAATTCGGAATAGAATCATGAAGATATTGTTTACCCATAGCTACTTCCTCCACTTCGATCAAAAACAATTGAAGTTAAGTAAGCCGTATCCACCTTTAGCAACGATTTTAGCAGCGTCGCTCTTACGAGAAAATGGTTTCGACGTTTCCCTTGTTGACACTAATTTTGAGACTTCTTCTGCGTGCATTCACCCCGCTCTCGATGAGCAACCGGATGTACTTGTCATCTACGATGATGGATTCAATTACCTCTCCAAAATGTGCTTGACAAATATGCGTGAAGCAGCATTTGAGATGATTCAATTCGCGAAGAAAAAAGGCATTCACGTAATCGTTTCGAGTAGTGATTCTACCGATCATTTTGCTGACTATTTGGAAAAAGGTGCGGATGAAATTATGCTTGGCGAGGCTGATCAAACCCTGCTTGAACTCGTTAAGACATTAGAATCTGAAGGTTCGGTTAAAGAAGTGCCTGGAATCGTGTACAAAGGTGAAGACGCCTCGATCAAGTCGACACCGAGAAAAATCATGAAGGTGCTTGATGATTTGCCGCTGCCTGCATGGGACCTCATCGATTTTGATCGCTACAAGCAAGCATGGTCGCAACATGGATACTTCTCGCTGAATATTGCCACTACGCGTGGATGTCCGTTTAAGTGCAATTGGTGCGCGAAACCGATCTACGGAAATAGATACAATTCAAGATCACCGCAGCACGTAGTGAATGAAATAAAGTTGATGCAATCGCATGTCCATTTTGATCACATTTGGTTTTGTGATGACATCTTTGGTTTGAAACCGAATTGGGTGCAGGAATTCAACGAAGTACTCAAACAAGAAGGAATCAAGATTTCATACAAAATTCAATCGCGCGCCGACTTGTTAGTGAAAGACGATACCATCATCGCCTTGGCTGAGTCAGGTTGTGATGAAGTGTGGATTGGTGCAGAAAGTGGATCTCAAAAGATTCTGGACGCCATGGACAAAGGAACGTCCATTGAACAAATCCATGAGTCGACCCGATTGATGAAGAAACATGGAATCAAGCCGTGCTTTTTCTTACAGTTTGGATATACTGGTGAAACGTGGGAAGATATTCAATCCACCCTCGATATGGTGTTCGAACATGTTCCACATGACATTGGTGTTTCTGTGTCATATCCGCTTCCAGGAACGAAGTTCTATGATTCAGTAAAAAGTCAACTGAAAGACAAGCAGAATTGGGAAGACTCCGACGAGTTACTGATGATGTATGAAAGTACTTTCTCTCCGAAATTTTACAAGAAATTGCATCGCTTTTTACATCAGCGGTTTAGACAGAAACAATTCTTTTCTAAGATCAAAAAAGGTGGAATCACGCACATTCCTAAATTTGTCTACTTCTTCTTGATCTCAAGGTTGAGTTATCTTCAAACGATGAAGCTAAAAAACGCGAGTTAGTGTTGGTTTGGACAGCGTCATGCTTAACTACTACTCCATATCGCGATCGAACATTGGTATTTCCTTTCCCAAACTTTCCACTATATTTAACATGTTCACTTTAATCGTAAACTGATGTTTCGTTTATTTCCCCTAATTCTCATTATTGAGATCTTTTGCCTTTACCATGCGTACAAAAATCGAGCTGATCAAAAGTGGTTTTGGTTCATTATTATCTTTCCTCTGATAGGTTGTATTTTCTATCTCTACCATCATTTTTACAGCAAAGACAACATACATATCGTTACGGAGAGTGTGAAAGGTGCGGTGAATAGAAACTATGAAGTAGAGAAATTGGAAAAAGAGGTCCAGTTTTCGAGCACCATACAGAACAAAACTAATTTAGCGGATAAATATGCAGCTGACGGTCGAACGGCCGAGGCAATAGAACTCTATGAATCGTGTTTGGTAGGATTTAACTCCAACGATCTTGGCGTAAAAATGAGTCTCTTGGAATGTTACGCGAGTATTCGGGAATATGAAAAGGCGTGCGAAATTGGAGATACATTTACTTCTGAAAAAGCATTCAGTAATTCATGGAGTAGAATTGGTTACGCCTGGTCGCTCTATCATGTTGGAAGAATAGAAGACGCAGAAACGAATTTTAAGGACACCAATGTGCGTTATTCCAATTATCCGCACCGTTTGGAATTCGCAAAGTTCTTAGCATTGATTGAGAAAAAAGAGGAAGCTATTCAATTATTGGACAAAATGATTGATGAATTCAATAACATGAACAGCTCGGAACGAAGACAAATATCGGCGGACAGAAAAGCGATTATCGATTATCGTGCGAGTCTTTAATTTGTAATCCCAAGAATCGAATCATGGAGGAGGTCTAAAATGGTTTTTACGTTTGAACTATAAATTCATCTCTCCAACCAATCCAAATCTCCTGGCAACTCCAAAGACGAAAACTCCAAATGAATCACTCGTCGTTTTTTCTGATTTTTTGATTTCGAAGAAGCGTGCAACAGCAAGGGTTTCATCAACTGTATTCCTCCTTCATAGACTTCACATATATTAGGTGAAGAATTAGCGGTAATCGTCTTTATTTCATCATCCGAAAAGCGTTGTTTATGCGACCCAGGGATTACTTTGAGTACACCGTTCTGTTCATTTACATGATCGAGATGAATGCGAATACTAAAGATGTTCTTAGAGATCTCCTCGGGTGGACAAACACTTTGAATCCCCTTTTTCATTGTCCATGAAGTGTAATTATTGGTGTCTATCTTTTCTTTCACGTTAATCGGAATATCCTGATGCCACGTCACATACCAATTGTGCGATTCAGGTTTATCAAAATAGATGGCCTTTACTAAAAACGCCTTCGGATCTATTGATTCAATAATGCTAACGAGGTTTTCGTTCAGAAGAATCCGCTTTAGATCGGGAATATCTTTCAATAACGTTCTCTTTCCAAAAGCAGGCTCCTCAGATTTCTTGAAGAAACTGTCCAGAATTTTGGCCGCTTTGCGAATTTCTCGTTTCGTAAACACATCGTTGATGATGCTGTATCCGTTTTTCTCCAGTTTTCTCTTTGCTCGAAGAATTCCCGTTTCACTGAGCTCCGTTCTGTATTGATCCAAACCATTTTGCAAGCGGTCTTGAATGGACCTTCTCAGTTGAGCAGGCTCCATTACCTGAATTCCTTCACCAAAACCCAAAATAATTCGCTCTAGCTCGAAGTTATGATGAACCTGTAGTGAAATCAGCATTTGACCGTTATCTTTTCGCTCAATCAATTCCTGAGAGTGATGAAGGGGTTTTGTCAATATATATGGAGCGTGTTGGGGAGAAACCCTGAGAACAACTTTCTTAACGAGTGATGCGTCTAACACCGATACCCCGACTGTGTTTTTATAGTGTTCATCACCATCGAAATCATCGTTAATATGATCGAGATCCAAGTCGTAATCAATCGATATGATTCGGTCTAATGCGAGCGTCAAAATAACGCCTTTGGCACTCTTTTTACCCACCAGAAACCATCGATTATTAAACTCTTTTAAAATGAATGGGTGAAAGGTAATTATTGAAGGGTTTCGCGCTTTAAATGATTGATAATTCAACTTCAAAACCATCTTTTTCAGAATTGCCTGATACAGCGTATCCAGGTGCTCTAGTCCCTTCAAATGCTCGTTCTTATCAAGATGGATAATCGACGATTGATGTGTCTTTTCCGTGTATACTTTATCCTCCAAGCGTTGAATAATCCCTCCTAACTCCGAAAACAACGAAAAGTCCTTAAACTGTTTAAGCATTTCCACTGTTTCCGATAAGACATTCATGTCACTTTCAGTGATTGGAATATCGGTAATTGAGTAGTCAGGATCTTCATAACGATAGAACTTTTTATCGTACACAATAATGGGGGCATTGTACCCCAATTTGTCACTTCGCATCAACTGAATGTCGAGTTGAATCGTTCTTTTGCTCACATTTACATCCCTTCCTTCGTATTCATATAACGCATCTGAACAGGTCTCAATAAGGTCATTTAGCGTCCAGTTTTTATACTGATTTTGAAGGCATTTGTCGATGGTTTTATAGCGGATGAGCGCATTCTTGTTTTGAGCCATGGGTCTGCGTTTGAGGTGTTTCGTTCAGAAGCTGAATCAGTTCAAATATACCCAGAAAAAACAACTGCGCACACGATTTGCGTAGTGGGCTCATTTTTTGCTGCTCCGAACCACCTCTCAAAAAAAATTTCGGAATTTTGTTTGGAAAACTGAAAAAAGAACCTCTATTTTTGCACCAGCAATTACTAACGCAAAAAAACGAAAGCGAAATGTTGAATATCATAAACATCACATTTAACGAGCCAGGAGGAGACCTCGGGTTACGTTCGCTTTGGAATTCTTAGATTATCACACTACGATTATATGAGAGTCCGAAGCACAAGTTTCGGACTTTTTTTATGGAATAATTTTCCCTGTCCGAACGAAAGAAATTAGACAGAATTATTCACACATCCCTCTGGTAACGCGTAACCATAGGGACAAAATAAACACCATGAAATATTACATACTCAACTCTGAGTTCAGATAGTCACAATTGTCTGGGCTCACAAAAACATCAAATTATGAATGAATTGAGAGCCCTGCAGAACTCAAATCATGTGGCAAATTTTCGAAAAGGAAGAAGTTGCCCATGATCTGAGGACTAATAAAAACGTTGAACATCTGCAAGGTTCTCAAAATGTTGAAAAATGAGACCAGCAACTATCAAAGGACGACGAGGAAAAGAGGTTCGTCAGCTCCATAAAGAACTGTGGGAGATTCGAAGAAAAATATGGAATCTTCCGGACATTGAGCTTGACAAACCCGTAAGGCATGGATGGTACAAGGAAATTGTATTCACTCGAAATTTAGAACGATACAAGAATAAACCTGAAATAGAAGAAGTAGTTGAAAAGCTTCGAACCTATTTCTGGGGGCGCACAAAAAAAGAATGCGAAAAGCATTGGGATAAACAGGTGTCAAAACAGTTGATACACCGAGATTTTCCAACGATCAGCAAGAAGCAATTCAATAAGCTGAGTGCCAAAGCACAACGTTTGTGTACGCCATTTCAGTATCGGGAATGTAGAAAATTTCGAACGCGATTTTATATCCGAATACCGAAAAACGCTTACCGAATAAAGTACACAAGAGCGTTCATCACCCATCGAAAGATGATTGATCCAACACTCGAAAGTAGGCGTGCCTTTATTGAAAATCAACTCTTACGAAATGGTTTTTATGACATCAACGAAAAGATGTTCGGTTACAAATACGACGACTGGGATCAACCCTTAGTAATAAAGGATCGAAAGAAAATCAAACAAGCGTTGAGACAATACAAAAGTGCTTCCGCTGGAAGCAAAAAAATAGAATTATGGGAAATAGATTAAAGGAAGCCGACGTGAAACGTCAAGAAAAAGGGAACGGGAAGTGACCATGTGTCTTTCCCCGAATTCCAAGAAATTAGATCAATACAGATCAACAAAATGAAGTATACCCAAAAACGAAAATTATGGGAAATAGACTCAAGGAAGCCGACGTGAAACGTCAAGAAAAGGGAACGGGAAGTGACCATCCGCCTTTTCCCGAATCGGAAAGAATTAAATTAATTCAGTTCTACAGACTGAAATGTACCCAAAAACTAAAGTCATGGGAAATAGATTAAAGGGAAAAGACCTCATAAAAGCAGGCTTTCCTCAAACCAACGCTGTGAACATTGCCCTTGGGCAAATCAGCAGGTATAGAAAGAAATACAAAAAAAGCAGGCTATTAAACGAAATAGCTGAAGTACTTGAAAACAAAGAACAATACACTAGCGATCCCGTGTGGGGAAAGGTGGTTGAGGCGATGACGAACCCCGTAGAAGTTAAACGTCAAGAATTGAGAGCGCAACGTGTTCCATTCGAAGTGTTTGGTGAAAATGAAATCGAGGACGTAGCAAAGCAACAACTCTTTAATGCATTGAAATTGCCCGTTGCGGTAAAAGGTGCATTGATGCCGGACGCCCATGGTGGTTACGGTTTACCCATTGGAGGTGTGCTCGCGACAAAAAACGCTGTCATTCCTTACGGAGTGGGTGTAGATATCGGTTGCAGAATGGCTTTGTCGGTGTATCCGCTTCCGGCAGGATATTACAAAGGTCGAATGGATCAATTGAAAAACATTCTGACGAATAATACCTGTTTTGGGATGACGGAAACACATCGCGTA
The DNA here is from genome assembly GCA_045105095.1 of Crocinitomicaceae bacterium. GTDB lineage: Bacteria > Bacteroidota > Bacteroidia > Flavobacteriales_D > Crocinitomicaceae > UBA4466. The sequence continues at coordinate 4,647 of JBGCDF010000094.1, read as the reverse complement.
AAACACGATCACGAAATCTTTGAGCGTTCCGAATTTCGGGAAATTCCAAAGGTGAAATCGATGCTGACAAAAGCGTACAAGCAATTGGGAACTTCCGGAGGAGGAAACCATTTTGTGGAATTTGGTGTTGCGAGCGTAACGGAGGAAGTGAAACGAGATGGGAAAACAATCCTTCCGAAAGGAGAATATCTCGCAGTACTTTCTCACAGTGGGTCAAGAGGTTTTGGAGCAAACATTGCCAAACACTACACCTATCTGGCGCAGAAGCAATGTCCACTTCCGAAGCAGGTCCAGCATTTAGCCTGGTTAGATTTGAATTCGCATGACGGTATGGAATATTGGCTGGCAATGAATCTCGCAGGAGATTATGCAAAAGCCTGTCATGACAACATCCACAAGCGCATTGGAAAAGCACTGGGTTCAAGAAGCATTTGCATGATTGAAAATCACCACAATTTCGCATGGAAAGAAATGGTAGACGGCGAAGAGTGTATTGTGCATCGAAAAGGGGCAACACCAGCATCATTAGATGAACTTGGGGTTATTCCTGGATCGATGACCTCACCTGGATACATCGTTAGAGGACTGGGAAATACTGACAGTATTCAATCCGCTTCTCACGGTGCCGGACGCAGGTTTTCAAGAAGCAAGTGTAAATCAAAATTCACGCAGAGTGACATGAATCATCTCATCAAGATGAACGGTATTGAACTCGTAGGTGGATCAATTGATGAAGCACCGATGGCGTACAAAGATATCCGCAAAGTAATGGCTAATCAACAGGAGTTGGTTGAAGTACTCGGAACGTTTACGCCAAAGGTGGTTCGAATGAACAAATAACAAGAAGATCGATGAACGAAAAGATTATCATAATTAGCGCAGGACGAGGCCCAGCAGAATGTTGTTGGGTAGTTGCAAAAGTGCTGAAAGAATTCCTGAAAGATCTGAAGGATAATGGCTTCTCAGCAGAAGTTCTCCAAAAGACAGCAGGAGAGGAAAATAGAACACTTCAATCAGCAAGTGTTTCCATTGCAATGAAGAATCAACTGGATGATTTTTTGAAGCAGTGGCTGGGCACCATTCAATGGGTTGGACAGTCTACTTTCCGCAAGCACCACAAGCGAAAAAACTGGTTCGTTGCGATAATGGAAATGAAGGAACAACGGTTTTCTATTGATTTGAAAGATGTCCGGATGGACACCATGAGAAGTGGAGGCAAAGGCGGGCAGCACGTGAACAAAGTAAGCACTGCTGTCCGACTTACGCACCTTCCAACTGGAATTGCAGTGGTCGCTTCTGATCAAAGATCACAGTCTCAGAATAAGAAGTTAGCCCACATCCGATTGGAAGAACGATTGAGATCATGGCAAAAGGAGCAACGATCAAGTCAACAGCTGGAAAACTGGATCGACAAAATTCAAATTGAACGAGGAAACCCAACGCGCGTGTTTAAAGGAACAGACTTTAAATCCGTGAAGAAAGACAAAAAATTTAGCAAGTCCCGAAAGAAACTAAAATCAGATTTGCGAAGACAAATTTCAGAATCGCTCAAGGTATGAGGCAAATTCGACGCTTAAGGAAATTTTGATACCGCAGTAACCCGATTGGTTATGAGGATTCAAAATTTCAGAAAAGGAAGAAGTTGTCCATAACCTGAGTGAGAAACAATTAAATGAACTAAAATGATTGACAGATACTTAATAGAAGCAACAGACAATTATCCATACGATGTAACACAAGCAGTGGAGTCGTTGAACTACGCATTGTCTTCGAATCCATCTTGCCCACACGCTTTGTGCTTGATGGGAAGGGTTCATGCTGAGCAGATGCAGAATTATCAGGAAGCAATTGCCTACTTCGAAGATGCGTTAAAGGAAGATGTTCGAATGGCGAAGATCTATCCACACTATGCTTCAACATTGATTGATGCAGGATATCACAACGAGGCAATTAGAGCCGTTGACTTTGCTGTAACCCTGAAAGGGGCTGATATTGGTCAACTACTCTACATGAAAATGATCGCCTTCGAACATTTGAAAAAGTATAAAAAGGCAGTTAAGCTCTCGAAGGAAGCCATAGAGAATGGATACAACGACTGTTTTATCGACAAAGTTAAGGATGCAAAGGCGAGAATTAAATCGAAACTGGAAGCAAACGAGCCCAAGAAAAAGAAGCAGAAAAAATCAAAGAAGAAATGAATTCACTTTTGACCTGATTCTGATTAATCAACGCTTGGACGAATCTTTGCTGAAAATGAAAACTCAGTGCATCTGGGCATCGCTTCTCAAGGTTTTCTGAGTGCACCGAAAGCTGTGAAATTTGGAGCTAGCGCCGTTTGGAAAACGGGGATCCGCTCCGAATTCAGCTTTTGGAAGTTCAGAAAATAGCGTGGATTAGAAGGAAGATACATTGTTAGAACTAAAACTCCCACGCTAAGCGAGAAGCAAGCCCGATTTTTGCCTACTTTTTAAAAAAAGTGGGGACAAAAAGGTACTTCCAGCGGTTTTGTGGCTTCTGATTGAACGCGAGATAATCATAAAAAAACAACTACGCAAAATCATTGCGTAGTTGATTCCAACCTTTGTCTTGTTCTAATATTCATAGACACATAAACAACACTTCCCGTCGGTAATTCGGCCGGCGGGATTTAAAAGAAGAAAAACTAAGACACATGAAACGAACGAACTATTTATTAATTGAAAAATTCCGAAAGGAAAGGATTAAAAAATAATTCGAGAGAGCAAAGCGGTTACATGGGTGCAGAATTTTTTCTGCATTCTTCCGCAGAAAAAATTTAAACACATGAAAATTACAGGAAATACACTAATCGATTTGGGATACCGACCAGGAAAATGGTTCAAGGAAGCAATCGAATATATCAATACAAATGAATTGAGCGAAGCACAGGTAACGGACTACTTGGAGCAATTTAAATCTCCAGATCCTATTCCTTTGAAAACGGCTCCAGCCAAATTTGCGATCAACATTAAAGCAGAAAACGAATTAGAAGAAGAAAACGTTTCTGCTGTTTTGAATACAATGGAAGAATTAATGCGTACTCCGACAATTGTGAATGGCGCTGTGATGCCAGATGCTTGTCCGACAGGACGACCAGGAGTAATTCCTGTTGGTGGAGTTGCCGTAGCAAAAAACGCGATTCACCCAGGAATGCATAGCGCAGATATTTGTTGTTCAGTAATGCTGACAGATTTTGGAAAAACAGATCCAACGTTGATCTTGGATGCGGCGCACTCCATTACACATTTCGGACCTGGAGGTCGACCACGTGAAGATCAATTCCGATTCCCAATGGATTTGTTGGAAGAGATCGAAGGAAATTACTTTTTGAACGATCAAAAATGTATTTCTGCAGCGCGATCACACTTGGGAACGCAAGGAGACGGAAATCACTTCTTGTTTGTTGGAAAGTCGAAATTGACAGGGAACACCATGATGATTACGCACCACGGAAGTCGTGGATTTGGAGCCAACTTATTCTCAAAAGGAATGAAAGTAGCTGAACGATTCCGAAGAGAATTGTCACCAGAAACGTTGAAGCAAAATGCTTGGATTCCATTTGATACTGAAGAAGGTCAAACCTACTGGGACGCGTTGCAAATTGTGCGTAAGTGGACAAAATTAAATCATACGTGTCTTCACGATGCAGTGGCTGAAAAGGCTGAAATCGACATCAAAAATCGATTCTGGAATGAGCACAACTTTGTATTCAAAGATGGAGACTTATTCTACCATGCGAAGGGTGCGACACCATTAGATCCGAAGTTTATGCCAGACATCACTGGCCCTCGATTGATTCCATTGAATATGTCAGAGCCTGTGTTAATTGTTGAAGGTGAAACCACTGAGAACAATCTTGGTTTCGCCCCTCACGGAGCCGGTCGAAATATGAGTCGAACTCAGCATAGAAAGAGTAAGGAACATATGACCAATGAAGAAGTGTTCAAACAAGAAACAGAAGGTTTGGATGTACGATTCTTCTCGGATGAAATTGACGTAACCGAGTTGCCTACAGCATACAAAAATGCCGAAGCCGTAAGAAACCAAATGGATGAGTTCGGACTTGGAAAAGTAATTGACAAAGTGATGCCTTACGGGTGTATTATGGCTGGCGATTTTCAGAAGAATGCGCCGTGGAAAAAACGACGTCGAAACAAGAGAAACAATGAAAAAGCTCGAAAATAAACTGTTAGATCTTGTAGCGGAGAGTATCTCAATGTCAGAGTTCGAACACTGGTTGAATAAAGATGTTGAGATACTTAATGCACTTGAAAACGACGAATTTATACTCGAAGTATGTGTGATTAACTTGAATAGCCGTCATTCTAGTCGAGAACTTGAAAGTATCATCAGAAATCGAATGAGTAAAGAGGCATTTCTTGCAGAGATCATTTTGCGTGTGTGTCAAAACATACTTGATTCAGGAATTAAGAAACCTGTCTATCGGATGGTTGGTTTGATCTACGGTCATTTTTGTTGGGATGAAGATTTTGGACTAATGCAAGACTTCTACTATGCATATTATGATATAGATATGGCGAACGATGGATATTGCACAGATCGCTCGGTGTTAGATTCAATCTTAATTCTTGCGAGGCGAGTCGTTGATAATATGGCGGGAAAGACGGA
>JBGCDF010000093.1:0-5366 GCA_045105095.1 Crocinitomicaceae bacterium | reverse complement strand
CAACGTATTCATAAAGCGCTAGAAACGGTGATGGAAGTGCACGAAAACAGAACCCGTAAAATTCCAACGTCAGAATTGAATGAAGTGATGCAGGAAATCATCATGGCTACTCCTCCTCCATCGGTGAAAGGAAAGTACGTGCGAATCAAATATATTCAGCAATTGCCGACTCATTCGCCAGCTTTCGCCTTCTTCTGTAACTTGCCGCAGTACATTCCAGATAGCTACAAGCGATTTTTGGAGAACCGTTTGAGGGATGAATTTTTGTTTACTGGAGTGCCATTGAAAATCTTCTTTAGAAAGAAATAAGCGGATTTGTAGCCGACCAAATTATTTCTTCGGTAACTCGTGAATTATGGAATCTCTTCCTTCGTTTCATCTCATTTACACATGAGAAGAATTGCTTACATACTTTTTTTGATTCCGTTTTTTGGATTTTCCCAATTCAACATGGATATCACTGCGATCAATCTAGAAGACGATTCTCAGATTCCCAACGTTCATTTCACGATTGGAGCCTTAGGCTTTTCAGGAGACTCTGATGGACGAGCAAAATGCGGTACTTTAGATACCAAATACCTAGAGCAAACACTACAGATTACGCATGGTAACTTCAAGTTTGAAGAGCGAGCATTGTATCAACATGAATACGAAGTAGTCGGAAACACCTTAATGCTCATTGTATACGGGCGTCCCTGGAAACAAAAGCAGATCAACATTGACCTGGCTTTGGCAAAATCAAAAAAAGTTAGAAACGACACGGTTCACATTGACTATGGTTATCATGAAATGAACGCATTGATTTCATTCGAACCATCCTCGGAAATAAACCATAAAAATGCGACCAAGTTGCCACCTTTCAAGCGAGCCTTTGATGACCTTGTGGATGGAAATTATGTTCTTACATTTGACTATTCTGAAGTGAGAATCCCTTTTCAAAAAGAGGACTGGACGCAAATGGTCTGCTTCTATCAGCCAAAAGAAACGCATTTCGCGGAACGAGAATTGAATCTTTTACGAACCTACTTTAACGAGCTGGAGGCTTCCGAACGTTTAAGACGGAAGAAAGAGCGCGAGCATCTGACTGAGTTATATGATTTACAACAAGAAATTGATGAGCTTAGCAGGGAAATTGACAGATTGAAAGGAATACCTGTAGCCTACAGACCTGATTATCCTGAACCGATTGAAATGGAAGAACTGGATGAAGTTCTTATTTATTCCTTCGAAAATTCGGAAGCCGAACCACCCAATGGATATGATGGTTTTACTTCAGACATACAACAATTACTTGCTGATGTTCGTGTCAAGTACTCGGGGAATATCACATTTGAAATAATGGTGCAAAAAGATGGAAAGCTCAAAGTATCTTCATTGCACTCTGGGAGCGCTGACAAACTGATTGTTCTCGAGCGAATAGATGATTATTTGAAATATCAACGATGGTCACCTGCTAATTTCCAAGGGCTTCGCATTGATTTCGCAGTGGTTGTAAGCTTAAATGTTGTTCCTCAGGGGGATTAGTGAAACGGACCTACACGCTTCTTCAAAAGGTGTTAATAAGTTCCATAATTCAACTTCGAGTTAAGACCAGATTCTGTTAAATTTGCTTCGTGCAATATGCAGCTATCGACATAGGAACGAACGCCGCCCGACTTCTCATCGGGGAAGTAACTGAAATCGACGGAGCCTCTTTCGTTAAGAAACTCTCTTATACCAGAATTCCTCTTCGATTGGGAGAAAGTGTATTCGATACGGGTACTATCCCAGAAAAGAAACAAGACGATTTCAGAAAAAGCATGCAGGCGTTTAAACTAATTTCCGAATTGTTTGACGTTAAGGAACTCCGCGCTTGTGCAACTTCGGCGATGCGAGAAGCAGAAAATGGACAAGACGTTCAGAAAATGATCCTGGAAGAAACGGGTGTGAATATCGAAATCATTGATGGTTCAGAGGAAGCCAAGTTGATCTTTTCCACCTTTATGCTGATTAACATTGATAAGAACATCCCGTTTATTGTAATTGATGTTGGAGGTGGAAGTACCGAAGTAAGCGTGTTCGAAAATGGCGAGCGCACCGCTTCGAAATCATTTAAAATTGGAACGCTTCGTATACTGAAAGGAAAAGTTTCGGAGGATATTTGGTCACAAATCCATGATTGGGTTTCAAATCACGTTGACTTAAAAACGATTCGCCAAATTTATGCAACCGGAGGTAACATCAACAAAGTGCATAAATTATTAGGAGCTGGGTACAAAGAGCCTATTTCTTTTGACCAAATGGAAACACTTCGCGATGAACTCGACGGACTTTCTTTGGTGCAGAGAATGACCAAGTATCAACTCCGTCCTGACCGAGCAGACGTTATCGTACCTGCACTGAACATCTATCTCTACATCATGAAAGAGCTGAAATGTGAAGGAGTAATTGTTCCGAAGATTGGACTTTCTGATGGAATGATTTACAGCATGCATTTGAAGCACGCTGCAAAGATCGCAGAATAAGCAGCATTGGTGATCTTAAACTAGACTTTCACACCAACGATTAAAATATCATCTAACTGTTCATGACCTTTCATCCAGTTCATAAGCGTTGCGTCCAAGAAGCCTTTTTGTTCTTCTATTGGGAGTTCAGACACTTCAATAAAAAGCTCACGCAAACGTTTCGTCATAAACTTTTTGCCTTTTTCTCCTCCGAATTGATCAGAATACCCATCCGAACAGGTATAAATGATGTCATTCTTCTGTAATTCAAATTGACGTGTTTCAAATTTGTAGAGGTCCGCTTTCGGATTAAAGCCAATGGACTTTCGTTGCCCTTTTAGCTCAATCAATTCATTATTTCTAACAATATATACTGAGTTTTTGGCCCCTGAGTACGACAATTTATAGGTATTGAAATCCACTACGCAAAGTGTCAAGTCCATTCCATCTTGAAGCTCTTCGACACTGTATTTTGAATTTAACGCACCGTTCATTCCAACGTTCAATTCATTGAGTGCCTTTCCTGGGTCCAAAATTGACCCTGAAGCTTTCACAGATTCTAATAAGTGATTTCCAATGATACTAACCAATGCGCCAGGTACACCATGACCAGTGCAATCCGCGGTTACATATGCGACTCGATTGTCATTGGGTTCATTATTCAATTCGTCAATCCAATAGAAGTCACCGCTAACAACATCCTTTGGCTTAAGCAGAACAAAGGAATCCTGCAAAATATTCCTGAACTTATCTTCATTAGAAAGTACAGCACTTTGAATTCGATTGGCGTAAATCACACTCGACAGAAAGTCTTCATTTTGTTCTTTAAGCACCATGCGTTGCGCTTCAATTTGGCGGGTTCGTTCTTCCACCTCTACTTCTAGTCGTTCATTCGTTTCAGCAGCAATTCGATTTTTTTCTTTTAGTTCTATGAGTAATCTCTGTTGCGCAATTTCTCGCTCTTCTTGAAGTTCCTTATAGCGTCCGGCCATCATAATGGATAAGAAGATCATCTCAATAACAGTTCCCACTTTAAGGGAGTTAAGCGTAATCAACGGAGCATTAATTACTCCAAAGTTCCCCAAGATAAATAACAAGCCACCGCTTCCCACAAATAACAAGCCTATGAGAAAAAGCTTACTGACTTTGTCTCTCTTCTTTCTCCTTTGAATAAGTGCGGCTACAATCATGTAAACCAATCCAATTAAACTAAATGCATTGATCAACAAATAAGTAAATTCATACAACTTACCTGGTACTAGGGATAAAATCATCGTTATACCAACGATGGTAATAATGATCCACCCTACCGTTCTTAATCGACCAGTGACCGTAAGGTACTTCATGGCATAAATCATCCCAATGATAACTGTTAAACTGGCTAGAACTAACTGACAATGATGTGTGAAATATCCTCCTGAAGTAAACAAAAACTCATGCATATAACCATCCAGGGATATTTGCATTAAGCCTGAAAAGAAGGCGTAAACAACATAAAGAAGAAAAAGCCTTTCTTTCAATAAGACAAAGAAAGCTGAGTAAATGATCACGACGAATAGGAAGATACCCAAAAAGATTCCCATGTATAATTGACGATCCGAATCCATGCTCACATAATCCTTCTGCTTAAAGAAGACCATCGGCAAGGTTAAATTTTCACCGTCGCTCGTCAGGTGAAGTACATATTCGTGGGTCTTCCCCGCAGGAACTGATACATTGAGAGCACTGAAATTAGTTGGGACAGATTTCTCCTTGAATGGAATTCCGTCTCCCGAATAAACGGTTGTCTCGTCATCCACACAATATAAATCGACTCGATTGGTAATTGGTCTAGCTGTTTCAAGCACCAACAATTGATCTTTTCCACTTTGATTTTCCAGCGTAAAATGGATAAAAAAGGAAGAGTTGGTGAAATCAAAATTTTCCAAACCAGCAGTGATCTCTACCTCTTTCATGGTAGACTTCTTTTCTAGAAAATCATTGGGTGACATCGTGCCGCTTACATCTTCGAAATAACTCAGCTCATTCGATACCGAGGTGCCCAAAATTGAACATGCTTCATCAATCGTTAATTGGCCTTGACCAAACGAAGAGAACGACAATAAGAAAAGCAATAAGTAGCAATTTTTCATCTGGACGCATGAAAGCTAGCGCAAGTTAGAAAAAATCGGCAAATCACTATTAATCAAGAAAAAAAGTAAAAAAAATAGTCTGAGTTGAAACTGTAGACGATGATATCTAATAAGCTGGATGGCGTAAAATAAATTAAGAGAAAATACCACTACCTTTGCAAGCATAATAATTAAGATATGAGAACTACTAACAACAGAAAGATGTAATCTCTGGAGTCCAAAGTTGAACGATTTGTTCAATAACGAAAGAATGGAATTATAACGAATTAAAAAATCAAAATTATGAGTAAAATATATTTTACTTCAGACCATCACTTTGGACATAAAAATATCATCAAATTTTCTGAACGTCCGTTTAAGGATGTTGATGAAATGGACGAAATTTTAATCCAGAAATGGAATGAAAAAGTACAACCAGAAGACGAAGTCTATCATTTAGGTGATGTCGGATTATCCTCTTCTGGAAAATTGAGAAAAATACTGGATCGATTAAATGGCAAAATTTACTTGATCAATGGAAATCATGAAAAGTCAGCTCAGGCCTGTCATTCAAGGTTTGAATGGATAAAGGACTACCACGAGTTGGTTGTTAAAGATGACGAATTTAGTCGTGGAGAACAGTTAATTGTGCTGTTTCATTACGCTATGAGAGAATGGAACGCATCCCACTGGGGAACGTATCATTTATACGGCCATTCTCATGGTACATTGGAAGATGATCCGAATTCATTATCCTTTGACATTGGAGTGG
>JBGCDF010000092.1:0-3202 GCA_045105095.1 Crocinitomicaceae bacterium | reverse complement strand
AATGGAGGGGTGAGGCTCTCGAACCCCGAAATCACATCTATATTTTAACAAAACGTGATAAATCAGTCAAAACCGCTCCCCAGCTTGGCGATCAATCAACTTTCGACTATTTTTACGTTATGATGAAGTCGATGACTAAACTACTGTTGATAGCCACTTTATGCCTAAGCGGGCACGCCTTTGGCCAACAGACCTACGTTCCAGATAATAATTTCGAAGCGTTTCTTGAAGCAAATGGAATGGGAAATGGAGTTCCAAACGACGATTACGTTACAACGGCGAATATCAGTGGAGTAGGATCACTTATCTGCTGGGGATATAACATCGCAGACCTGACAGGAATTGAAGACTTCACATCACTTAGCATGCTGTTTTGCTTCCAGAACCAGTTGACATCGTTGGATTTGTCTCAAAATACGATGCTATTCGATTTACGTTGCAATGACAACCAATTGACCACGCTGAATGTTTCCAATAATACGAACCTGACGACCTTCTTTTGCTATAACAACCAGTTGACATCTATTGTTGGGTTGGGTAATACAAGTGTAAATGACCTTCGCTGTAGTGGAAATCAACTGGCTTCACTTGACGTTTCGGGATTGCCTGCTTTATTCAAATTGCACTGTCAAATCAATCAGTTGACGAGTTTGAATGTGGCAATGAATCCACAATTGAACGACTTACGTTGCAACAGTAATCAGCTTACTACACTGGATTTGTCAATGAATCCCTTACTGGAAATACTATTCTGTCATTTTAATCAATTGGCAACGATCAATCTAGGAATGAATACAGGTATTACATTCTTACATTGTTTTCAAAACCAATTGACGGCCTTGGACGTATCTCTGCATTCGGGGCTCATTGAACTGCAGTGTAGTAGTAACCAACTGACCTATTTAGATGTCTCACAGAACGCTGACCTCATAACACTTTATGCTCAGGATAACGTATTGACCTGTCTTGTTGCGAACAATGGTCAGGATCTTGATTTGGACATACAAAACAATCCACAGCTTACCTGTGCAAGTGTTACGTATCCGCCTTATGCAATTGCGAATGCCTTATTCGATCCAACGGTAAATTTCAACATTGCCTGTGGAGGACCAATCAACAATGACGTAGATATTGACCAAACTACAGTTGTTCTTTCAGCGCAATTGAATGGAGCGAGCTACCAATGGCTGGATTGTGAAAATTACGACCCAATTCCAGGAGCAACGTTTCAAAATTTAGCGGTCGACTCAACTGGTTACTATGCAGTTGAATTGACGTTTACAGATTGTTTCGGGACACAAATAGATACATCGTCTTGCGTGTATGTTGATTGCATTTCAGGGATAGACAATGACGTCACTCAAACAGGAAACACGCTAAGCGCCGACATGGGCGGAGCGAGCTACCAATGGCTAGATTGCGACAATAATTACGCTCCGATTTCTGGAGAAACGAATCAGTCATTCACGGCAAGCGCTCAAGGCTTTTACGCAGTAAGAATTACCTACTCAAACCTGTGCGAGACGATTGAAGTTGATACATCTTCATGTCATTTTGTACAAGTAGCGGACATCGAAGAATTAAACCCGAACTCCGCAGAACTAATCAAAGTGGTTGACTTGCTCGGTCGAGAAACACCTATCGTTCCATACACACCACTGATTTACATGTACGATGATGGATCCATCAAGCGCGTATTCAAACTAGAGGAGTAAACGCCTTTGTGTCTTTGCGCCCTTTGCGGTAAAAACGACGAGCACCAACCAAAAAAAAGCATATTTGTACATGCAAGCTTCCCAACAAGTCCTCATCATAGGCAAGGTATGGCCAGAGCCCAATTCCTCAGCTGCAGGAACGCGCATGATGCAACTCATCCATCATTTCATTACCAAAGGAGATCAAGTAACCTTCGTATCTTCAGCCAAAGACTCGTTTTATCAGGAAGACCTATCAAAATTACACATGAACTGTGCGTTCGTGGCACTAAATGATAGCTCCTTCAATGAGTTCATAGAAGATTTAAACCCTCAAATTGTAATTTTCGATCGTTTCATGACTGAAGAACAATTCGGATGGAGAGTGATGGATACCTGCCCGAATGCCCTTCGAATTCTCAACACGGAAGACCTACATTTCTTACGAGAAGCGAGGCATGTTGCGCTCAAACAAAGTGTTGGCGGAGAGTTAATCGATGTCGAACCCCAACTTGACCTGCAAACCTTCCGCTCCGATCTTCAACTTCGAGAGTTAGCATCCATCTATCGCTCCGACCTTTCCTTAATGGTTTCTGATTTCGAAGTCGAATTACTCAACAATACCTATCAAATTCCGAACGAAAAGTTGGTTCATTTGCCCTTGTATGCAGAGGAATCCGAAACGCGTTTATCATTTGAAGAGCGTCAGAATTTTGTTTTCATAGGAAACTTCTGGCATGAACCCAATTGGGATGCTGTTCGCTATCTAAAGTCAACCATCTGGCCAATCCTTCGGAAAAAAGCACCCAAGGCCAAACTCATGATCTACGGAGCGTATTGCAGCGAGAAGGTGTATCAGTTAGCAAATGAGAAAGAAAGGTTCATTGTAAAAGGCAGAGCAGAAGATGCCCATGATACAATTTCGCAAGCGCGAGTGAGCCTAGCTCCCCTCAGATTTGGTGCGGGAATTAAAGGAAAATTACTGGAATCGATGGCGTGCGGAACACCATCAGTAACAACGAATATTGGCGCTGAAGGAATGACTAATGGGTTGTGGGGTGGTTTTATTGAAGATAATCCCGAGTTGTTTGCCGATAAAGCGGCCTTACTATATTCGAACGAACAGGAATGGGAAAACGCGCGAAAACTTGGGTATGACCTGCTTCAAGAACGGTTTACACAATCGATGTTTATGGAAAAACTGGATAATTCATTAGATCAATTGGCTGACTTGGAAAGTCATCGGAGTAAATCATTGGTGAGTTTAATCCTTCAAAAAGAATCTCACCAAGCCTCGCGATATATGTCTATTTGGATCGAGGAGAAGAAACGCAATGGACGGGGAGGGTCTTGATTAAAGACGGACTTCGGTAGAATGAAACTGACGTTTACATTCCTTGTTGCTCTGCAACGGCTTGCTCAGCCCTCCACGTAAAATTTGGAAGAAGGAGTTCGAGGGCTGAGGCTCTCGAAGCCCGAAATCCCTTTACCTCATTCTATCGAAGTCC
>JBGCDF010000091.1:0-2632 GCA_045105095.1 Crocinitomicaceae bacterium | reverse complement strand
CCAGTTACGTATGTTACATGCATCGAAATACAGCCCGATAATAAAATCCTCTTAGGTGGAGACTTTACAACCTTCGATGGTCAAACATGGAATTACATCATCCGACTCAACGAAGATGGAACAATCGATAATACATTCAACATAGGCGCTGGATTTAACGACGAAGTCGAAACGATTTTTTACAGCCCTCAAGGGAAAATTTACGTTGGAGGTTACTTTACTCAATATAATGGGAATACACACAATAGAATCGTTTGTCTCAATCCAGATGGTAGTGTTGATCCCAGCTTTAATTCGGGTACGGGCTTCACAGGTTCTGTCCAGACCATAAAGTCCTTTGGGAATCGCCTCATCGTTGGAGGTGGTTTTCTCAATTACAATGGAACCTCAGCAACCGCAATGGCTGTTTTAGAGACAAACGGAAGTTTGTACACCGGATTTACGAGTGTTATTAATGATAGCTGGCCAGCAACTGTCACAAATTTATGTGTACAGCCTGACAACAAGATTATTATTGGGGGATATTACTTCTTAGCTGGGCCTCAGAACGCCTTCGCTCGTGTTTTAGAAGATGGTGCTATCGATACTACCTTTACCCCTTTGGTGATGAACGCTAATCAAATAAGAACTTCTTACTTGAGATCGTCTGGGCAAATATTGATTGGAGGCTTTTTTACATCGATTAATAATTATCCTGTTAACTGTTTGGCGTTGTTAGAAAATAATGGTGTTGGTTTTGGAAATCTTAGCTTGACCTTTGATTCCATAAGTAATCTGAATTGTTCGAGTGCTTTAGCCTCGGGTCAGGCAATTGCCTCTAATGGAGCTCCTCCAATTCAGTATTCATGGCAAAACTCTAGTGATCCAATGAATCCCTCGCAGATTTTCAATTCTGGAGGAATGAAAACATGCACCATCACAGATTCACTTGGACAAAGCATTACGGAATCAATCTTTATTTCCTCCCCTAGTTCGAGCAGCGAATATGATCTTACCGCTCATGTCATTGCAGGAACTTTCCGACCTGGATTTGATGTAAATGTTTCATTGGACGCTTTCAACTCGGGTTGTGTTCCAATATCTGGTGAGGTAAATTTGATATTAGACTCACTCGTAAGTTTTGTTAGTTCGATTCCCACTCCATCATCTATTTCAGGAGATACCCTGACATGGAATTTCCCTCAACTATACTTTGACTCGGCACACTTTACTCCGCAATTGACCTTAAACACTTCTGTTTCAGCACAAATTGGAGATTCCATCACACTAGAAGCATCGATTAATCCGACGCTAAACGACGCGAATAGTAGTGACAACAATAAGACATACGTCCATCCAGTATTGAACGGATACGATCCAAATGATAAACAAGTTTACCCTCTTGGAAAATGCGATGAAAAGTATATCGAATACGATGAGAGTCTCACCTACACCGTTCGCTTTCAAAATACAGGAAACTCCGAAGCGATTAACATTGCTATTATAGATTCTCTCGATACAACGCTTGATATTTCATCAGTGCAACTGTTAGCCGCAAGTCATGAAGTACTCATGAAAGGACTTTCTCAAAATGTGCTAAAATTCGAATTCGATAGCATACTTCTTCCCGATAGTCTTTCCAATGAGCCTTTAAGCCACGGTTATGTGATTTTCAAGATTAATCCAGCTCCAAATGTTCCTCACAGCACCATTATCGAGAATAAAGTTGAAATCTATTTTGACTTCAATCCTCCAATCATTACAAATACGACTTGGAATACCTTATTCGTCGGTGACTTGGACACACTCAATTGTTTTCCCTTCGCTTCAATACCTGAATACGACAATACCTCGAACTACTTCGGAAGGGTATACCCCAACCCATTTAACGATGAAGTCTCCCTTGAAATAAATAAAGAACTAATTGGGGAAACATTGGAACTATTGGATGAGTTCGGTAAAATTTTGTTCCAGACGAACATTGAAAGTGAAAATTTCACCATTGATTTACACAATATCAAGGCAGGACTGTACATACTTCGAATCGATGGATACATGCATAAGATCGTAAAACTATAATCTATGGACTTAGCTCATTGTTGATTTCCAAAGTACAGTCTTTACGGTCATTCTTACATGAGGGCTACTTCTTGTGGAAGATGCCAAGCAAACAGTGAACTACCCACAATACTGACAATAACTAAAATACTGACTCGTATCATGCACAAACGGAACATCCGTATCATAAATCCCCTCCAAAATCAGTGAAATATACTTCGGGAAATTCTCTATCATCTCTTCCAAATTCATTTGCTGCGTATTAAGCTTAAACGGCTCATTGGCATTCGATACAAAAGAAATAATGCTCGACGTGGGAATCACTCCATGCTTCTGCTTGGACAAATACGCGTACATAAGTAATTGAAGCACGTGCTTCGTTTTCCCCATCGATTCAACAATCAACTCATCTGCCGTGTCCATGCGACGAAGTGCGACATCCTTATCGTTGACTTTCCCCGTTTTGTAATCAATGATGCGGATGTTATCTCCTACTCGATCAATTCGGTCGATGAAACCGCGCAGGTTGACCATTTTCTTCGTTCCGTGGACTTCCACCTCGATTTCTGTATTGTAGGATTGCTCCAAGGCTTCA
>JBGCDF010000090.1:0-21429 GCA_045105095.1 Crocinitomicaceae bacterium | reverse complement strand
CTTCCGATTTCGTAATACGGATTTCCTGGAGCAATTTGATAAATTCCCATCGCGCTTAGGACATACCAAGATGACATCTGACCACAATCCTCATTCCCGGATAGACCGTCAGGCTGAGTGGAATACATTTCCTTTAAAATTCGGTCGATGTACTCCTGCGTTTTGTGCGGAGCATTGGTGTAGTTGTACAAATACGCCATGTGATGAGAAGGCTCATTTCCATGCGCATATTGACCAATCAGTCCTGTAATATCTACCTGATGGCGCCCCGATAAATTCGCTTTAGTTGTGAATAGACGATCTAGCCACATTTCTAGTGAATCTTTTCCTCCGAGTAACTCCGTGAGCACACCCACAGCATGAGGAGCATACAGCGAATATTGCCAGCTATTCGCTTCTGTGTAATTGAAGTTCACTTCTGCAGGATCAAACGGACTGAACCATTGACTGCTTCTTCGTCCTCGCATGAACTTAGTTTGCGGATCGAAAACATTGATGAAGTTCATGCTGCGCTTAGTATACTCTTTAATAAGATTGTCGTCTGCGTTTTCCATGCTTCGAGCGAACTGAGCGATACAGAAATCGTCGTAAGCGTATTCTAACGTCTTTGAGACCGATTCTGGTTCATTGGCAACATCGATATATCCTCTGCGACCGAAACTCTCTTTCCCGAATTCATCAAAATTGGATGTTGAGACCATCATTTCAAGAAATTTGGAAGGCTTGATTGTTCGTTCCGTTGTTCGACCTAATCCCTTAACGTAAGCATCAGAAATAGCTGAAACACTGTGGTAACCAATCATACATTCCGTTTCGTTTGCTGCCAGTTCCCAAACGGGCAAATCCCCTCCTTGGTCAAATTGACGTTCAAAGGTATTCAAGAAGTCGATGGTGCGATCTTGTTGGATCAAGGTATAGAGCGGGTGTGTTGCACGGTAGGTGTCCCAGAGTGAAAATACAGTATAGTTCTGTCCTTCATTTTCCGCTAATTGATGAATGGCATTGTCTCTTCCGCGGTATCTTCCATCCACATCACTGAATACGTTTGGAGCTAAAAACGCATGATACAACGCCGTGTAAAAAGTCGTCATGGTTTCCTTGCTCTTCGAAGTGAATTCAATTCGACTCAGTTCATTTTCCCACTTTTTGTTTACTTCTCCTCTCAAGAGATTGAAGTCCCAATGCGGTATTTCTTGCTCAAGGTTCTTTTTTGCCCCTGTTCGATCTACACCAGACATTCCAACTTTGACCATCACAGTGGAAGTTCCTTTCGGGAAGATCAGGAGCAATTTATTTTGTCCTCCTCGTTTTACTTTTCGCGCTTTTTGGAAAGGAACACTTGTCTCCAAGTGGAAGTAGAAATGTTGTTCGCTCGCCCATGCTTCAGAAGTTCTGAACCCTTGGACAGTCGTTTTATTGACGATGCTCAGTTCACTCTTGAGGACTCTGTCACGGTGATCCAAATCAATTAGAATAAATCGTTTCCCATCAGGATCGTTGAACGTGTATTCATGCAGACCACTGCGGTCGCTAACTGTCAGTCGAACATCGATATCTTCATCAAGCAGTTTGACATCGTAGTATCCAGGATGTGCGTTTTCTTGGTCATGAGAAAAGCGTGATCCATATCCTCTTTCCGATGAGTATCCCGGTTCCATTTTCGGACTACCTGTTTGAGGAACAAGTAAAAGGTCGCAGTAATCAGGAACACCTGTTCCACTGAGGTGTGTATGACTGAAACCATAAATGATCGAATCCGAGTAGTGATATCCAGAACAGCCATCCCATCCTTCGTAACGCGTATCAGGACTTAACTGCATCATTCCAAATGGTGCTGTTGCACCAGGGTAGGTGTGCCCGTGACCTCCAGTTCCAACGAAGGGATTCACATACAATGTTTTGGAGAAAGCCCCTGCTTTGGCGTCACGAGTGATGTATTTTTTTCGCTGATCTTGACCACGGCGAAGCTCGTCTACTTGACTGTTTGCACCGAATGTAATGGCGCACGCTAGAAAAAAAATGAGTTTATTCATAGTTACTTATTCGGAACCAAAGATGCAAAAACTAATCCGTTTTAGCATAAGTGCCCTACAACAAGATTTTCCTAAGATGAGGAATTCTGACTATCCAGAAAAAAGGTGAGGAATTCTTCCTTTTTCCGATTGGAAACAGGGACCTCCGCACCGCCATTCAACAGAACAAATCCCTTTCTGTCGTACTTATCGATGTAGGCCATATTCACGAAATAGGATTTATGAACTCGGTAAAATTGATTTTCAGGGAGTTTTTCTTCAAATTTCTTTAAAGGGCGAGAAGCCATATATGAACTTCCGTTGCTCATGTAAAAAGTAGTGTAGCCTCTGTCTGACTTGCAATACATGAGGTCACTTAATGAGATCACCTGGTAGCCATCGCTTAATCGCAGGATGATTTTTCCATTTTCCTCATGCCAACTTCTGAGGTTATTTGGGCTAGCATAATTGACATTCGAAGAGCGCAACACTTTCGATATGGCGGAAGCTAGCTCATCGCGATTCACAGGTTTCAGAATGTAATCTACTGCATCTTTTTTGAGTGCTTTTAACGCAAATTCCTCATGGGCAGTGATAAAGATGATATTGAAGTCCACTCGTTCTACTTTATCGAGGAATTCAAACGCGTTTCCATCGGCTAAATTGACATCCAAAAAGACCAAGTCTGGTTTACAGGCATTCATCAAAATGAGGGCGTCATTTACCGAACTGCATTCTCCAACAATGGATATTTCTGAAGTTATTTCTTCTACCAGTTTAATCAAGCCTTTACGGATGAACTCTTCATCTTCTATAATGAGCGCTTTATGCATTGACAAAGTATTTGTTAGGCAAGATAAGGTTTACAATGGTTCCTTTTCCAATCGAGTAATTCTATTGAATATTGGAGCGTACAAACTAATAAAAAAATGAGTTAGCTTGTAAACAGAAAACCACACGAACTGAATAATTCGCGTGGCTTTCTTTGTTTCAAATGGTAGGGGTTATTTCACAACCAGCTTTGATTGATAGTGTTGTTCGTTTGTCATCAGAGAGATAAAATAAGTTCCTGACTCAAAATTTTGAACATTCAGACGAATGATTCCGTTCGTTAAATTGTAATCAAGTTGTTCGATTACTCTTCCGGAAACATCCATAACGTACAGCGTATTTTGGGAGTTAATTGCTGTTCCGTTATTTAACATGATGTTCACACCGTCGCTCGTTGGATTTGGGTAGAGAGCTAATCCAATTGCAGTCGTTTCAGTTTCATTGATGTCGAGGTTTTTTTTTTTTTTTCCACATTTAGTACCGAAAAGTGTAACAAAGAAGTCTGCGTCCATAGGACTTACAACACCATCTCCATTAATGTCACACATTACACAGTTTTGTCCGAGTGCATAATCGTTAAGGAATAGAGTAAGGTCGCTAGCATTGATGATTCCATCATTATTGTAGTCGGGACATGTATTTGGCTGTGGACAATTTGTTCCGAAGATTGCTTTGAAGGCATTCGCATCGTTGTTATTGATGATTCCATCGCCATTGATGTCACACTGCACACAGTTTTGTCCTAAGGCATAATCTGCAAGGAATAGCGTGAGGTCAGAAGAAGTGATGACACCGTCACCATCGTAATCGCCAACACAAGTAGGAGGAGTCGGATTGTTACACGAAGTTCCAAATAAGCCCTGGAACAAGGTAACATCATTTTGATTCACGTTCCCATCACCGTTTAAGTCGCATTGCACACAGTTTGGTCCGAGCGCGTAATCCGCTAAGAAAGGCGTTAAATCAGCTGAAGTAATTATTCCATCACCGTTGTAATCGGCTGGACAATCTGTTGGGATAGTAGCACAAGACGCTCCGAAAAGACCTTGGAAAGTTGTTACGTCTGCCTGATCCACAACACCATTATTGTTCATGTCACATTGTACACAGTTTGGTCCGAGTCCATAATCGACAAGAAATGCCGTTAAATCAGCGGCAGTAATTACCCCGTCATTGTTATAGTCGCCTTGGCAACCTACCGATCACGAGATTCCGAAAACTCCCTGCAAAACGAGTTCATCACCTGAGTTTACATTTCCGTCTCCGTTAAGATCACATTGAACACAGTTTTGTCCCAGAGAAAGGTCTCCGAGAAATGCCGTTAAATCAGATGCTGTCACAACTCCGTCAGAATTGTAGTCGGCCTGGCAAATAGGAGGTATGGTAGCGCAACTCGCACCGAAATACCCTTGAAATAAGGTAACGTCTTGTTGATTTACATTTCCATCATTATTTAAGTCACACTGCACACAATTTGGACCGAGTGAATAGTCGCCTAAGAATGAACCTAGATCAGCTGCGGTAATATTTCCGTCGCCGTTGTAGTCTGCTTGACATTGTGCATTTGCGAAAGTGTGGGCAAACAAAAAGAGTGCTGAAAGCCCCGAAATCAGTAAAATTTTCATAAAGTGTTTTTTGTACTCACATTGTGAGCGGTTAGTAAAAACATAGTAGTAAGTAGAATTCGAACCCCTTAATTTTAGGCCTCATCTTCTACCTAAACAAAGCGAATTCAGTATGAAAATACAGTCAATTACTTGACGTTTTGGGACAATTCAACGAACGCGTGAAACGAGTTCATTTTCGCAATAGATCGTTCAATTTACGATCAAGGGGCGAAGTTCTGAAATGAATCATCAGAACGGATAATGACAGATGCAGTAAGGAAAACGGCTATTGATATTTTTTACGCTCATTCCAAACAAGAGAGGCAGCTCCAAGTACAGCAGCGTTTACATCGTGTAGTGAGGAAATTCTCACCTCCACTTTGTTCTTGTAGATATTCAACATGGATGCTTCCATGTAGCTCTTTACTTGATTGGCGAACTTTGGGCCGCTTTGAGCAATGCCTCCGAATAGCACAAATGCTTTAGGACTTGAAAAACAAGTGAAATTGGCCAGTGCTCTCCCTAAAATTTCGGCTGTGAAATCAATGATTTCCTGCGCAAAAAGGTCGCCTTCTTCGGCGGCATTAAAGACATTGCGGGCACTCGGTTTTTCCAATGTTAAAAGTTTCGAACTGGGTTTATTGGGAGTATCCAATTCGGAGATGGAACGAACAACTCCTGTCGCGGAGGCATATGTTTCTAGGCATCCTGTCCTTCCGCAACCACAAAGTCTTCCATTTTCTACAACCTGAATATGACCAAACTCTCCTGCAAAACCATCGTGACCATATAAGAGATTACCATCGATGATGATTCCACTTCCCAGACCTGTTCCGAGAGTAATAGTAACGAAATGAGTTAAATCTCTAGCGTTCCCATATACCAATTCACCAATTGCAGCAGCATTAGCGTCATTGGTGAGAAGGGTTGGTAAATCAAATGCACGTTCAAAATGCAGAGCTATCGGGGTAACACCTTTCCATGATAAATTCGGGGCGAATTCAATATTTCCAGTATAATAGTTTGCATTAGGCGCTCCAATACCAATTCCAAGAATGGAATCAATCAAGCTTCTATCAGTAAGGTCTGAATGGATGGCATCTACTAGTTCTTCTGCCGTTTCAAAGTTTTTCGTTGGTACTGAACTTTCGTACAAGACATTTCCCGTTTCATCACATAATCCGTATGCGGTGTTCGTCCCTCCAATATCAACTCCTAAAGCAATGCCCATTATTGGTATTCGTTGTTAGTTAGCGTCTCTTTGACGGTCAAAAGTAATCATTTCGAAAATTAGATTCTTTCTAAACTATTCGATTAGTTTGAAGAGCTGAATTCTACCTTCTTTGGTGGTAGCGATAAGCTGTTCATCATTCGCTCCCAGAGAGAAAAATGTTCCATTGGCAAAAGCCGTCCAATTGACTCCTCCGTCTTGTGAGAAATCAATTCCATTGCGTCCGCAGCAGTAGAAAATTCCATTCTTTTCAAAAACACAACAGCGATAGCCACGAGGTGAATTTTTCGGGTTAAACCAACTCTCACCACCATCCTGTGTATAAAAACAGGTGTTTAGTTTCAGGTCAGGATGCAAGTAATCTCCACCTACAATCATTCCTATGCTGTCATTGGCGAAATGAATAGAAAACGCACCTGATCCATCTCCTGGATAATAAGGCAATACAACATCATTCCATGTTTTTCCATTATCCGTGCTTTTGATGTAGCGACTTTGTTTTCCTCCAGTGACAAAGACGTAGGTGCTGTCATTTAACACCTGAACATTCGTGCCACTCCCAGCAAAGCCAGCTTCGTCCTTAATAGCTTCAACCTCGCCTTCGCATCTCGTCCAGTTCAAGCCTCCGTCATTTGTATGAAACAAACTGAGCTTTCCCTCTATAGGATCTCCCATCATGAAACCCCGTTTCCCAACGAAATCCATTCCGTCTAAAAAGACGCCTTCCCAAATGTCAGGTTGAATGATTTTGGTCACACCGCCGTTGCTTATTCTAACCAATTTTCCCGTTTCACCGCTCTGTATTCCCATAATGAAATCACCAGAACGCTCAACATCCCGCATCTCAACGAAATTGTCTAATCCAAAAAGCATTTGAACGGTTTCTTTTTCCGTGTTGAAATAATACAGTTTTCCGTCAGAGTTACCGGTGAAAATTCGCTCTCCCTCAACAAGTAAACCTCTTGCGTATACCTTTGCATCATTGCAAAAAAGAGTAGGTGCTTTTTTGTTTTTTCGGATGTATTTCTTTGTTCGATACTGACCGTAAGATGAAAGTGAAACGATCAAAAAGAGAAGGCTAAGAACGATACCTGGTCGTAAATTTTTCAATTTGTTGTTGTTTGAGTTGATCTAAATCTTGAGGAACTTCGCGCTTCCATCTTTTGTGTGACCACAACCAATGTTCTGGCTTTTCGAGGATTTCCTTCTCCAGGAGATGAACGTGTTTCTCGGTAATTTCGCCCCAAGATAAGGTTTTTGCATCGTCTGTAATTAATTGGAGTTCCATTTCGTAGTGTCCTCGCCTTTTCTGGTGAGTTGTGAAATAAACAACGGCGTAATCCAGTTCGTTGGCCATCATTTCTGCTCCAAACAACACAGCGGTCGGCTGATTCAGGAATTCCATCCAATAGCTTCGCCTTGAATCCCCTGGAGATTGATCCGATAGCACCAATACTGATTTTGGAAGCTCTGTTTCTTCGGCCAATGCTTCGCGGTAATTTCCTGCGTGGATCACGTTCATCCCAAAGCGAGATCTACGTTCGTTTACTTTTTTGTCCCAAAATTTCGAGCTAAGAGGCATTCCAATCCCGTAAGCCTTAAACGGAAAGAGTAGGGCTTGAGAAGTGATCAGCCACTCCCAATTGTTGTAATGTCCAGAGACGAGCAAGACATTTTTACCTTTTTGGGCTAGTTCCTCCATTACTTCAGAGTTACGAACGGTGAATCGTCGATTGAGGGAAGACTTTGAAATAGTCAGGTTCTTGATTCCTTCAGCCAGAATGTTCGTAAAGTGACGGTAGAATTTTCGTTTGATCTTGTTTCGTTCTTGATCGCTCAAATCGGGAAAACTACGCTTCAAATTTTGATCAATGACCTTTTTGCGGTAAGGAAAAAGTGTAATGATGATCAAATAGAAAAAGTCCGTGAACAGATAAAGTACGGGCAAGGGAAGAAGTGATAAGGGAATCACAAGGACGTAATATGCAAACGCTGCGAAAATCATTTCTTGTATTTATTACCCCATAAACGGTTGATGTTTTCCTCTACGTCTTTCTCTCGTGAGTTACTGCCCGCAGTGAAAAAGTTCGTTCCTGATATCTCTTCAGGTAAGAATTCCTGTTGCGCAAAATTTCCAGGGAAGCTATGCGAATACTTGTAACCTTGGCCATACCCCAATTCTTTCATCAACTTTGTAGGGGCGTTTCTGAGTGGAAGAGGGACTCCGAGGTTTCCAGTTTGTTTAACGAGTTGTTGAGCCTGATTAATTGCCATGTAC
Organism: Crocinitomicaceae bacterium; assembly: GCA_045105095.1. Lineage (GTDB taxonomy): Bacteria > Bacteroidota > Bacteroidia > Flavobacteriales_D > Crocinitomicaceae > UBA4466. The sequence goes on along the minus strand of JBGCDF010000090.1, from coordinate 13,470 downwards.
GAGCCATTTCCTTTGGGTGAATTTGCTAAGTAGATGGTACATTGCGAGAGAATAATTCGCCCTTCCGGCCATCCGACAGTTTGCACTGCTTGGAAGCAAGAATTCGCAATTAACAAGGCATTTGGATTGGCTAATCCTATATCTTCAGATGCTGAAATAATCAATCTTCGAGCAATAAATTTGGGGTCTTCACCGCCCTCAACCATGCGAGCCAGCCAATAAACGGCAGCATTGGGGTCACTTCCACGAATAGACTTGATAAATGCTGAAATGATATCGTAATGCTGTTCACCATCTTTATCATAAGAAGCAACGCTCTGTTGTGCGGTAGCATTCACCAATGCATTATCAATGACTATGTCCGATTGATCCTTGAATGTTCCAATGATGATTTCGAAGACATTCAGCAACTTACGTGCATCTCCTCCAGAAATGGCCAATAAAGCCTCAATCTCCTTTAATTCAATATTCTTTGTTTTGAGCTTTTCGTCTTGTGCAATAGCTGTATGCAAGATTTCTGTTAGAGAATCTTTTGTGTGTCCTTTGAGCGTGTATACTTGGCAACGAGAAAGTAAGGCAGAAATCACTTCAAAAGATGGGTTTTCCGTTGTAGCGCCAATTAGCGTGACAATTCCTTTTTCCACAGCTCCAAGCAATGAATCTTGTTGCGCTTTCGAAAAACGGTGAATCTCATCAATGAAAAGAATCGTTCCTGACTGCTGGAACATACCCGCTGATTCCACTTTTTGAATCACTTCTCGCACATCCTTTACACCAGATGAAATGGCAGACAAGGTATGGAACGGTCGATCCAGATGTGAAGCGATCAAGAAAGCGAGCGTCGTTTTACCAACGCCAGGAGGTCCCCAGAAAATCATAGATGGAATCAATCCTGAATCCAAAGCGCGGCGGAGAGAAGCACCTTCTTTCAAAAGATGATCTTGTCCTTTGTATTCATCCAATTTCTTCGGACGCATACGCTCTGCTAACGGCGCTTGAATTTTCATTGATTACTTCGTTGAACAACAAAAATACACATAACTGTGATTGAAAAATTTGAAAGATTGAAAAGTTCTGTTTCGAAGATAAACCTTAAGTGCACTGAGCGGAGTCGAAGTGCATTTCGAGAGCCTCAATGCACAATCTAAGATTAATTGTCAGAAGGGTTCCTCGGGAAATTTGCCATCACCTCAAATTTTCCACCCATTTTGGCCATCAGATCTTTCCAGAGGTTATCATTACCGTCGTTCAGAATTTGATCGTCGGTATAGTTGTTCAAAACGATCCACGATTTTTCCTCAAGTTCGCTTTCCAACTGTCCTTTGTCCCAACCAGAATAGCCGATAAAGAATCGGAAAAATTTCGCATGTGCCTTATCTTCAGTGAGCACTTTTTTTACTGCGTCGAAGTTTCCTCCGATGAAAAGGTCACCTGCAATTTTCTGAGAATTGGGAATTTCATCTCCGAGACAGTGGATGTAAAAAAGATTACTCTTATCAACAGGTCCGCCTATGCTTACGCGAACTTCGACGTCTGGAAAATCAGGAATAAGTTCACGAATATCTGCATCCATGAAGTTATTTAGCACAAAACCAAAGCTTCCATCTGGAGAGTAATCGCACAGGTAAACAACTGAACGCGTGAAGAATGTGTCGTTCAGGAAAGGCTCGGAGACCATTACGCGTCCCGGTTCTGGATGGTTAGTATTTGTGAAATCAAAGTCTATCACAGTGAGAAAAATACAAATTTTCTTATACTTCTTGAAGAAGAATACAGTTTTCTGAAAGAATTTATGCTTACAAGAAAGCTGGTGGTCTTCTAATGTCAATCTTTGCATCCTTAAACAACATCGACGTTGATCGGATGCTAAAGAGGAAGCTTTTATTCAAACCAATTGGTGTGTAATGAAATGCCAAGGCCCAGCAGTGCATGTCACGCGTCAGTGTGAATCGAGAGTTCGTGATTTGTCCTGTCGCTAAATCAAGGTTGGTCGTCGTGGCTAATTTCCAGCGTTTGGTAAAACTCACATCTCCAGTGACCATCAAAGTTTGAAGTTGGTTGAATCGATCATTTGAAGCAGTGCTAATGTTCTGGTTTGCACTAAGCTGATAAACATGAGACAGCGTTACCTTCCAGGGAATATTGAAATTGATAGCATGCTCTGGATGCAAAGCGAAGAAAGCGTAATCGGATGTCCAGTTTTCCTCGATTCTATCCTGTGTTTTTTTGATTTCCTCTCGTCCTTGTTGAGAGGTTAAGGTCACGGTTGTGGTGAAGTTGCTACTGATAAATCGTCCCAGTTGACCATTAGAATTCACCGCATATTCACTCGTCGTGGCTCCCGTAGTCTCGTTCCAACCGTATGGACTAAATGAAGAAGTCGAAACAAAATTCAGCCATTTCACTGGACTAATTCTGAGGTTTAGTGAGATGTTCGACAGGTTGTTAGAATCCTTCAGGAAGTCGTAGTTTCCTGTGATGGAAAAGGCATCGATTAATCGAGTGCGCTTGAAGCCATCAACTGTGTCTTTGTCACTTTTGCGCTTCAGTTCTAATGTGTTGTTGAATCCGAACGTAAGTTGTCGTTGTCCTCGTGTTTGACTGACCGCATATGCACTTTGTTCGAAATTAGAATAAACAATTGTATCTACATTATTTACTCCGTAGGCTAAAGTTTGAGTAAAAGCCTCGTTGAGGTTTGGAGTTTCTCGGAATCCAAAAGAAGGAGTTAAAACATGCCTAACCAGTGGTTTGTTCTTACCAATAAATCGATAATAAGAGTATACGACTGTAGTTAGTTGTGCATTGAATGTAAGGTCATGTGCCATTCCAAATGTCGGAAGCTGATCAGTGATCAAACTATCGTTCGCTGCATTTTCCCATCTGCTTATTTGTTGGAAATTCATTTTGTTTCCATATCGCAATGATGGAGTCAACTTCACGGTGTTTTTGAAGAAACTCGCCGTGGTTTGAAGGTTAAAAGTATGGCTGAAGCCATTTAAAAACTCATTATTGATTCCTGCTAAATCTCTTTTGGTGAGAAGTGAATCAGCGAATAAGGCACGGTTCTGCCCTTCAAAGTTGTAGGTAACCCCAAAGCGTGAAAAGATCTGACGCCATCCTTTTGATCCATTCACGAGCTTTTTCAAGGGGAAGAATCGAGTAACGTTCACATTCACAACGGGGCTTGTCAGCGTCACGTTTTTAGATACGGAGTTCTGACGCATTCGAATTTTCATCCCAGCACTGAGTATAGGAATATTCGGAAATCTTCTGGTGAGATTGACGTCGGAAGTTAACGTGTTATTGAAGTATTGTTCGTTGATTGGATCAAGGTTGTTCTGAGTGTTGTTATCTGAGATGAAGTTAACCCCAGCCGTAAAGCCCCAGTAAGGACTCGACTTTGTATCCTTTGAATGATTCCAGGCAAGCGAAAACTTGTTCTGGTTGGTATTTGATGGGAATCCTGATCGGAATTGCTGGAATCCAGCATTCAAGCTACCGCGATATCCGTAGCGTTTTGCGTAATCCGTGACATTTCTGATTCCCCAGCTTCCACGACTGTAGAGTGTTCCGTAAAATGTTGTTTGCAGATTGTCATTGATCGGAATGTAATATCCAAGGTCTTGAATTCCAAACCCGAATGAAGAAAGTGGAACAAACTGTGGGAAGATCAGTCCTTTCGATTTCTCCTCGGCCTGAGGAATAACGCTGAAAGGCAAACCAAGTGGAGTAGGCACACCACCGATCCAAAGGTTCATGGGACCAGTAACAATGCGCTTATTGGGAACCAAAACTGCTTTGGAAAGCTGGAAATGATAGTGGGGTTCTTCCAGATCACAGGTTGTGAATCGTCCTCTCATGAAGTGAACTTCTTCGTTCGCATGACGTTTCGCTACTTCCATGTGCAAGTGCATTTCGTCCTGAACGATAGCAACTTCCTCGATAAATCCTTTTTCCGTTTTGAAATTATAGCGGATCGTGCTTGCCTTGATTTCATCACCTCCATCCTTGAATACAGGGAACTCCACTTTGTTCGAATCACTGTCGTAATCGTAAGTCGCTAATACTTCGTTCTTGTCAATGTCAATCATGATGTACCCAGCACTCATATTTGTGGTTCCATAATCGACCTTGGCATCGCCGTATAAATGAACTTGTTTGTTTCGTATATCAGAATAGATAGAGTCTCTTGCGCTGAAGAAGATGGGGGAGTCCAAATCCGATTTTTCTATCACAAGTGTGTCACGTTCGGTAGATTCTTGTGCGTAACTAACATTGTCAAAGGACATTATTAACAATGCACAGAGTATAAATTGGTATATGGAACGCTTTTTGAACAAGAAATGCTCGTTACTTTGTTAGTTGACTTGTTTAACGGGGCAAAACTATTAAAATTACATTGAAATGATGGAAAATATAAAGGTTGGTCGTTGCATGATCGTGTTTTTAACATTGATTACCATTCTGAGTGCACCAAATACCCTCGCTCAAGGTGATGAAGCTTCCTTTGCCACACTAAAAACAGTTGTCATTGATGCTGGGCATGGAGGTAAAGATCCTGGATGCCATGGTGCACATGCTCATGAAAAGCATGTTTGCCTCTCCATGGCCCTTATGCTGGGAGAACAAATTGAAAATACATATCCCCACATCAAAGTGATCTATACGCGAAAAACAGATGTCTTTGTTGAACTCGATGAACGAGCGAAAATCGCTAATCGTAACGAAGCTGATTTGTTCATTTGTATTCATGCGAATGCGGCAAGTGCTGCAGCCTTTGGTACAGAAACCTACGTACTGGGATTGCATAGAACGGAATCTCAGCAGGCAGTTGCTGCACGTGAAAACGCAACGATTCATCTCGAAGAAGACGGTGGAAAGAAATACGAAGATTTTCAAATGACACCTGATGCAATCATCGCGCGACAGATCCAATTGAGTGTGTTTTTGGATCAATCCATCAGTTTTGCGGACAAACTACAATCAGAATTCAAGGCTTTGGGTCGATACGATCGTGGAGTGAAACAAGCTGGATTTCTCGTTTTGTACAAAACAACCATGCCGAGTGTTCTCATCGAAACAGGATTCTTAACCAATCCCAAAGAAGAGAAGTTTTTATCTGATTCAACAACGCAGCGTCAAATGGCAGGAGCGATGTTCACCGCCTTCGAGAAATACAAGAATGAACTGGAAGGAGTGGAAGGACAAGTGGATACGAACGGAGAGACCGCAGTAGAAGAAGTTTTAGAAGAAAGCCCAACAATCGAAATCCCGATTGATCCTGAACCGCCAGTTCGAAAAGAAGAGAAGGAAGATGTAGTCATTTTCAGAGTGCAAGTAGAGACGGCAACCGAACCTATTTCACTCACCGATCCGAAGTTTAAAGGATACAGTGTTCTTGAGTATAAACACGGTGGTTTGTACAAGTACACCTTTGGTGCATTCGATAATGACGTAAAGGGCGCAACTGAATATCAACGAAAATTACGCGAACAGGGTTATTCACATGCTTTTGTTGTTGCGTTTCTTAATGGAGAGCGAATTAATTTGCAAAAAGCTGTTAACTTAGCAGAAAAATAGATCCATGAAATTTTCAAAGGAAATCATTACTGGAATTACCACTATCGCGGCGATTGGTTTACTAGTTGTCGGTATCAATTTCTTGAAAGGTGGAAGTTTCTTCGGAGGTGACGATATTTACTACGCTTATTTCCCAAGTTCAGGTGGTGTAACGCCAGCTACGTCGGTCTATATCAATCAGGTTGAGATCGGAAAGGTACTGGAAGTTGAATACGTAGGAGGAAAGGATTCTTTGAAAATGGTGAAGATGAAATTCAACATCCAGAAAGAAGGATTTAAGATTCCAAAAGGATCAGAAATCGAAGCGGGAGGTATCGACTTGTTTTCGAAAGGGATCATTATAAAAATGGGTGAAGTTTCGGCTGATGGTTACTACAAACCAGGCGAAAACAGTCGTCCGATTCAGGGTGTAGTTTCTGTAGACATGGTTTCTCAAGTACAGGCTTATGCCGATCCAATCACACAGCAACTCCAAACAATGATGGGGTCTGTTGATAATATGGTGAGAGGCGTGAAGTCTTTCTGGGATGAAACAGCAACATCAGAGATTGAAGCAAGCATGCGAGAAGTGAAAATTGCGATCAAGAAGTTCGGTAATGCTGCCGAGCAAATTGAAGCAATGGTTGGGGATGAACGTGTGAAGATCTCTCGTATCATGAGCAATGTTCAATCGATCACAGAAACACTTAAAGAAAGCGACGATCAGGTGAAGCATATTTTAGGAAACGTGAAAGAAGTGACCGACGAAATGACCACACTTGATTTCAAAAGCGTAATAGAAGACGCTCAGAAGACATTACAATCAGTAAATGCGGTGCTCGACGCAGCAACAAATGGCGAAGGTACATTGGCTAAGCTTGTGAACGATGAAACGCTTTACACCGAATTGGTCGAAACCAACGACGACCTCCAACGACTTTTAAAAGATCTACAATTGCATCCTGAACGATACATCCATTTCTCCGTCATTGGCGGCAAAACAAAGGGAGCGAATTTTTCCCCCGAGGAAGAACAGGAGCTAAAAGAAGTAGTGAAAGAGCGTAATAATTAAATTTAGCGATTCATGGTATCTATTGCAGCGTTTGCGATAATCTCACTGGCAGGATTCGGATTTTTTGCCTGGAATATGTTGAAAATTCGTCAGAACATTAAGTTAGGGCGGGACATAGATCGATCTGATAATAGCGGACAACGCTGGAAAACAATGATGCTTGTCGCATTGGGGCAGAAAAAGATGTTTACGCGTCCTATTCCTGCTCTTTTACACTTTGCCATTTATGCGGCATTTGTTATCACGCAAATCGAGCTAATCGAAATCGTCGTTGATGGACTTTCTGGAAATCACCGTATTTTCAGAGAAGCTCTCGGCGGGTTCTACACCTTCATGATTAGTTTCATTGAGATTCTTTCGTTTTTAGCACTAATTGCGACGATCATTTTCCTTTCAAGAAGAAACTTGCTAAAGCTTCCTCGTCTGAACATGAAAGAAATGGCGGGTTGGCCTAAACAAGATGCCAATTTGATCTTGATCATGGAAATCGTTCTTGTTTGTTGCATTTTTACGATGAATGGAGCGGACGAAGTATTATACAACAGAGGAATTTCACACGCAGCGGATCTCGGAGATGGATCAATGGGATTTAGTCTTAGCGCGTTCCTCGGACCTGCTATCTTCGGAGGAATCAATGATGCAACACTTCATTCTCTCGAGCGTATCGGATGGTGGGGACACATTGCTATGGTATTCGCATTCTTGAACTACCTTCCTTATTCGAAGCATTTACACATTTTGTTTGCTTTCCCGAATACGTACTATTCAAATCTAGAAGCGAAAGGACGTCTCACGAATATGGAATCTGTAACAACTGAGGTGAAATTGATGATGGATCCAACGGCTGATCCATTTGCTGCGCCTGCTGAAGGAGCGGCGGAGCCTCAACGATTCGGAGCGAAGGATGCTACTGATTTGACATGGAAAAATTTGTTGGATAGTTATTCCTGCACGGAATGTGGACGTTGTACATCCTCTTGTCCGGCTAATATCACTGGAAAGTTGCTTTCTCCACGTAAGATCATGATGGATACACGTGATCGTATCGAAGAGATCGGAAATAATGTCCGAAAACATGGAAAAGATTACGATGATGGTAAAAGTCTGTTAGGTGATTACATCACGGAAGAAGAAATTTGGGCATGTACTTCGTGTAACGCATGTGTTCAAGAATGTCCGGTAAATATTGATCCATTATCCATCATTGTTGATTTACGTCGATATGCGGTAATGGAAGAGTCTAAGATGCCTACGGAACTGACCGGAATGCTTACAAATATTGAAAATAATGGTGCGCCATGGCAGTTTAGCCCTGCGGATCGTTTAAATTGGAAAGACGAAGCGTAATGGAGAATCAAGAAGATAAGTTGATTGCCGCAGAAGTGGACGGAGAGACGATTTCTCCCATTCTTCCACCAGAAATCAAAAATTATTTGATCGATATTGATGGAACGATAACGGAAGATGTTCCAAATGAAGAGCCAGAGCGAATGGCAACATGCGAGCCTTTTCCTGATGCATTGAAGACCTTGAACGAATGGTATGATGAAGGTCATTTCATTACGTTCTTTACTTCGCGTGTGGAAGAGCACCGTGAAGTAACCGAAACATGGCTAAAGAAGCATGGTTTCAAATATCACGGAATGGTGATGGGAAAACCGAGAGGAGGAAATTATCATTGGATTGATAATCATATGGTGAGAGCTACTCGTTACGACGGGAAGTTTACACACCTGGTAGAAAAAGAAGTGAATATTCAAGTTTTCGAAGATTAAGATATGAGTTTGCACGTACCAACAATGGCCGAAAAAATGGCTGCAGGAGAATCACCAGAAATTTTGTTCTGGGTAGGATGTTCTGGAAGTTTTGATGATCGAGCGAAGAAAATTACAAAGGCGCTCGTGAAAATTTTGAACGAATGCAAGGTGGATTTCGCTGTTCTCGGGACGGAAGAAAATTGTTCCGGTGATCCGGCTAAACGCGCTGGGAATGAATTTACCTTCCAGATGCAGGCGATGATGAACATCCAGATTTTGGAGGGGTATCAAATAAAGAAGATTGTAACGGCCTGCCCGCATTGTTTCAATACCTTGAAAAATGAATACCCTGAGTTGGGAGGGAATTACGAGGTAATCCACCATACTCAGTTAATTCAAGAGTTGATCAATCAAGGGAAATTGGCCTTGAAAGATGGGGGTACGTTCAAAGGAAAGAAGATTACCTTCCACGATCCATGTTACCTTGGTCGGGCAAATGATGTGTATGATGCACCACGTTCGCTCATTGAGAAATTAGACGCCGAGATGGTAGAAATGAAACGATGCAAGACGAAAGGGTTGTGTTGTGGAGCAGGAGGGGCACAAATGTTCAAGGAAGCAGAGAAAGGAAACAAGGAAGTCAATGTTGAGCGCACGGAAGATGCGTTGGAAACAAATGCAAATATTATTGCAACGGGCTGTCCTTTCTGTAACACCATGATGACGGACGGTGTGAAGAATTTCAACAAAGAAAATGAAATTGAAGTCCTCGATGTAGCCGAATTAATTGCAAACGCCGCTGATCTATAAAATGAGTCTTTCTAATTTATCTCCATCATCGAAAGTTTGGGTGTACAAATCCAATCGAGAATTGACATCGTCAGAACAAGCGTTTATTCGCGAAGAATTGGACATTTTTATTCCTCAATGGGCTTCGCACGGCAATCAATTGTTCGGAGGAGCAGAAGTAGTAGAAAATTGGTTCGTTATTTTGGCTGTTGATGAGACGCAATCCATGGCATCAGGCTGTTCCATCGATACGTCTGTTCAATTCATGAAAGCAGTTGGTAAAGAACTAAACGTAGACTTTTTTGATAGAATGAAGGTCTTGATCGAAAAGAACGGTACCAAGGAGCAAGTTCACTTCTCCGAAATAGGAGGTCATTCTGATGCAAAGGTGTATAACCCGTTGATTTCAAATTTGAAAGAATTCAAATCAAATTGGTTAACTCCAGTGAGCGAAAGTCAGTTCGCTCAGTAATCAAATGAAATAGTTTGAGTTTTATTACGTTTAAGGTATACCTTACCTTAAAACCACTAATATGAAAAACTCAGTTTTATTCATTTGCCTATTCTCAATTTTCAATCTTTTCGCTCAAGAGGAATCAAAAACAGTCGATAAACACTTCGGTGCTGCGATTAATTCTAGTTTAATGGGTGATCTTTGGTCTTTTACCATCGCTCCAACTGGATTTTTTTACATTAATAAGCATCAGATCGAATTGGGATTCGCATTTCATCCATTCTACCACAGTGGTGATCGAAATCTTGGGGGTGAATTGAACTACAAGTATTTTCCAAATGGAATTGATAAGATATTCAACATGTATTTTGTCACGAATTTCACTTACACAAATCAATACTGGGAAAAGAAAATTCCAAATCAGTCAACAGGCATTCCTTATAGTTATGAAAGAAATACTGATTTCTTAACGCTCACTGGGGGGTATGGTTTTCAGGTGAAATTCTTAAAAAATGCATACGTAGGCACTAATTTCACTCTTGGTGTTACTACCTTCAGTAGGAGAGTTGATAGTTCGACATCAACAAGTTATAGGATTCCGATGTTTGGTGAGTACTATCTTGACGGAGCTTTGCGTTTTAATGTCGGCTATAGATTTTAATGTTGTAAGGATCCGGATCAAATTGGTTAATTCGAGCAAGTGAAAGTCGGTTCGCTAGGTAATCAATTGAAATATTTTGATAGTTGTACCGTTTAGGGATTATCAATCCTAAAATCACTAGTAATGAAGAGTTCCGTTTTAATCGTTTGTTTATTTTCAATTTGCCATCTTTTTGCTCAGGAAGAGTCGTCTAAATCTAACGATGTACACTTCGGTGTTGCCATAAATTCAGGTGCTATCAAAGGTCCTGAATCCATGTATATTGCACCGACCGCATTACTTCAATTTAGCAAACATCAGGTAGAAGCAGGTTTCACAATTCATCCTCTGATGATCGAAGGATATAACAGAATGCTTGGAGCTGAAGTGAGTCATAAGTATTTCCCATTCGGACTAGACAAACGATTCAGTATGTATCTCATGTCAAATTTCACCTATACTTGGAATCATGTTGAATTTCGAGGCTTCAACGATCAGGCAGGATCTGAATCTGGATATGAGAACAACCAAAACTACATTTCATTGATGGGGGGGCTAGGTGTCCAGGTGAAGATTTTTGGTAATGCCTATATCGGTACTAACTTGAACGTTGGCGCAAATACGAGCTCGGCGACGTTGAAATTGGGTCCAGGCCCTGAATTTTCATATCGCTCCATGTTTGACGACTATGGTTTAGATGGTGCCATACGACTAAACATTGGTTATCGATTTTAGCCTTTTTTTACCGAGGATCTTTTAACTTAATTCAAAAAAACGCGGTCTGAATTCACTTCACACCGCGTTTATCGAAACACTAGTATATTTCACTAGATACCTTCTACCATCAAACGAGTATCTGGTAAGTTCTCTAAATAAGGAATTTCTAAGCCTGGCTGTGCCATCCGTGTTACGGCATTAATCGCAGAAGCAATAGCACCTTCTTGCCATCCTGGCAAAGATGAAATTTGATCCCCTACAATGAAGAAGCATGCATCACTGTATTGACCAGATGATGCATCGCGAATTCCAGTTCCTTGAGCAATGGCATTGAATTGTTTGGTTGCATATGGAGCATCTCCAACGGCTTGCCAGTAGGCCCATCCACCTTTAATATGCGGCATGTTTTGCCATGCGATGGCTAAACCGTCTTCTAATCCTGCTGCAAATTTCTCATTGAATTTACTGGCATTTTCACGTGCTAGTTTCAAACGATCATCAACGGACCATGTTCCCCATTTTTGTGCAATTCCCCCGAAGTTGTAGGCTCCTGTCAATACTCCTTTCTTGTCTTGATAGGCTGTCGAAGGGTACCAAATCTGTTGAATTTCGTTATTCGTCCAAGAGATTCCTCCGAAAATTGGAACTACACCTATTTCAGATTCCTCTATTTGCATCGACTCAGGTTGGATAGGACTTCCTTGCCACAGTTCTCTGTTCGCTTGCCATCCTACCTTCGTGGTATCGGCTAAGAATTTTGGGATATAAGCTTCTTTACCATCTTCGACTTCTGGAGCTTCGTATCCTGGAGCACTTGTAGGATTAAACTGAGCAACATATACTGCTTCAAGTGCTTCCTTGAATCTGTGTTCAAAACCATTATTCAGAAGCTCGTCCGAAAGAATGTTTTGTAGGAATGGCATTGCTAAATTGCAAACACAATAGTCAGCCTTATATTCGAGTAAATCTTCCGTTCCGACTTGACCGACCGAAATGATGAATTTTTTGTTCGCCTTATCCCAATCGATTCGTTTTACAGGACTGTTTAGATGAATATTTCCTCCAAGTGAAGCTACTTGTTGTGCGAAAGCGTGTTGCACTTGATCCATTCCTCCGACAGGTTGGAATAGAGTAGGCTGCCAAAGGAAATCAACTGGTTGATAGAACTTCGTTCCTTCCCAAAACTTGGAGTCTAGTAAGTTGTCAAAGCTCAGCACATCTGCAACAATTCCAGCTGCTACACCTGGTAGCACTGAATATCCAGCGCGCGTTCTTCCGTTTTCAAACCCAGGTGTGCCCGCTGTAACATCATACATTCCTTCGCCATCAAGTTCACCAAAACTGGTCATCAAACTTTGAAGTTCGATTACTCGTGTCCCAAGATCATCCTGATTAATATTCATCTCAGGCTTCTTCAGTAGCTCCTCGGCACTCTGATATACCATTTGTGCTAACCAACCTCGTGTATTGTGATCCAATCTTCGGTATACCATAGGCTCACCACCAAAGCTTTCTTTTTTTTGAACCAAATTTGATTCAGAATTCATGACGTATATCTCAACTTCTACTGAAAACTTCTTTAAGTAATGCAATAGTCTTTTATGACTACTTGGGATTCTTCCCGGGCCGGCATTCAAGTATGGTTCAGCATCACCAACAGGTCGTTTGAACCGCACCACCTGGGTTTCTCCGGGTGTTGAATCGAATAAATTACTGTTAGTATCTTCTGTTAGAGTATCTCCTGTGCGCAAACTCAAACATCTTCCTCCTGTGCGATTCAGTGCTTCTAAGACAGTAACATTTGCTCCAGAATTCTGAGCAAGGATTTCGTAAGCTGTGGTTAATCCGCCAACGCCAGAACCAATTACTACAACGTCTTTCCCTTCCAATTGATTAGAAGTGAAACGTTCCGCTCCCTTGGTTACTCGTTTTTGTTGATTTGTTGCTTCTGCCAGAGCAGCAAAGGCTTTTGCTCTCGGATTTTTCGTTAGAAAGTCCTTTCTACTTTTATATTGCGTCATCTTCGTTCGTTTAGTGATTGAGGGTAAAACTAATCACCTACCAACGGGAATTTGCGCGTAATAATACCTGTTTTAGAATCGAACTCAGGTTTCTAGGATTTCTTTTTCTTCTTGTCTTTTTCCTTCTCCTTTAAACGGATTCCAGCTACTAATCTTAGTCGATAGAAAATTTGATTGTAGCGCATCTCTCTGAATCGAACAGATTTGATGTCGAAATCACTTACAGCCCAAAAGAAATAATCGGGTTTGGAGTACCCAGCGATGAAACGAAGGTCAACTCGTGGGGCAAGTCCCAAAACACCTCTGGTCGTATTTTCGAAACGATAGGTTTTGGTTTGAACTACTGCACCGAGTCCACCAAAAGCGGATACTTGCCAATTGTTGATTCGCCAGACGTAGGCGTATCCAGGTACAATCCCTAAATCCAACGCTCCAATATTGTGCGCATATGATTTAGA
>JBGCDF010000089.1:0-4839 GCA_045105095.1 Crocinitomicaceae bacterium | reverse complement strand
TGAGAACGATTGTTACGGTTGATTCCCGCAGGTATTCATCGCGGATCTTCTGACGAATGGTTTCCGTTTTTAGTTGATCGCTGATATCGCCTTCTTTCATGGAGCGTGAAATGATGACGTCAGCGGAGTCCTGAAAAAGTGCTTCCAATTCGTTTTTACAGAAGATGTCCTCACTGTGAAAACTGAGGAATACTTTGTGTTTGGGAGTGCTCATGTTTATCTGATTTTGCTTGGATTAAGTTTTCAAGTGCCAAATTTATCTACGCCTTTCTTGGTGTTATATAATTTCAAGGCTGCAGTTAATTTCGAACGCTGTTCCTTGTAACTTGACAAATTGAACGTCCCTTCCGTTGATGCCTCTGCTCTTTCAATCATTTGACTTTCTTGTTCCAGTTCATCTTCGATAAAGTGCACTTCGGCAAGGGTTAAATAGATCCAGCTTCGATCTGATCGCTCTTCAAAATCCTCGGACTCCGTCATAGAGGTACAGAGCTCTTTAATTTCTTTTCGAATTCGTTTTCCAATGTTATAATCTAATAGCGCTTCTTGAAAACCCTCTTTAGAATTATCTCGATAATATGCCGCTCGTATCACATATAAAAAAGCGAGGTTGATTCCGTTGTAATAATCCTTCAGAAGCACATAGCCTTTTTGGTAGCAGTTGATTGCTTCATCAAGGAGTTCTCTGTCATTCGCTATTTCGGCGATACGTTTACACACCGCTCCTGAAAGGCCAAGCGTTTCTGGATCTATGCTTTGATCATATTGTAGTTCTTCGTCTAATAATTTCAGCGCACCCTTCAACGCACTCAGCTCATCAGGATCCTTTGATTTATAGGTGAGAAGAACGAGTCTCTGCAATAAATACACATCATTTTTGTCGATCTCTAGCGCTTTTTTAATGAATGAAATAGCTAAACGATAATCTTCTCGATTCTTCGCCTTTTCCGCTTCATCTATGAAGAAAGATAAGGAACTCTGTTCTTCCGTTTTCTCCATGACAAACTTCGGATTACCTCGTTTCCTTTGAACCGAAATTCCCTCCAAATATTCATGAACAGGACTATCATTTTTGATCTCTTTGGAATCAAGGATCGCGCGAATTTTTGTTTTGAGGTTTTCTACTATTTCGTCTCGTACATGAGTGAGAATCCCATCCTCTTCGCACTGGTAGAAATCCACCACGATGCTATTGATGTCAAAAGGTAGTACCGTTTTGTTTTCACACATTACAATTGTGGTGTGTGGTTTCAGAGCGTGTCGAATTCCTAACTCGTACATGACATTGGCGTTGAGTGTTGAAATATCTGCTATCACCAGGTCTGACTCGTAGATATCCTCGTACATCTGTTTATCGATACTCCCTGTACTCTTGGAATTCTTTTCAATACTTCGGAAACAATGAACATTGTATCCCTCATTTCTCAATTCTTCGAAGGTCTTCTCAATGATTTCGGAGTACGTTTTGTCTAGGTTTATTTTCCGCAGGGTTTTCTTCTTGACGAGATACGTTCGTTTTCCGTAACCGATCATCACGAAACATGTTTTCGTGTTATTGGTTTTTTTGACTTTATTACTCATGATCTGAATCGTTTTTAGCGTGATTCAAATGTGGCGTATTTGAGTATACTTTAACACCCAAGAAAGTATGATTTGATATACCTAAATCTAAGTAGCTTATCTGCCTTTCATCAGACGGTTATTATTTGGCTGCTTATTTTTTCGATTGAATAGTGCTTGATCAATCCACATCATGAACTCCGTTTTGTCATCTGTCCAATCGTAGCAATGTGCGTATCCGTCCTTAATGTTGTCACCTAATCGCTCTGGAATTAAATTCTTGTGCTTCTTACCACCATTCGTAATCTCCGGCACAAAAATCCCAATTAGTCCAGATCTCTTTCTATCGTTTTTCTTGCCTCTCAACGAAGCTTTGATTTCCCAATCTACAAAGTTGCTTTTGTAGGTGTTTTCGCCAATTATCACAATCGTAATTGATGAATTTTGAATATGATTCTTGATGATCAGTTGTAAGGTAGCTTCGTCATTTAGGTCATTCGGTATCTTATCTTCCCGAACATACGATGATGTAACGCACTCATAATGATCAACGAACATACGCTCAAACTTCTTCACAATCTTTATATCTTCTTTACGAAAACTGATAAACACATTTACTTTCTTCGCCATAACCTTCTTTGATTCAGTCTTCAACGTTAGGCTTGATCTCCACAAACTTTGGTGCACTCTCCCCGCCCGAATTGCTTTCCATTTTTATCGGTGAAAAGAAGTCTCCTCGACCAGATCCTCCTTTTGTTCCAAATCCTGCTTTAAAGAACCCTTTTATCCCCATCACTCGAAACAAGGGGGTTAGTCCTCCTGTTGCGATGAATTTCAAGGATACATCTTTGTCGTAAGCAATTGAAAAATTTGCGGATGCATCGGTTAACTTCAGTGCATCGGTCCCAACCTTTGCTTTTGACTTTAACTCAAGCTTAGAATCGTTTGAACTTGATACAATGATGGTCGAACTTTCAGCTTTTACTACCTCGGTGATAATCACCCAATCTTTTTCCCACTCTCCTTTTTTGTATCGAGCAAGAATCTCTTTACCCAGACTGATGGTATCTGAAATACTCGGAGAAACCGTTCCTTTTAACTTGAACAGCGTTGCTCTTTCTTTTTTGAATTCTACACTGAACCCTGCGTCTATTTCTTCAAGATTACTTCCTGGTAACTTCGCCGAACCTGCCAGTTTTGTTGTTACGGTAACTCCTCCAGTGGATGCGAATTCTAGCGGTGTTTTTGTGGTGTCCTCCACTACTTCAAATGCTATCTCTTCGTTTTTTAGTGAAGAAATTCGCGTGAACTCGTCGTTTTTAATGATACCGATGTCTCCAAGTTCAAGTGGTACTCCCGGTAACCATGTTGGATAGTAGTTGAAGTGTTTGTAGAGGTCTTTGATGTATTGTTCGCGCATTGTGTGATCTTTTTGGTAAAGATCGGGGGTTCACAGCGCGTTTTGGTCGTTAGATTTGGGGATTTGGGGGTACTTAGATTTGGGGAGATTCATTACATGTGAGGAATTGGATTTTTAGAATTGTCAACTTAGATAATCACTCCACCAAACCAATCTTAATCGCATACCGAACCAAACCATTCACATTCTTAACCCCTAACTTACTTCGCATATTACGACTATGCGTATTCACCGTGTTCTCGGTAATAAACAATTTTTTCGCAATTTGCGGAGCGGTTAACCCATCAGCGATGAGCCTAAGAACATCTTTCTCTCGATCGGTAATTTGAGGTGGAAGATCCACGGACTTCTTCTTTCTATCTCCTCTACTTGCAACGATTTTTTTCATGATGTCCGGACCGTAGTAATGCGTTCCGCCGTGTACGCGATTGATGGCTTCAACCAGCTCCTCTTGGCCTCGGTTTTTAAGAATGTAACCTGAACAACCTGCGTCCAATAATTCATCAATATAATCTTCCGTCGCATGCATGGAAAGGATCAGCACTTTTGTGTTTGGAGAAATCTTGGTGATAATTCGAGTAGCTTCCGGGCCATCCATTTCTTTCATACTAATATCCATAACGGCAACATCTACCTGGTTGTTTTTGATGAATTCAACAGCTTGTGTCCCGTCATCCACTTGTGCTACGACCTCGATATTCTCTTCCCGAGAAAGAAGTGAAACAATTCCATCTACCATGATTTTGTGATCATCTGCGATCACTACGTTAATCTTTTCCATCTTCATTTTTTTTAGAATTGTCTTCCAGAGGAATATCAATATTGATAGTAGTGCCGATGCCTTTACCACTATCGATGTTGAACGTCCCGTTCATTTTACTTACACGCGCTTTGTTACTTCTCAAGCCCATTCCTATGTTGCTTACCATCTGATTAGCATCGAATCCGACACCGTCATCTTCAATAATCAAGTTGAACAAATCCTCAAAAACGTTCAGCTGAATGCTCACCTTTTTGGCTTTCGCGTGCTTCAAGGTATTGGATAATGACTCCTGAATAATGCGATAGATTGCCGATTGATTCACAATCAGTAAATCGTCATCGGTTCCGTGCGTCATTAACTCAATTTGGATTTCTCCAGAGCCCTCGATCTTACTAATCAAATTCTGGACTGCTCTAAACAATCCTAGATCCTTCAAAACGCCAGTAGATAAATCATGTGAGATCTTTCTTACTTCTTGAACGGCCTCATCCAGTAACTCGTTCGCCTTTTCGAATTGTTCGATGTTCTCTTGCTTCAGCTGATCAATTTCTTTGTCCATTGATTTGAAGTACAGTTTTACGGTTGAAAGTATGCTTCCCAGCGTATCGTGAAGTTCACTCGCAATTCTGTTTTTCTCCGACTCTTGCCCATCCAACATCGCATACATGGTTTCTTCACCTTGCTTGTTCAATAAATCGTCGATTTTCTTTTGTTTCAGGGCATTTTTCTTTCTCTGCCTGTAATAGAGTATTACCGAAATAAGCAAGGTCAAAGCGATTATACCGATCACTGTAGAGAGTCTGCTTATCGTCGTTCGTTTTTTTAAATCTGAATCTTTTCGTTTTAATCGCTCTCTTAAGACACTTACCTTACTCTGCTCTTTGGTGAAATCTATTTCAAAGAGTAACGCATCCTTCAGGCGCTTCTCAACGCTGTCTTGGTATCCCCTAGAAAACGTCATGTATATCAAGGCACTATCGAGCTGTCCTGTAACTGCGTAGGCTGCAGAAATTTTATGGGTTAAATCCGTTAATTGAGAATAGTCAGATAAATTTTCCGAGGAATGAAATGCTTCGAGGTAATGATTCAAACTTTC
>JBGCDF010000088.1:0-4046 GCA_045105095.1 Crocinitomicaceae bacterium | reverse complement strand
GATATATCGTACGATTATGAATCACTACCTGACAATCCTAAACTACTTTGACAACCGAAGTACCAACGCCTCTGCCGAAGCATTTAACGCCAAAATCAAAGCTTTCAGATCGCAACTTAGAGGTGTTACCAATATTGGATTCTTTTTATTCAGACTAACCCAAATTTATGCTTGATTTTTTTCCAAGTCCACAGGAATATGACATGATCCGGAATATGACATGATCCAGACCAGGTCCGTAGAGAGAGCCGATGAAAATCTTGAAACGAAAATTATGGACAAAGAAAAAAGTCTTCCATTTCTGAAAGACTTTCTGTGAACCGGCAGGGTCAAAAGTCGAACCGCTAATTTTGAGATTAAAACCACTGTAAGTACTGTGAATAGAGAGGTGTAGAGGTTTTTGGGAACGTTAATAAATGTTAATGAAGGTTCATTTCTTAAGCGTACGTTGCGTGAGTTAACATTTTGACGCAGAGTTGTGTCATACTTAACTTGTAGAAGGATAAAACAATGTTGTAAATTCAATTACCTGTAACCAATATGATAAAACGTTTTTCTATTTTAAATTTTCAAATTATTGATATCGATCTGTAAATGCAATTCCATCATATTTGGCTTTATACAATATGGATTGATTACCTCGTTTTTTATACTCAAAATAGGATGCGAAATTATTTGATCTATCCCAACTCCAGGCTCTCATATTGTCTCCTGTACTAACAATATTAACAACTCCGACATCTTTAAATTTTACGCCATCAAATTGTCCTCTAAATAATTCACTTCTAATTCCATTGAAAACTATGTATGAGCATCTATTAACCTTAGTATTCCAGCTCCAGCCTCTAATATTATCACCAGAACTCAACATATTAGTTCTTTGACCTTGTCCTAAATTTTCGCCGTCAAAACTGGCTTTACATAAATAAGTTTTGTTTTCTTTTTTTTCATAGACTACATAGCTTAAAATGTTACTTTCTATATCCCAGCTTAAACCTCGGATATTATCACCAGTTGAAAATATTCGATGTTGTTTTATTTCAGTAAAGGATTTTAGTCCATTATAATGTCGAACTATTAGTTTCGATTGTTTTTTAGAAGCATCATAGTAGATGTAGCAGGCTAATTGATTTTCCCAATCCCAACTCCATCCTCGAATATTATCTGCGGTACTAAAAAATTCACCCGGAAATAATTTTTGAGCACCTTGAAGGTCCGAAATATTTAATACTTTTTTCTCCGATGGACTAATTTGATAATACATAATTGACTCGTATTCATCATTATGGGCAAAACCCAAAACATGTCCAATTTCGTGAAGCATAACTGTTTCTAAGTCATATGTTCCAAAAGCTAAATCATTTGAGAAAGTATGTTTATTCTCATTTATTCTTATTACATCTCCAAAATCCTGTTCACATCCATAAACACGGGCATCAGCTAATTGACTACCATCTAAATTGTAATCAAAAAGAAACTTAACGTGAGGATGACTTGTTTTTTCAGTAACTTCTTTAAATGCAACTCCTGTTGCATTTCTCCAAGTACTTAAAGCATCCTTTATTGCTTTGTCAGATTCAAATTTGGAGAGATTTTTTGATTTGCCAACAATTTCGTATGTAACCATTCTTTTGCCTCTCTCTCCCATACAATAGACTTTGAATAATTCCGAAGTTTCTCCACTCATATTTTCATAAGTACAAGAAGCTGATTTCTCTTGAGCACTAAGATCGAAAAAGCAGAAAACAATTAATATTAGAAATATGTAATTTTTCATTTAATTCTATTTTGTTATTCAACAACAATGTTTAAAAACATAAAATAACTTTTTATCCAAGAACAAGTATATTTATCGTTCCGTAGATATCCCATTTGTTAGAACAGGGTTTACTTCAAAGTTAATATAATTGTCATTCGAAAGATTTTTAATATTCTCAAATGAGAAGTCTATACAATCAATAAATTCGGATCAATGCAACTTCCCAAAAGTTTTCACTTGAAGAATATTCATCTGGGTATTCCTAGAATGTTTGTTTTGTGCATTGAGCGGTGTCTTTGAAACCCTTATCTTTTCTAACTCCTGTCCAAAATGAGCATTAGAATTCTCCCAAAATGCTCAAATTCCAATTTGCTAAATGCATAAACCCTTCGTATATTGAATAGACTTAAACAGGAAGTTATATGAAATCAGCGAAAATGTAAAATCCTTGCCTTTTAGGTTTTACTCGTAAAAAACAAAACCCTCGATTTCTCGAAGGTTTCATTTCTTTTTCTGTGAACCCGAAGGGACGAAAATCGAACCAGAATTTTAAGAGTGAAATTGATGAAAAGCCTCATTAGCAATGAGTTGTGGGGTTTTTTAGAAATGTTAACGAACGTTAATGGGAGTTCGTTTTTACAGTTTTCGTTCTTTCGGTGACATTTAAATTGATTTAGTTGAATGGTCATTTTCTGCCCTAAAGTTGGGAACTGTCTCTCGATGAGATTGATAAGGTCGCGTTTGATTTCTAGCGAAATTATGATCTTATCTCACTTAGTTTCACATTTGCTGGATACAAGAATCGAATAGAGCTACATAACTACAATCAAATCAGAAAAGAAGAGGGTATCCTCTCGATAGATGTTGACGATATAAGTGCCACTGATTAATTTATCGCGCATCAATATGAATGGAGAACTTTCTATTTCACTATTTCTATAAACGTTTTGACCTAGTACGTTTATCATTTCGATTCTGACATTTTCAGTCGAGAAGTTGCCAAAATCTATTTTCAATTCTTCTTTGAGAGGGTTTGGATAGATACGTACATTCGCCAAGTTAAGATCAGTAAGACCAAGACATTCCGACACAAAGATATTTGTTGAATCTAAATCCATACATCCAAATGGGCTTGTGTAAGTGTAAGTAACATTGTGAAGACCAACCCCAGCTATAGAAGGGTCAAATACATTCATATTAACACCAGAACCAGAATATACACCTCCAACTGGACTTCCTGAGTTCAAAAGAATAGAAGAGTGGTAAATACATAGCGAGTCAGACCCAAGAGTCCCAATATTCACTTGAGGGAGCTGTTGCACTTCCAAAAAGTACGCATTACTCGAATCGCAACCATTTGCCGCAAATACAGTTTCTTGATACACTCCAGATTGATATTCAAATAAACCAAATAGTTCAATACTATCTCCTTCACAAATAGTTAAAGTGTCTATTATATTAAGAGGAATGGGAGAAAGGACATTGAGTGCTTTCATAATTAAAGAATCACAGCCGTTAGAAGATTGTAACACTTCAATGTAAGTGCCAGATTGACTTTGAAATTGTCCAAAAATTAAAGTGGAGTCTCCAAAACAGATTGTAGTCGAATCTAAAATGGTGGGGAGAACTTCTGGAAATACAGTTATGGTAGTTAAGGTATCAATATTACAAAATGGATGAGATGCATATAATTGAAGGTCAAAAATACCTACGGTATCAGCAATCCATAACAACTCGTTGCCGACTCCATTATCTACACCGATTATGTTCCAATCGATCACCATATCGGATAAGTCTCCACTAACACTTATCAACTCATTTTCGCAGACTGATAAACTCGACATAATGAGCGACAAGTTAGAACAATTATAGAGTGTATTAATTACAGTGTTTGTTATGATTGGAGGATTGTAATCAAAGTATATTTCCGCGGTGTTCTTAATCTGAGTGCCAACAGGAACATTGGAATTTAAATCAATGTGATATTTAATAAAGCCATGACTCTCGATTTCATTTGTACTACTATCGGGGAGGAATATACTGTCAAAGGTAAATATGGCTAGTCCGTTTTGATCTATTTGTACGTCAACCTCATGACTACTGCCTAGGATGTTAATTGAACTCCAATCCAAATTAGAGTCAAGCTGATCATACAAGACGACCGCAATTGCTGTATCGTTTCCCGTATTTTGGAATCGTATTGTGTAATCAAAAGAACTGGTTGTGGGATGTACATAACCGAGGGAGTCTAATCCTGGAGGATCAGAAATCTTATCATTTGGATCAT
>JBGCDF010000087.1:0-20415 GCA_045105095.1 Crocinitomicaceae bacterium | reverse complement strand
CTTCAAATTGGATGCCATTGAATTAGTTGTAAAACCCGAAGCACCTGATGGAGTCTCGACGGCACTTGAATTATATGGCGCTCAATTTAATATTGGAAAATCAGTTAGTTTCACGATTGACGGGTTGGGCTTAAAAGCTATTTTCCAAGAATCGACGACGGGAGATGGGATTTTTGGACCGTTCGAAGTTGATTTCGAAATAACAGGCCCCAAAGGAATCGGTGTTTCAATCGATGCAGGAGCCGTGAAAGGAACAGGTTACCTATACATCGATGACGATGAGTACCGCGGTCTGGTTCAATTAGAAATCTCAGAAAAGTTTTCCATCACAGCAATTGCCGTATTGAATACGAAAATGCCAGATGGCGGAAAAGGAAATTCATTCATCACCATTATCAGTATTACCGGATTGAACATTCAACTAGGAATGGGATTTGTGCTCGATGGTCTTGGAGGAATTTTGGGTATTCATCGAACCATGGACACCCAATTCTTGCGTGACGGAATCCGAAATGGAACCATGGACAGCTTGATGTTCCCTGCGAATGTCGAGGAGAATCTGTCGCAGATTATTTCTGATATCAAGTCGGTTTACCCAATGAAACGCGACCAGTTCATCTTTGGCCCAATGGCAAAACTGTTCTGGGGAGGTGTTAAAGCCATCGTTTTTGCAGATTTAGCACTGTTAATAGAATTCTCAGATCCAACGCGATTGATCGTTCTTGGTAAAGCCGTTATCGGAATTGTAGTTGGAAACTTCGACTTAATCGTTATTCGAGTAGGAGTGTTAGCCGAATTGAATTTCACAGAGAAGAAGTTAATGATAGATGCTTCCATCTACAACTCTAACTTGTTATTCTTCACATTGGAGGGAGACATGGCACTCAGGTTGTATTGGGGAGATGAAAAAGCCTTCTTGCTAACAGTTGGAGGATTCCACCCTGACTACAAACCTTCAGATAACATGAAGGTGGACAATGTCCGAAGAATGAAAATCGCCTTGTTAAATGACAACCCGAGATTGACAGTTGAGGCGTATTTCGCGGTAACCTCGAACACAGTTCAATTTGGAGCAGCAGTTGATTTTTACTTCGGAATTAGCGGTTTTGCCGTTAAAGGCGGATTTGGTTTCGATTGTTTGTTTCAGTTCAATCCATTCCAGTTCACAGTAGGCGTTTAAGCATACTTAGGCGTATTTAAAGGAAACAGCGAATTAATGGGCGTTTCACTCAGTGGTACATTGAAAGGAACAACCCCATGGAGTGTCAGCGGTTCGGTTGAATTCAAGGTTCTTCTCTTTAAAGTAAAAGGACGTGTTGATAAAACATGGGGAGACAACAAGAATACCTCTTTACCAGCAGTTGAAGTAGATAGCCTAGTAATAGCTGCCCTATCGGATGATAAGAGTTGGAAAACAGCAATTCCAGATCAGCGTTATTTCGTAGTTGGATTGAGTGATAATTCGAAAATAGCAGAAGATGGCGCAGGTAATCCGGTGCTATTGATGAGCCCGATGAGCACCTTGACAATTCAGCAGGATGTAGTTCCATTGGACGTTACCTTGAATCATTACTACAACCAAAAAGTAAGTGGGTCGGATAAGTTCACAATAAATAATATTTCAATTGGATCAGATACATATTCTGGATCAGACTTGACACAAACCAAAACGGATTTTGCCCCAGCTCAATATTTCACCTATTCGGATAAGCAGAAATTAGCGAAGAGTTCATTTGAGAACATGATCAACGGAGTGAGTCTTCAAGGGAATGGAGCGTTACAAGCGGAACATGTTGTAGATATGGAATACAACTATGACATGACATTGTATGACGGTCAACCTGCGGATGATCCAGATTGGTTATGGTTGAATGAAAGAAGTTTAGATTCTGTATTTGCTCATGACTTTTTAGCGGTTGATGAATTCGTAAAAGGAGGGTTTATTGGAAATAACGCCCAATCCAAAATGAACAAATATCAGTCTGAAAAAGTGGAAGGAAACGTGGTCAGTATTGTAGACGATTTCGTAATCGTAAATAAGAACACATTTGATGCTCATAATGGCGATATGGCAACGTTTTCGGCAGCAGATTTATCGGCGGCGGAAGATCTAGTGAGCGAATTGTTAGAATCAGACCCTGACTTGGAGGGAGAATTAATGGTAGTTCAAAAACATGAATTGGTTTAGTATTAACAAAGCGATGCGTGTAGAACCTAACGAACAAAAGAAGTTATGACGAATTTTTCAAAATATATTTTTGCACCATGGGTGCGCCAAGGAATGTCAAATAACATTCTTGAGGCAGACCAGTTTTCTGGAGGGGTCTTGTCTGCTGTTGAAAGAGCAGAATTGAATATTACCTTAAATTGGACAGAGTCACCAGTTTCTAAAATAGCACAGCTGTTAGGACCCGGAGATATCAACTCGATTTCAGAGGACGCAGTTTTAAAGTACAGTCCAATTGCGTTTAACAGAGAGTTTGAGAGAAATTATCTTCCTTTTATCGAGTTCTATGAGGAGGACTTCCCTTGGAGATATACCCCAGCAAAGCCTACGCTAAATAATAGTGCTACGGATAAAACAAAATTAAGACCATGGATTGCTTTAGTTGTGTTGAAAGATGATAATGACGGCACGTCAGCAGAGTTTACCTTTAATACTCCACAGGACGAACAGCCCTTCATTACGGTTACAGCAGCGGGAGGAACGGCAGAGGTGTTTCATCCTTCCGAAGATCATTGGGCTTGGGCTCATGTCCAGTATAATCCAGAAACGTCAGCGGCAGGCTCTCCATCAACATTGATTTCTGGTATTAAGAGCGATCCTGATCGTGCACTATCCCGTATAATGTGTCCAAGAAGGTTGGAAGCCGATACGAATTATCGAGCATTCCTGATTCCTGCCTTTGAAACAGGAAGATTGGCAGGTTTGGGAGTTCCTTTATCAGGAGAGTTAGCGCAAAAAGCATCTTGGGGATCAGGGACTCCTGGTGTCAGACCAGATGATTTCCCAGTATACAAGGAATGGAGTTTTAGAACCGCTCCTGAGAATGATGGAGATTTTGAAACGCTCGCAAAGAAGTTGAGACCATTTCCATTTAATGGCGATGGAGGACGAAATATGGCCATAGGGAATTCGGGGTACGGAGTACAGTATGCTATTGGAGGTAGAAATGTAAAGTTGGAAGGAGCACTCAAACCAACCGATACAGCAGATAATATTTGGCCGGATCCAGGAACATCCAATGCCGATGATTTGGATTATATCGAAGAACTCAGTAATGTTCTCAATTTGAACGAGAGTTTGAACCCAATAGATTCGGGAGCGATAAGCCCAACGATAGCGAGTAACCCGTTCAGTACCGCTCCAATTTTGGATGATCCGATCGTGAGTCCACCCATTTATGGTCAATGGCACTTCTTAAATAGTAGCTTACCTGATACGCTTCCTGTTACTGGAACAGATAAGTGGTTTTCTGAAATCAACTTAAACCCGGCATGGAGAGCTGCGGCAGGATTGGGCACGAAAATTATCCGAGATAATCAGGAAAGCTTTATGGAACGAGCCTGGCAGCAGGTTGGAGAAATAAACAAAGCCAACGAAATTATCCGTTTAGCTGAATTGACCAAATGGACAAGCAAACGCATTTCGGAGAAGCGGTTTGATTACATTTCTGTGGATCGTTATATAAAAATGAACTCATCTTTGATGAAAAGGGTTCAAAACGGAAGTGGACAATCAATCTACGGTGAATTAAGGGATAGTGAGTTGTCTGAAGCTATTATGGATAATGGGTTCAGAAAAATGGTACGTCCCAGAGGTGTAGTCGCAAAAAAAGCAAGCGCATCGGCTGGTTTAACGAGTTCGTATGCGTTATCGGAATCAATCATTACTAATTTCGAAGGTGTAACGGGTGTAACAAGCGGAGTCACAGGTGCGATCGAATTTAGTCCTGCTCCTGCATTAACTCCAATGACTCCTGCATTTGCTATGGTCGCCTTGAGCACGTCTTTATCGGCCTACAGTGAACCGGTATTGCCTCCATTTGATTTAGATGGAACTGCAACCAGTGCTAGAGAGTTAATATCCAAACGGACAGATAATTTTTATCAGGTAGCCCGAACAGATGGCTTCTCAGCACCCGGAAACGTTTCTGTTCTTGACAATAAAGTAATCAACAGCATAAGTGTATTGGATACACCTGGAACTTCATGGTCGCCTGTGGAAAACAGAAAACCGATAATGGCGTATCCTAAGTTCACGGATATCATTGGGGATTTAGTGAAAAATGTGGATGTTGAGTACATCTTACCAGAAATATCCAAGGTAGATAATAACTCAGTGACGCTTATGGAAACCAACCCTAGATTTCTAGAAGCACTGTTGTTGGGACTAAATCATGAAATGGGTAGAGAGCTTTTATGGCGAGAATTCCCAACCGATCAGCGAGGGACGTATTTTAGACAATTCTGGGATAAGAAAGATGTACTTGATCCATTGGCATCGATTGAAGACATCAAAACAATTGACGATTGGGACGGAGTACTCGGGTCAAATACAACGACTGGAAATGGTGGAAATAGCCTCGTATTAGTGGTAAAGGGTGATTTACTCAGAAAGTACCCTGATGCGATTATCTATGCTCAAAAAGCAGGTGAGCCAACAGTATTGAACGACGGAATAGAGGTAGATGGAGTTTCGGGCGATTATGTACGAACTGAAAAAGCCCTGCCTCTTGATCCATCAATAAAACAATATCCGATTTTTAGCTTAACGATTGATCCAGATATTACCATTATCGGATTTGATCTGGAAGCAGATGATGTTGCCAATACCTTGGTTATTAATCCATCAGACGGGCTTGTTACATCGGGTGATGCAGGTTGGTATTTCGTTTTTGCTGAGAGACCGGGTAAGCCAAGATTTGGTTTGGACGTCGATGCATCTGCAATCATTGATTCTTGGAGTGACCTCTCTTGGCCAGATATGGGATCCAATGATCATATTGAAGTATCAAGCTTGTTCTTATCTACCCCTCCTTCTGATCCAAGCGTACCTTGGGGAGCTAGCTCTGCTGAAATGGCATATATAACCTTCCAGAAGCCTGCACTAGTGGCGATTCACGGAGAAAAAATGCTCCCAAGTAGCTAAAAACTTAACCGACTTTAAATTATTCAACAATGTTAGAAATACCCTCAAATATATTTTCACATACGAAAGAGCGTTGGGACGAAATTCAATCGTTATTGCAATCGGAAACCGATGATAACACTCCTTTTGCGCTTACACCCGTTAGGTTGGAAACTCGCTTCATGAAGGTGAAACGAAAGTGGTCGCAACATATACAGTCGAAGGAAACCATGGCTGTTTGGGATCAAATTAGTCAATCAGCGGATAGATTTAACGTACTTACCTCTCACATCTATTCCATTCCGAAGGATGAAATTGATGCGTACAAGGAAATAGACGAAATGCTGAGCAAGACGAAACAGGCAGTTGTGAATGATCCTTATCGTTATGTGCAAGGAACGAAAGCAGTACTGAACGAAGCGGTTGATTTTCTTACATTAAATGTAAATACGAAGTCTCAGCAGCTTTTTAGTACTAACGTATTTTCAGATTCTGAGATGCAGTTGTTTCAGGGAAAACTAGATACCATCTTGTCGGAATGTGATGAACTGACAACCATTATTGATTCGAAACCGCAACAAGGCTTGGACGCTGAAGGTGATACACTCGTGTCATCATGGAATGTACCTATTTTTGAAGGTCAGAATTCCGTTCAATTACCCAACCTTCAGTCCGCGCAATACCGAACTTCGCATGAATTATGGGTGCGAATATTTCCTGATGATATTCACGTGAATTCTCATGAACATCCACTCACACAAGATGAGATTACAGCAGGTTTAGAGTACTGGAATATCTGGTGGAATTCTGGTGGAGATATGGAAGTGCGAGAGGGAGCATGGAAGGCATTATGCGAACTTTATGGTCCTCAGCGTGCTGCCTGGATTATCAAACAACTCGAACCGATTAATCTTCCTCAAGAACCAGTAGACGATGATAGTGTAATTAAGTTTGCTGAAAACATTTTGAAGGCCTCGACCAATCTGGTGCAGAACAATGTAGTAGCTGAAACGTTCGATGTAGACGAATTTTGTGTTCTAGGTGCATCTTATATAGAGCTTTCATCCAACTTTGTGCAGCAATCCGCGGGGATCTCGCTTAGTCAGGAAAGTAAGGACCTCATACTGAGTCAATTCGATGAGTATGATATTGAACTTCAGGCATTTGAGGAAATGACAGATGAAGCTGTTGCTGCACAAATAATGATTAATCCTCAACAGTTTGTTACGGTCAACTTCGAAGAGGGCTTTAAACCTCTGATGAATAGACTGTATAAGTTCAGAGATCCGGATACTGAATCAACATTCAATGCTCAACAATGGATGTCGTCCATTCAGCAAGGCATGCAGATGTTTACACAATACGATAGCCAAATCGAGGGAGGAAAAGTCAATAAAGCTGCGTTACAGGAAGCTTCGAAAGTTGCTGGTGCAGTTTATGGTGCTGCTCAAAGCAACAAGCAAGTTGTTGGAGCATTGAAGAAAGAAACAGGAAATGATCCAAAGGTCCAATTAATACAACAGAGAACGGGAGGAGATGCACAAGGTATGGAAGCGCTTATGGATGCTGTTATTGACCACGTGGATACCTTCAAAATTAAAGTGAAAACGGCATTGAAAAAACTGAAATATTGGGAGATTCAAAATGGAATGCAATGTCTTGAACAACTGTATGATTTAAAAGAAGTGTTCGGTCAGATAAAGCAGAATATCAATAGTGCTCAAGAACCTGATCCTTGGAATCCATTTGATTATATTACTGGAACTCCTAATTTTCCCTCTCCTGAAACGAAAGAAGGAGCATGGACTCAGGCTCCTAAGACCTTTGTCATGCCAGATAGATTTGTGGCTGTTGGGGTGAATGAAACGGTAGAAACGAACTCAACCCACCAGGATTATGGAAAAAATGAGTATTCCTTTGTTCAACTTGAAGTAGGAGAGTTAATTCCAGGAGAATTGCACCTCGGTATTGATCCTTCGATTTCTGATGATAACATTTACTCTCATTTGCCAGATGGTTCGCTCGTTGTAGATGACAACATGAAATGGATGGTAGATTTCAGCGAGGCGGTGAATGTTGGAATGGGAATTATTATGCCTCTGGAAAACAATTTCGAATTTGGACAAGCTGAGAATGTTTTCGATAAGCTAATGGTGATGGGAGTGAAAGTCGAGAAAGACAGATTTCACAAACCCGATTCAACTAAGGACTACAGTAACGTCAGTTTAAAAGATTATTCGAAAGAATTGTTGGAAGAACTCCTTGTCAACCACCATTATAAGGAAGATGGGATGGGAATTATCAAGATAGGTACTCCCACAAATAATACGGAAAACAAAGAATCTGGATGGAGTCCCGATTTGGTTCATTATGAAGATGCATTCGCATTTGAAACACTCAATAATCTCTTTCCAATCCGTTCAAGCCATCAAGAACAAAGAAATGGTCAGCGGATCGCGGAAGCGCTGGGAGTAGACTACAGTTTGTTTCAACACATTCAACATGCAGATTCCAATGAACTAGGGGATAGTTTCAAGTTTAATAAGATGCTTTGGCATGGAACAGTAGGGAATTACTTGAAGGAAATGCTTTCAGGATTAGTAAGTCGCAGTAACTATGAAAAGGTGAAGGATTACTATGAAAGATATGTCAGTGCTCGTGGTATTTTACCATCATTGAGAATAGGAAATCAACCCTATGGATTTCTCCCAACAACGTCCTTTACGAAATGGTCATTTGGCGTAGATATTGACCAAGACTTTCTGAAAAACCCGTCAAGTCTCAATGAGAATACCTTGCATGATAGCGCAGGTATAGCTTCGCACGATTACTTCAAAATGAACAAATATTATCGTTCTGAGCGAGATAAGCGTTTTGATGCGGGATTCAAGTCGATGCTGGACTTACTTCAGAATCGATGGTATGGATTGTTTCATGAACCGAATCTGGTTAAACACGTAGGAGGAGTATCAGGAACAGATGATTTCATGTTGGCTCTGGCGCTTCAGGCATCAACAGCAGAAATTCAATTGAGGTTTCCATATTCGATTGCGAATTTGTTTTCGGCGGATAATCCTGATTTCACAAACGAGTTCGGTAATGTTTCTCCATCTGATTTCTTTGGGATGAATATTCTCGATCCAGAATGGACTAAACTAGTGAAGAATGCACTATTTCCAGTCAATTCAATGGCGTTTTCGGAGGATAATATTGCTAATCATATTCAGTTTTTACAATCTCATTTTGGAATCTCAAAGAATCCAATCGACAATCATAAGATTTCTGAAAGTCAGATGATTAATAGAGATTCAGATAATTACATAGAGTGGTTGAGGACTGCTGATTTACGCTACATTTGGGATCCGACACTTGTGGGAAGTAACGATCCATTCGCGTCATCAACACCTACGTTGATGTACAAGCTTTTACGACAAAGTTATCTCATGATGCACCTAGACGCGTTTGTAGATGTTTCGGTGAAGTCAGGTTTAATGGACCCAAATAGTTATCACTACTTGAGTAATGGTTCAGAAATGATCGGTAGCTTAATCAGTACCTACGGAGGAAATATTGGTACATCGACTGATCGTTTTTCTAAATGGGCGTACTTGTTCGAGAACATCAGTGATTTCAGTGGTTCAACGGGAGCCTTTTCGCACCTTAACGACTACAAAGCTGCGTTGGATCAATACATGACTGATAAAAATATTGCGTTCGATACAACGAACTTTACATTTGCTCAACATGTACAGAACTATTATTCTCATTTCTGGAAACTGAGCGGTGGATATCACAATAGATATAAGATAGCAGAACTTAATCCAATTTTCAACGAAGCGAAGACATGGTCTACAGCTCACCTTGATAAGCTATTCAGGGAAAATATGGACCTTGGTTCTTATCGACTTGATGCATGGATGAACGGATTTGTAAATCGTCGCCTAGAACGCACGCGTCGTTCTCATCAAGGACAGAACATCCAATATGCAGTAGGAGGAGGAAGATCGCGTGAAAAAGGAATCTATCTCGGAGCATATGGGTGGTTAGAAAACGTGAAGCCAGGTGGAAATAGAACGACAGTCGAAGCAGCAGATAACTTACCGGATTCTTTAGCACCTTCGAATACGACAATCTTCAAGGACGATGATAACTTAGGATTTATTCACGGCCCTTCGATGTATCACGCTATGACGGCTGCGATTTTAAGAAGCGGTTATGCATCAAATGAAGATGTATCCAGTTCACTGGATAATCCTATGGCAATTAATCTTTCTTCGGAACGTGTTAGAATGGCTAAAAATCTTTGGCAGGGAATAAAGAACGGTCAGAGTTTAGGTGCACTTTTGGGATATCAGCTGGAAAGAAATTTACACGAATTATACAACGATAATCCCGCTTGGGAGTTGGATACCTATATTTACCAGTTCAGAGCTAAATATCCGATAGAGGAGTATAAGACATCAGTAAGTTCTGTCGAGGCAGAATCGATTCCCGCGCAAAATGTCGTGAACGGAATCAACCTATTGGGAGATATTCGTGAAGCAATGATTGTTGATGCCACGCCGGACTCGCTGTTGGTGTATGTTTCGAGCAATCTCGGGGGATCGAAGAGTTTCTCTATAAATGTAACAGATCCTGGAATTATCGGAGCTATTGCGAGAGAGATCGATCTCTTGGCAAATGCAATTGATGCTCTAGGCGATTTAGCCGTTGCTGAGGGAGTATTCCAATTGAGTAAAGGGAATTTTGATAGGGCAAGTACTACAATCGATACCTTGATTAGTAATCCGAATATGCCGATGCCGGAAATCATCGATACGCCAAGAACAGGAACGACGGTAGCTCATCGTCTGTGCGTCAACATGGAAATGGGAACGGACCCGATGGGAATAGTTATTAATCCTTGGCCCTCAGTTCCATTAACGGCGAAAGCAAATACAGCGCCGCACATCAACAAATTTATTGGAAAGCATCTTCCAGACCCAGACAAAGTGCGATGCATCGTTAAGTACAACGATTTTGATGGAACACCCATGGAAATTGAAATCTCCATTGAGAATTTGAAATGGCAACCGATCGATTTCTACACAAATGTTCATGAGGCCATAAATAATGATAGGAGTGATGTGTTATTAAACAAAATCGCTACTCATGCACGCAAAGAATTGGTCTACAATGGTACAGTAACGATTCCTTATGACGTTGAGTTATCTATTCTCCTAAATGAAAGGGGAGCTTTATGGACCCCAGCGGACTATACAATTGTAGAGCTCTTGCCAATTTTTGAGAGCATTAGTCAGGTAACAGCCGAAATAAATCCTGTGAAAATACAAGACTTCAAAATGCCAGAAATGACATTAATCGAAGATGATTACGGGTGGGATCTAAGCGATTTGGATGCGAGAGTTTCTGCAGCGTTAACAGATTTGAATACGCTCATAGGAACGACACCTACCGATTATGTTCAGTCGCTGACCGATGCAGAGAAGTACAGCGTTCCTTATGCTTCGCCCTCTTCTGACGATCTCGTAGAATTAACAGCTCAATGGAATAGAATTCAAGATTCACTTACGGTTGTTTCCAATGAAGTCGCAGCCCTTTTAACCGATCCGATTGATGGTCCATTACTAACGAATTCAGTAATTAACGACAACCAGAAGTGGAAAAGGTATCTCGAAGCGGCTCAGCTGTTATTTGGGGCAGATTTCACTTTGTTGCCCATTCTGGATTTAACAACTTACACAATGGATGCGGCATTAAATACGTACATCACATCGCATCAAGCGGATCTTATGAGTAACGTCGGAACTTCCGGCTTCGACCAAAATAGTTTGAACCACTGGTTCTTTGGTCTGTCGAGGTTAAGATCGAAGATTGGAGCGTTTGAGACATTAACGAATTTCAGTAATTCAGATGACCTCGAGTTTAGCCCAATCCAGTTTCCATACATAGAAGATGCGGGACTAGGTACCCATGATTTTTGGTATGGTTGGGAATTCCCAGAATCATACGAGTTAACGGGTAATAAAACGTCGATTGTGATGACAAATAATGCTGTTTTCAATTCATCCATCGCCGATCAGAAGATGGTTGGGATAATGTTAGATCAGTGGTCTGAAAAGATTCCTGAGAAAAAGGAAACTTCTGGAATTGCGTTCAATTACAATACGCCTAGTTCCAAACCGCCTCAAAATGTGTTGTTGGCGGTAACACCTGAATTCACTGGTAATTGGGATGGCAATGATATATTGTTCACTCTTCTGGATACCTTGAAAATGTCGAAGGTCCGATTGGTAGAGCCTGAACATATTCAGACAGATCCTTTCCTTGGTAAATATTTGCCAACCACTTATTCATTGATCAAGCTGAAAACAAATAACCATGGTTTCGCCGAGGAGTATATGCATACGACTTCCGCTGTTTCCTAATCAAAAAAAGAAATGACATGAGCATTAATATTCCAAATTTTTATGAAAATTCTTTCGCTGAAGGAGCCAGTTCCATGGGGTATATTGCCGGTGGTGAGAACAAATATGGCCCCTTGTACAGCGCGGGTTCAATTGAATCGACAGATGCATTTAATCAAATCGCTCCAAGACCAAGACACAAGCAACAATTCGACAAAGTATTCAGGACGGAGGTGCGTGACCCTTTGTTTATGCTGGCGCGTCAATGGCAAATGGGCGAGTTTGAATTTGAGGATACGGGATCCGCGATATTTGCAAAAATTGCCATGGACTTAACGCGTTTATCTCGAATTAAGACGAACGGAGTGGCGGAAACGTACGAGGATTCAATTCCTTTGGAAACCCGCATTGAGAGACAAGTAATGAAATTTTCTTTAAAGGAAAAGGTACGTCTCGGAGAACAATGGATGAAGATGTTGAATGAAGGTGGAATTGTCCATAACACAAGTGGAGACCCCGGAGTTTTTACGTACAATAACTATTTGGCATTCTATTTAGACATGTCGGATCCAATGAATCATTACTCGTTTTCTCTGACGCCAGAGCTACTCGTGTCAGATACTGATACATCTGTAATCTTTTCGAAAGCAAAAAAATTAACACAGACGAAAGAGGTACAATACCGTCAGTTGATTTCGGGTAGAAAAGTAGATGGATTAAAGGTTTATGAAGCGCTAAAGGCCGATATAACTGCCTTCGATGAGGCTGATTCACCCAACGACCTTCCATTTGTTCAATCAGTGGGCTTAAAGTTTCTTACGTGGGTCGAAAGTTTATATTCTGAACCGAGCGATCCAGTTACGGATAATTGTTGGAACAAGGAAAGCTTTACCTACAATGCTGAGGTTTCAAGCCCGACCGTAGATAACAATGGCAGTCCAACGGATAATAGAATTCTGAAAGTCAAGGATTACTCTTCAGATCAACTCGATTGGCATGATTTCGATGAGAAACCACCTGCTTCAGGAGGCGATGATATGGCTGATATCGATCCAACAGAATCGGTGGAGCCTTCAGAAACGATCACCATGATACCGACTCCAGGAAACTTCCCCGGTATGCCTGCGACGCGCTGGTGGGAATTTGAAGAGGGAAATGTGAACATTGCTGGATCGAATTTATCGGCAACGGACACGGTTAAGGCAGTACTCGCAGAATTTGCGCTCGTCTTTCAAGATGATTGGTTTGTTCTTCCGAAATTTGTTCCCGTAGGTTCAACGGCAAAAGTGAAGGGAATCGTGGTGAAGGATGTCTTTGGACAGCACACATTGGTTCAGCACACATCAGAATCTCCGGGCATAAGCTCTGATTGGTCAAGCTGGGATATGTATTCTCAAAGTGAGGCGACTACTTCGGAAGGTGTGGATACGACTGACGATTCCTTGTTTTTTGCGCCAACAACTCATGATATGATGATTGGTGACACGCTGGAAGAGGTTGTGTTTATTCGAGATGAAATGGCCAATATGGTTTTTGCTATTGAGAAAAAAATCTGGAGCGATCTTGGGGAAGGTCTTGATGCAACGGAGGCGGCAAGTGCTTTAAAAGAGTTTTTGTTGAACAAAATGCCGGCTACCATGGCATCAACGACAGACGCTGAATTACGGTATGAATTAGGAAATACCATTCCGATGAATTGGATTCCGTTTATTCCTGTTCATCTCGGTTCAGGAACGAACAGAGCAATTCAATTGCAGCGAGCTTCTATGCCGCTGATATTATCTGATTACGATCAAATACCACTTCGTCCGAGAACAGACTTTTTGCGCGCAGGCATCAACAATGATGACACCTTAACAGCTTCGCCAAAGTATTTTATACAGGAAGAGATCATTCCGCGAGCAGGGATCAAACTACAGAAAAGGTTACAAAGAACCCGATGGTTCGATGGAAAGACGTATCTTTGGTTAAGTCACTCGAAATCAATTGGGAACGGACAGGGAAATAGTAATTTACAATTTGATCGGGTGTTAGATTCCCAGAAAGTTGAGGATGTCTAGCGCGTTATTGGATAAATAACAAATACAAAGAAGTCATGAAGAGATGGATGAATCTTCTCTGCGTCATTATGTTCACTTCTTGCTTTGCGAATGCTCAAGGAGTCATTTATGAATGGGCGAAAACCTACGGTAATAACGGCGATGGAAGTTTCAGAAACATGGCAAAGGATAGCGCTGGAAATATCTATTCGGTTGGAAGCTTTCAAGGCTCTGTAGATTTCGATCCTGGCCCAGGAACAACAAATATTAGTATCGGTGGAAGCGCACAAGATGCATACATTCAAAAACTGGATAGTAATGGAAATCTACTTTGGGTTAATGCTTACTTCGCACCGAGCGGTTCCGTGCAAAACGTAATTGCACAATCAGTTACGTGCGATGATAGTAACAATGTATATGTCGTAGGATCTTTTAATGGAACAGTTGATTTTGACTATGGTCCGAGTGTCGTAAGTGTGACATCTACTGGCACAGGAATTTTCATTTTGAAATTAGATAGTCTTGGAAATTTCATTTGGGTTCAGGATTTGGGTAATTCAGGAACGATACAAACGGTGCATGATGTGCAGTATGTTGATGGCTTTCTTTACGTGTTAGGAGCTCATATTGGAACGTTAGATGTTAACCCAAATCCACCTGTTTTTAATCTAGATGGAAACGGAACTTTTATCCTAAAACTTGATTCAAACGGTACGTTTAATAGAGGATATCAACTCAAAGGTTCTGATGTGACAAATGGGTATGCGCAAGGAGCTTCTTTGACCATTGATAATCTTCAGAACGTATATGTTACGGGGTATTTTGAGAATTCAGTCGATTTTGATCCAGGACCGAGTACATTTAATTTGTCGGCAAATGGATTCAGGGATTGTTTCGCTGCAAAAATTGATTCGGTCGGGGAGTTAGGCTGGGCAGTTGCTTTTGGAGGTTCAATTCAAGATGAATCTCGTTGGATTTCCTTAGATCCTTCCGATGGAGTATATCTTGGAGGGTCCTTTATGAATACGGTTGATTTCGACCCGGGAGTAGGGACATCGATTGTAACGTCTAGTGGTGAAACTGATGCTTTTGTCGTGAAAATCGATACTGCCGGAAACTTTGGTTGGGCAAGGACGTTCGGAAGTGTAGGACAAGAACTGACTTTTTCAGTCTCCAATGATGCTTCGGGCAATGTGTATGCGTCTGGCTTTTTTTCTGATACCGTTGATTTTGATCCAGGATTGATTGAATTTAATCTGATTCCGGATACGGCTCGCCAAATGTTTGTGTTGAAACTAAATAATGCAGGAGATTTTGTGTTTGCAAAACAATTTGAGGGAACCCTTTTACAGAATGCGTTTTCTATCTATACAGATCTTACTTCTGATGATATCTTCGTAGGAGGGAATTACCGAGAATTTATTGATTTTGATCCAGGAGTTAATTCGGCAATGGTCACAGCCCCAAGCGGAAAAGAGAATTTCCTGCTCAAACTCAGCCAATGTACTGTGAGTTATGGAACAGATGTAGTAACCGCGTGTGAATCGCTGACTTGGCTTGACGGGATAACCTACACCGCTAACAATAATACGGCGACGTATACACTCAGTAACGCCGCTATCACAGGATGCGATAGTATCGTCTCACTTGATTTGACAATCACGCAATCCAGCTCTGGAATCGATATGATTACGGCATGTGACAGTTTGATGTGGACGAACGGAATAACGTACTATTCGAGTAATTCAAGCGCTACGGATACGCTCCTAAACTCAGTTGGTTGTGATTCGGTAGTAACCTTGAACCTTACAATTGCAAATGTCGATGTATCGACCTCCATTCAAAATGCAACAATAAGCGCAGGAGAGGTTGGTGCAAGTTATCAGTGGTTGGATTGCAATGACAACTATAGTATTATTACTGGAGCTACGAACGCAAGTTTTACACCTTTGATTAATGGTTCTTATGCAGTGGAAGTAACAAAGAATAATTGCACTGATACCTCGGTATGTGTTGTTGTTGATAACGTGAGTGTAGAAGATCAATTAATGAATCTGATTCGTGTTTTCCCCAATCCCGCCTCTGATTTTATTACGATTGAGTTCTCCGAAAAGACAGAATTTAATGTGAAAGTGGTATCCCTCAGTGGAAAACTCGTTTATCGCGCAGAAGAGATACACGATAAACTGTTCACGGTTGATTTAAACGTAGACGCTGGAGTGTATTTACTCGTGATCGAGTCAGGGAATAGGCTCTTCTACGAAAGAGTTCTCGTTAGGAGCAAAGTAGAGCCATAATCGATATAAGTGGGGAGAGATTGATCATATCCTCAAAGAGGAAATGAATATTTCTTGTATCGTTTGACTCAAATTTATGCCTAGTCCCCAACTTTTGGCATTGACCCCCGTTTTGATCTTGATCCCGTTTGCGTCAGCATTGGTTCAAATGAGAAACGTAATAGAAATAAAAAAGCCTCATCTCTCGATGAAGCTTTTCTTGGTGGGGAATACTGGATTCGAACCAGTGACCCCCTGCTTGTAAGGCAGGTGCTCTAAACCAACTGAGCTAATCCCCCGTTTTTGTTTGACTCGTTTGTCAAATGCGTGTGCAAATATACACTTGATTTACGTAATACCAAACGAAATTCAGAAAAAAATTAAAAAAAATCTGCTACTAAAAAGAAGCTGCCGATAATCAAAATGGTATCACTTTGTGTAGCAGTATTTTGTGAAAAACGAAGGGCATCTTTGGCATCAATAAAAAAACGTGTGGAGCTAAATTTTTTTCCATCAACCGCCATTTTAAGTTCCTCGATTCTGGCAGTTCGAGGATTCGTGAATTCAGTCAAGTGCAAATGGCAGTCATCAGGAAATTGATCCAAAATAGAAGAAATGTCCTTATCGGAACTTGTTCCGTAAATAACGTGCAAGTCACCTTGATTGATTTCACGAATCGTTTTCAAGGTACTTTTGATTCCATCGGGATTGTGCGATACATCTAAGATGGTCAGTGGATCTCGCTTCCAGATCTGCAGACGCGCTCTGAACCCTGTGTTTTTGTGTAAATTCTTCAATCCGAGGTCTATATCTGCTGAACTGATGCGAAATCCTAAACCAGAATCTTCGAGAACATTTAAAGCATTCAATGCCAGTCGGAAATTATTTCGTTGGTAATCGCCTAATAAAGGGAAATCGGTAGGAATAGTTTCCTCCTCATCAAAAATCAGAATAGAAGAATCGCATTCCTTCGCTTTTGAATTGAAAACGGCCAAGACATCAAGGTTCTTTTCAGCTGTAACAACAGGAACACCTTTTTTAATGATTCCCGCTTTTTCTGCTGCGATTAGCTCTAGCGTATCACCCAATATAGCCGTATGCTCTAAACTAATGTTGGTAATAACGCTGAGTAGGGGAGTGATCACGTTTGTTGCATCGAGTCTGCCACCTAAACCAGTTTCCAAAACAACAATATCGCAATGTTGTGATACGAAATGTTTCAGCGCCAAAGCAAATGTCATTTCAAAGAAAGAAGGAGCGAAATCGAGATCTGCTTGTCTCATTTCTTCAACAAACGCTACCACGCTTTGTTGATCAATCGTCTGACCATTAATGCGAATACGTTCTGTATAATCTTCAATGTGAGGAGAAGTGAACAATCCAACCTTATATCCCGCCTCCGTTAGAATAGAAGCAATCATGGAACATGTCGATCCCTTGCCGTTACTTCCGGCAACATGTACAAATTTTAAATCATTCTGTGGATTTCCAAGAATTGATAATAACTGAATGGTATTTTCTAACGTTGGTTTGTAGGCCTTCGATCCAAGTACTTGATATGATGGAAACTGTTCGAAAAGCCAGGAAATGGCCTCTGAATAAGCTAAATCATGTGGCTCTGACATTGATCGTGTAAAATTGGTATTCAAGTGGAGCGCCTGGTGCTTCGCTGTACTTCACTTGTTTTTTAATGGCAACGCCAATTTTGTTGATCAGATTCAAGTTTGTGGTTGTTGTATTTGAAGCTTGATGAGAAAATGCCACAACATTCCCTTTATTATCTACTGTGAGTTTGTAATAGATGCGAGCGTCAGTTTCGATAGAAATATCGTGAACGTTTACATTGTTCAAACGTGTTCTATTCTTGCTTCCAAAGCCGATACCATTTCCAGTTCCTTTTCCTTCACCGCTATCTTCTCCAAATCCAGGGCCGTTACCACCACCTTGTCCACCGCCAGTTCCTCCGTCGCCAAATGGGTTACTAGATTCATTTCCTCCACTCGTATTAGTGGTATTGTTTGAATTCGTTGTAGTACCTTTTCCTCCCGTTGTAGTTGTGGTTTTACTTGGCTTAGAAGTATTCGTAATCGCTTCTTGTCGCGTAGGTTTAGGATCCGCTTCTTTCGCATTGTTCGGAGTTCCTCCACCAGCGCCACCTTCAACTTTTAAATCCTTCAAAACGATTTGGTCAATTTGAGCAACTGTCTGTACTTTTTTCATCGTTGGAAGCGGATTCGGAATCTCATACTTCATCAGGTATAAAAAAAGCAAAGTCAATATAACCAGCACAACGGCGGAAATGATTCCGATTCGCTTATCTCTGGTATTTACTATTGGTAAAGTTGCCATAACTCGTCGTTTTAGTTAATTACTCCAGTTTACTGGTCGTAAGCCAAAACTGGCTCCCATTCATTCGCCTGACAAAGCGCCAGAACCTTAAATACTGCTTCGTAATCTGCATTCTTGTGCCCCGCAATTTTCAAGCTAGGCTTTCCTGATTCAATTACAACTGACGATGTCAGTTCTTTAATTTCATCGAAGTCCATTGGAGCATTCATATCTCCTCCTGGAATTACCACATAACGGTTGTCTTCTGTAACAATGACCGCTGGATTTACTTTTTCAGGATTCTTTGGAAGAGTAACGTCGTCCGGATTTGGCAGAGCCAATGGAGTAGTGTCATTACTCATGACCGCCATGATGATAAAGAAAATGAGCAGCAGGAAGACCAAGTCGGTCATGGAGGACATACCTCCTTCGACTTTAATCTTATTTTGTGAACCTAGTCCCATAATTCTTTATTTTCCTGGTTGGTGCAACATATCCATGAACTCCAACGCATCATTTTCCATTTGATAAACTACTTTCCCAATCTTCGCGACGAGGAAGTTGTATCCAATATAAGCGATAATACCAACAACCAGACCAGCTACCGTTGTTACCATCGAAGTCATGATCCCTGGTGCAATCGTAGCAATACTCAACTCGGTTGAGGCTTGAAGATCGATGAACACCATAATCATTCCAACTACCGTACCAAGGAATCCAATCATTGGTGCAGCTCCTGCAGCTGTTGCAAGGAAGCTCAAGCGTTGCTCTAAACGCAAAATCTCCAGTTTACCTGTATTTTCAATAGAGGCAGAGATGTTTTCAATTGGACGTCCAAGGCGAGAAATACCTTTTTCAATCATTCTTGCTGAAGGGGAAGTAGAACGAGAACAGAAGTCCTTCGCTGCATCAATCTTACCATCAACAATGTACTCTTTCACTTTTGTGAGCAGTCCTCCTTCTTCCTTCGAAGCTTTCTGAAGCGCTAAGAAACGTTCAACAAAAACGAAAATGGCATAACCGAGCATTAGCGCTAACGCAATCATGATAAACAGTCCAAACCATGTAGCACTCGCATCTTGGATGATCTGCCAAATTGGAATTTTCTCTACGCCTGTTTCTGGTTCGTTGCCCAGATTGATATCTAATAAGAAATTTACACTCATAATAATTCTATAACGTTAAGTTGTTCAATTTTGTTACGGTAAGAGTAAATAAACTCCTGCTCCTGCTACATAGCCGACCAGTGCCAACCATGCAATATTCTTTAGGTACCAGAAGAATGAAATTTTCTCCATCCCCATGGCAACAACCCCTGCAGCCGATCCAATGATCAACATACTTCCTCCTGTTCCTGCTGCGTATGCGATGAAATGCCAGACGTGAGAATCCACTGCATATTCTGGATTGTTTACATCAAACATCCCCATCGAAGCCGCAACTAGTGGTACGTTATCAATAACTGCCGAACCAGCTCCAAGAAGCATAACGAACAAGTCATTATCCATAGAGTTTTGAACATCCTGACCGAAAGTGAAAATCATTCCAAGTGATTCAAGTGCTGCAACTGTCATCAAAATTCCGAGGAAGAATAGGATAGAAGGCATTTCAATTTTTGAAAGCGCTCCGAATGTTGGACTGCTGTGATGTCCACCATGATCATCTTCCGCATCTTCCACATTTGTCATTGAGAATTGACGAGCACTGATTAACTCTGCTACCAACGCGACAATACTTAAAGAAAGCATCATTCCAACGTATGGAGGCAAGTGTGTTACTGTTTTGAAGATTGGAACGAAAACGATCATTCCCAATCCTAAATACAACATTAATGGACCTCGTTTGTTTTGTTCTCCTTCTTCTTTGGGCATATCAAACGTTCCTCTGAAAGTCGGCATGAAGCTCGCAATAAATGTTGGAACGATCATACATACCAATGATGGAAGGATCAAGTATTCGATCAGTTTAACCGTAGTTACTTTTTCATTCATCCAAAGCATGGTTGTGGTAACATCTCCAATTGGAGACCAAGCACCACCTGCGTTTGCAGCGATAATGATCATACCTGCATACCAGATACGAAGCTTTTTGTCATCGATGAGTTTACGAAGGATTGTAATCAATACAATCGTCGCTGTAAGGTTGTCAATGATCGCAGAGAGGATAAATCCAAGTGCGCATACGATCCATAGAAGTGTACGCTTCTTGTTTGTTTTGATAAAGCGCTTGATGGT
>JBGCDF010000086.1:0-6844 GCA_045105095.1 Crocinitomicaceae bacterium | reverse complement strand
AATGAACAAGCCATGTTAGAAAGCATTGCTTTTCTGTGAGCAGTCTTTCTACCTAAGTGATTGAATTTTTTTCCGTGTCTCATAACTTTAATTTCGTAAGTATCGGTTAACTGAGTCTTGCTTTAGAGTATCGCTGCAGCTCAGCCACCTATTACGCCATTTTTAATTGTTTAATTGCGATACTAATCTTTGTCTAATTTGTATTTAGAAACGTTCATTCCGAAAGAAAGTCCTTTGTTATCAACGAGGTCTTCCAACTCAGTAAGAGATTTCTTACCGAAGTTACGGAACTTCAAGAGGTCGTTCTTGTTGTAAGAAACGAGGTCTCCAAGAGTTTCTACGTCTGCTGCTTTCAAACAGTTCAATGCACGAACAGAAAGATCCATGTCTACCAATTTTGTTTTCAACAACTGGCGCATGTGCAATGAAGTTTCATCGAACTCTTCTGTTTCTGCTTTCACTTCGCTATCCAATGTGATACGCTCATCAGAGAACAACATGAAGTGGTGAATCAAGATTTTTGCAGCTTCTTTTAATGCTTCTTTCGGATGAATTGAACCATCAGTCGTGATGTCAAAAATCAACTTTTCGTAGTCAGTTTTTTGCTCAACACGGAAGTTCTCAACTTCGTACTTAACATTTTTGATTGGCGTGAAGATCGAA
Source organism: Crocinitomicaceae bacterium (assembly GCA_045105095.1). GTDB lineage: Bacteria > Bacteroidota > Bacteroidia > Flavobacteriales_D > Crocinitomicaceae > UBA4466. Next base: position 6,181 of record JBGCDF010000086.1, on the reverse strand, counting down.
TCGATTGCGATTGTACCGAATGCGGCATTGCTATCTTTATTCTCATCAGCTGGAAGGTATCCACGACCTTTAATAATCGTCAATTCCATTTCCAATTTAACTGAAGGCTCCATGTTTGCAAGAACCATATCTGGGTTCAACACCTGGAATGCAGATGTGAATTTTCCGATATCTCCTGCAGTTAATGTCTCCTGACCAGAAACTGATACGATTACCGTCTCAGAGTCAGTTCCTTCGATTTGTTGCTTGAAACGAACCTGCTTCAAGTTCAAAACGATTTCAGTAACGTCTTCAACGATTCCTTTGATTGTTGAGAACTCATGATCTACTCCTTCGATACGAATCGAAGAAATCGCAAATCCTTCCAAAGAGGAAAGGAGGATACGACGTAATGAGTTACCAACTGTAATACCATAACCTGGCTCCAATGGGCGGAACTCGAATTGTCCTTGATGCTCATCGGACTGGATCATGATCACTTTGTCCGGTTTCTGGAAATCTAATATTGCCATTTTTTCTTCGTTTTAATTGTCATTCAGTTGCGCGGTCTATAAGTTTGAAGAAATTCGAATAGACCCTTTGGCTGAACGCCAATATGATTAATTATATGATTACTTAGAGTACAATTCAACGATCAACTGCTCCTTGATGTTTTCAGGGATCATTTCACGTGTAGGAGTACCAACTACTTTTCCTTCTAATTGCCCTGGGTTCCATTCCAACCAGTCGAATGTTTTTGTGCTTGTTGCCAAAGAATCAGAAATTGCTTCTAATGATTTTGACTTTTCACGTACACCGATTGTTTCACCCTGTTTCATTGAGTAAGATGGAATGTTTACAACACTCCCGTTTACTGTAATGTGCTTATGCGAAACCAATTGACGCGCAGCTCTACGAGTTGGAGCAATTCCAAGACGGAAAACTGTGTTATCCAAACGCGCTTCACACAATTGAAGTAAGTTCTCTCCGGTAATTCCTTTCATACGAGATGCTTTTTCGAACAAGTTCGAGAATTGCTTCTCAAGGATTCCATAAGTGTACTTTGCTTTTTGCTTTTCAGCTAACTGTACAGCGTATTCTGATTGTTTTCCTCTACGTTTGTTTGGACCGTGTTGTCCTGGACCGTATTGTCTTCTATCCAACGACTTGTCTGGGCCAAAGATTGGATCTTTGAAACGACGTGCGATTTTTGATGTTGGGCCTGTATATCTTGCCATTTTACTTTATTTAAGGGAGATCATGAATTAAGGCTTTAATCCTCCGATGATCTTGGGTCCCTATGTTATTATTTACTTATTGAATGCTTGAAAACACAAAAGATTGAAAGATGATCTAGCCATCTTTCAATCTTCGAATATTTCAATTCTATTATACTCTTCTGCGCTTTGGAGGGCGACATCCGTTGTGTGGAAGTGGAGTAACGTCAACGATTTCTGTTACTTCGATCCCAGAGTTGTGCAATGAACGGATTGCTGACTCACGACCTGATCCAGGACCTTTAACGAAAACTTTTACTTTACGTAGTCCGAAATCGTGTGCTTCTTTCGCAGCATCCTCAGCAGCAACTTGTCCTGCGTATGGAGTATTCTTTTTAGAACCTTTGAATCCCATCTTTCCAGATGAAGACCAAGAGATAACTTGTCCTGAATTATTCGTCAATGATACGATTACGTTGTTGAAAGTCGCTTGGATATGCGCTTGTCCAACTGCATCAACTTTGACGTTTTTTTTCTTCTTTTGATTTGACTTTGCCATTTTCTTTAGCTTTTAAATGTTTGTTGCTTTCGTAAGAATAGGAGGGTTACTCCTGCTGTGCTGTTTCTGATCGAGGGGGCAATTAGTGCTGTCAACCTGTTAGGCGTAAAGCTCTTTGAACCTGCCAAAGATGCTTAACAGCGGACTGCCTGTCCGCGAGATCAGAAGTAACACTGCTACTTCTTCTTATTCGCAACTGTTTTTCTTCTACCTTTTCTCGTACGAGAGTTGTTTTTCGTACGCTGTCCTCTCAATGGAAGACCAGCTCTGTGACGAATTCCTCTTTGACATCCGATGTCCATCAAACGTTTGATGTTTGTCTGAACTTCTGAACGTAACGCACCTTCTACTTTGATTTCATTAATCGCCGTACGAATTTTTCCAAGTTGGTCATCATCCCAATCTTGAACTTTAACGCTTTCGTCAACTCCAGCTATTGCAAGAACTTTACGGGCTGTGCTTCTTCCGATTCCGTATACATACGTCAATCCTATAACACCTCTTTTGTTTTTTGGTAGATCAATACCTGCTATACGTGCCATATCTTATCCTTGTCTTTGTTTGAATTTAGGATTCTTCTTGTTAATCACGTAAACTACTCCTTTACGCTTCACGATCTTGCAATCTGCAGAACGCTTTTTTACTGATGCTCTTACTTTCATCTTTTTGTTTGTTAATCTGCTTTTGATTTTCGTTTGAATCTCCAGTACTCAGTACCTCCACTCGAACGATGCGATTCTACTCGCGCTCTAAAGCTTCTATTTAAATTTATTACTTGTATCTAAATGTAATTCTACCTTTTGTTAAATCGTAAGGCGACATTTCTACTTTTACACGGTCTCCTGGAAGGATTTTAATGTAATACATTCTCATCTTTCCTGAGATGTGAGCCGTAATAACGTGCCCATTTTCCAACTCTACACGGAACATCGCATTTGATAATGCTTCAATGATTACTCCGTCCTGTTCAATTGATGCTTGCTTTGCCATATTTTACATTCCTGAAGTTTCGCCTTGTGTACGTCGACCTTGAATTCGTGTACCTTCCATCAAACTATCCATTTGACGGTTCAATAGGTATGATTCAATTTGTTGAAGCGTATCCAAGACAACTCCTACCATAATTAATAATGATGTACCTCCGAAGAACATTGCAAAGGCATCATTCACACCTGCCAATTTGGCGATGGCTGGAATGATCGCAATGAACGCTAGGAATACAGATCCTGGGAACGTAATACGTGACACCAATGAATCAATGTAGCTTGCTGTTTCTTCACCTGGACGAATCCCTGGGATGAAACCACCACTCTTCTTCAAATCGTCTGCGATCTTACGTGGGTTGATCATAATGGCTGTATAGAAGTACGTGAAGACGATAATCAGGATGGCCAACACGAGGTTGTATCCAAATCCGTATATATCTCCAAATACTTGCGCCATGAAACCACCACCGTCTCCTCCAGAGAAAATCATGATTGGAACGGTCATAATCGCTTGAGCGAAGATGATCGGCATTACCCCTGATGCATTCACTTTAATTGGAAGGTAGTTACGCGCTCCGTTATCCTCTACTGCACGTTTCCCTGCAATACGCTTGGCTGTGTTGAGCGGTACTTTCCGCACCCCTTGCACAATCAATACGGTACCGAGAACTACTACCATGAAGGCGAAGATCTCTAATACGATTTTCAATAGGTTACCTTGTGCATAAGAGAATGAGAATTCAGCCATGAACGCTTCTGGAAGACGAGCAAGGATCCCTACAGTAATCAATAATGAAATACCGTTTCCGATTCCTTTGTCTGTGATGCGCTCACCGAGCCAAACTGCGAACATTGCTCCCGCAACAAGTACTGTAATCGATTGTACCCACCAGAATGTACCAGCGTCAACTGGAAGTGCTCCTTTCGACTCAACATATAAGTTTAAGTACGAAGGTGCTTGAAGGGCACAGATCACGATTGTCAATACACGCGTGAACATGTTAATTCTCTTTCGTCCAGACTCACCTTCTTGCTGCATTTTCTGTACAGCTGGCACAGCCATTCCAAGGAGTTGCATGATGATAGATGCACTAATGTACGGCATAATACCAAGTGCCATTATAGACGCATTGGTAAACCCACCTCCTGACAATAGCGAAAGCAGTGTTTCCAACATGTTGGCATCACCTGCTTCTTGCGCTTGTTGCAGGGCAGTGTAATTCACCCCTGGCAAAATAATGAACGAACCTATACGGTAGATAAGAATTAAGCCCAACGTAAGTAGTATACGTTTTCTTAATTCTTCTACTTTCCAGATATTCTTAATATTTTCTATAAACTTCTTCATCTGCAAAAAATGTTGGCAAAGTTAATTAGATTTCTGAACAATTCCCACCTTGAGCTTCAATTGCTGCTTTAGCAGAAGCTGAAAACTTGTGAGCGGCTACATCAATCTTTGTAGTCAATTCTCCTCTACCTAAGATCTTTACTAACTCATTACGAGATACTAAGCCATTCGCTTGAAGAACTTCATGATTGATCTCAGTCACTTTTTTGCGATCGATCAAATCCTGAATAATATCCAAGTTGATTGCTTTGTACTCAACTCTGTTTCTGTTTGTAAATCCGAATTTAGGAACACGACGTTGAAGTGGCATTTGTCCACCTTCGAAACCGATTTTTCGTGAGTACCCTGATCTAGATTTTGCTCCTTTATGTCCACGCGTTGACGTTCCACCACGGCCAGAACCCTGACCACGAGCGATACGCTTTCTGTTCTTTGTAGAACCTTTTGCTGGAGTTAAATTATGTAAATTCATTTTAATGCGTTTTTTATCGATTACTCAACTACTTCAACTAAGTGTTGAACTTTCTTTACCATACCAAGGATTTGAGGAGTTGCCTCGTGTTCTACCACGTGGTTCAACTTTTTCAATCCTAACGCTTTAATCGTTGCTTTCTGTCTTGCAGTGCGATTAATAGCGCTTCTAACTTGCTTTACTTTAATTGTAGCCATGTCTTTTTCTATTAACCATTAAACACTTTCTCCAACTCAACTCCACGTTGCTTAGCTATCTGAACTGCATCTCTCATTTGAGAAAGTGCATCGATAGTAGCTTTCACTACGTTGTGTGGGTTAGAAGATCCTTGTGACTTTGCTAGTATGTTGTGAATACCTGCGCTCTCCACTACAGCACGCATCGCACCACCGGCGATAACTCCTGTACCTTCTGATGCTGGTCTCAACAAAACGCGTGCTCCACTGTACTTTCCTTTTTGGAAGTGAGGAACCGTTCCGTGTAAGATTGGCACTCTGATTAGGTTTTTCTTTGCATCATCGATTCCTTTAGCGATTGCTTCAGTAACCTCTTTTGCTTTTCCTAATCCGTGACCAACAATACCGTTTTCATCACCAACTACAACAATTGCGGAAAAGCTAAAAGTACGACCACCCTTAGTAACTTTCGTTACACGATTTACTGACACGAGACGATCTTTCAACTCGATGTCTGCAGATTTTACTCTGTTTACTGTTTGTGCTGCCATTACTTAAAATTTTAATCCGCCTTCTCTCGCTGAGTCAGCCAATGTTTTAACTCTACCATGATACAAGTATCCGTTTCTATCGAATATAACGCTTGTAATTCCGGCTTTAATTGCTTTTTCTGCAACCTCTTTTCCAACAACTGCTGCCTGATCAGATTTAGATCCTTTCTCTGCTGCTTTGTTCTTGTATGATGACGCTGATACTAATGTGTTACCAGTTGTGTCATCAATGATTTGAGCATAAATTTGTTTGTTGCTTCTAAAAACAGACAAACGAGGTTGTTCAGCTGAACCAAAAATGTTCTTTCTGATTCTGCGCTTGATCTTTGCTCTTCTTTTCGTTTTGCTAAATGCCATAACTTTAAGATATCTTTAATTACTAAATTCTTTTACCTACTTCGCTGCTGATTTACCTGCTTTTCTTCTAAGCTCTTCACCAACATACTTAATACCTTTTCCTTTGTATGGTTCTGGTGGTCGAATTGATCGAATTTCAGCTGCTGTCTTTCCTAGTAGTTCTTTATCTGGGCTTTCCAATGTAATAACATTTTTTTCTACAGTTGCCAAAACAGTCTCTGGAATATTATAAATGACTGAGTGAGAAAATCCAACCTCAATCTTAAGATCTGTTCCTTGCATTGCAACCTTGTATCCAACACCATTAATCTCAAGCTGCTTTTTGAAACCATTTTGCACTCCCTCTACCATGTTTGCTAGGTGAGATGAGTATGTTCCCCACAGTGATCGTTCCTGTCTTTCTTCTTTATTCTGTACATCAACAGAAATAACACCATCTGTAACAGATACAGTAACAAGTGGGTGGGCAGCGCGTACCAATGTACCTTTTGGTCCCTTTACGGTAATCTGCTCTTCAGTAACCTCAACGGTGACAC
>JBGCDF010000085.1:0-4123 GCA_045105095.1 Crocinitomicaceae bacterium | reverse complement strand
TTTTATGATGGTATTTGCTTCTATCGAGTCCGTTTTGAAAAACCTTTTTGGCACCTCCTTTCGAATTAGTCAGGGGCTACCTGTTCATGGAGGAGATATCAACCAGGTATATAAACTTCTTACGAGTGAAGGCACTTTTCTGATCAAAATCAATCAGAATGATTTACCCAAACTATTTGAAAAAGAAGCCAAAGGACTCGAATTACTCAGGAAGAATACTGACTTCCGTATTCCGACTATTCTAGCAGTTAATGCTTCAGCCGATGGCCATTTTATGCTCATGGAGTATATCTCTTCTGGAAGGAAAACTACCGATTATTGGCAAGAATTCGGAGAACAACTTGCGCACATGCACAGGGAAACTCATGATCACTTTGGACTGGATTACAACAACTACATTGGTAGTCTGAGCCAATCGAATGAACTTCACGAAAAGTGGTCGTCCTTTTACTTCCATGAGCGTATTTTAAAACAACTGGTGTTACTCGAAGAAAAACTATCGTTTAGCTCACAACAATTGAATGCTCTGAATGAACGAATTGAGCAACTTTTCAGTAATCAAGCTCCTAGCCTTCTTCATGGTGACTTATGGTCTGGGAATTGCATGGTCGATGAACAACACAAGCCAGTACTGATTGATCCTGCTGTGTATTACGGACATCGGGAAATGGATTTGGCAATGGCACAGTTATTCGGTGGTTTTGACGAATCATTCTACACAACTTATAATCAGGTTTTTCCGTTAGAACAGAATTGGCGCAGTCGTGTCGAAATGTGTCAGTTATATCCCTTGCTTGTTCATGCCAATTTATTTGGTGGACATTATATAAATAGCTGTAAAAACATCATTTTAAAGAATGTTTAGTCTAACTTCTAAACTGATGGGATATCAAAATTCCAGTTTTGTAGTCAAATGACGAGGTTCGAGAGCCTCACCCCTCTTGTGATTATTAACAAACTAATTGGAGGGGTGAGCGGAGCCTAACCCCGCTATCATTATTCATTTTTCCACTATCTTCGTTCTGATGTCTGACACACCCAAAATATTTACCCTCAAACAAGTAGTCAGCTCGATTCGGAAGACGATCGAGGAGCGCTATCAACATACGTATTGGGTAAAGGTGGAAATGCACAAGTTGAATCGTTTCCCAAGCGGGCATTGTTTCCCTGAACTTCTGCAAAAAGAAGGTGGTAAAATCGTAGCGCAAATTTCCGGTTCCATCTGGAAACACAACTTCGATCGCATCAACGCACGTTTCATTCAAGTGGTGAAAGAGCCTTTGAAAGATGACACCACTTTGCTCATGCAGGTGAAAATTGCTTTTCATGAAACGTACGGTTTAAGTTTACAGATACTTGACATCGACCCAAATTATGCGCTAGGAGAGTTACAACGAGAACGCCAAGAAACGCTCAAACGACTACAAAAAGACGGTTTGTTGAATGCCAATCAACAATTGGACTTCCCCTTGCTTCCAAAGCGGATAGCCGTTATTTCAGCCGAATCGAGCAAAGGACTTTCCGACTTTTACAAAGTCATCGAGCAAAATCAGTGGGGCTACGCATTTTTCAAAATGCTGTTTCCTGCCTACTTGCAAGGTGATAAAGCCGCCAGTTCCATCATTCATCAGTTACAACAAATTGAAAAGGTGAAAGATCATTTCGATGTGGTCGTGATCGTGCGAGGCGGAGGTGGCGAAGTCGGACTCTCATGCTACAACAATTATGAGTTATCCGCGGCAATCGCGTCGTTCTCTTTACCCGTTTTAACTGGAATCGGTCACTCGACCAACCTTACCGTTGCCGAAATGATTTCCTATCGAAATGCGATCACTCCAACCGAACTTGGCGACTTTTTAATTCAATCATTTCATGAATTTGCCGTTCCGCTCAAGGATGCAGGAAAGAGTATCAAGCAGCAATCCCTCGCTGTGTTGAATGAAGTAAAGCATCTTTTTGGAAGAACTTCAGAAAAATTCAGTTCGGTGGCCAGAAGACGACTCCGAGAAGAAGATCACCTTGTTCAACAGGCTCAAAAGGAACTTGTGCATACAGCCCGAAATACTATTCAGTACAATTCTCAAGTGCTGCAGCGAACCGAACGACGGGGCATTACTGCGTTTCAAACCTTGTTAAAAAAGCGCGACTTTGAGCTTCAGTCACTCCAACAACGCATTCCGATGTACGTGAAATCTGAACTGAGAACAGAAGAAAACAAACTCAATCAGTTGATTCGCTCCGTTGAATTAATGGACCCCATCAACGTTTTGAAACGCGGATATTCCATCACAACCTTGAATAAAAAATCGATCGGAGCGGAGAATCGCCCTACAGTTGGCGAGAAAGTTATCACTAGAACTGCTACATTTACAGTAGAATCAGAAATCACTCAGGTCAACGATCAATCAGATGAGTAAGAAACAAACATATTCAGACGCATTCGCAGAATTGCAACAAATCGTTGCCGACATTGAAGACGGAGAAATCTCTGTTGATGAGCTCAGTGAAAAGGTGAAGCGCGCTTCGGAATTGATTGCCGTTTGCAAGAAAAAGCTCACCTCAACAGAAGAAGACGTCAATTCAATCCTAAAGGAACTCGAAGCGGAAGACGAATGATGAATCGTACATTTTCTCCACTACAAATTAATCTCATTTACGGCGTGCTGTTTTTGATCGCGGCCTGGTTCTATGGAACATTTGAGACGATAGACCGCGGGCCGTACTCGCGCCATCAGTGGAGACAAAGCGATTGCTTATCCATTACTCAGCATTATTATCAAGATAATTTGCCCTTTTTAGAGCCTGAAATTCATTGGCGAGGAGAGGGACAGTCAGGAAAAACGATTAGTGAGTTTCCTATCATTTACTATTCTGTCGGAAAGATTTGGCAAGTCACGGGCAAACAGTATTGGATCTATCGTGGAATCAGCTTTTTGATCATGGCGATTGGTCTTTTCTATCTGAAAAAACTCGCACAACGATTTCTGAAAGACGATTTCTGGGCCATTTTTATTCCCCTGTTTCTTTTTAGCTCACCGATTCTTGCCTACTATTCGAACAACTTCATGATGAATACGAATGCGCTTGCTTTGGCTTTAATCGGAGCGTATCATTTCTATCGACATCGAACCGAGAAATCGTACAAACATCTCATTTATGCGTGCATTTTGTTCCTATTTGCTGGACTTCTGAAGGTAACCTCCCTCCTGCTCTTCTTCGGATTGGGAGCGATGTTCTTGTATGAAATGTTCATCAAGGAAAAGTCACTCAAGGAGCGATGGAAGGAACTTATTCCGTATGCGTGTACCCTCCTACTTATTTTAGCGTGGTACAAATACGCTGGATCGTACAATGCGAACAACATGTCAAAGGTTTTCTTGCAGGGCCTACTACCAATCTGGCATTTAGGCTGGGATGACATCTACTCCAATTGGAAGCTCCTGAATAACGACCTAAAACCAGCTTTCTTTAATGTGCCCGCGCTGTCTTTGTTGGGGATTATTTTCGTGGGGATGATCGTCAACTACAAAAAAGCAAATCGTTACTTTTTAGCGTTAAGTGTCCTGATCTCGCTTGGAATCATTGCGTACATTTTACTCTTCTTCCAGGTGTTCAATCATCACGAATACTACCTCACGAACCTGTTGATTTTCATTCCGTTGATTTCACTGCTCTTTCTGGATTATCTCAAAAATAGCTATGAGACAATTTTTCGCTCAAAAGCGCTTAAAATCACCGCGAGTATCGCACTCCTTTACTTGATTTATTCCGCCGCTGTGAAAACAGTTGTGAAATATGATATCGGCAAGCAATGGGCGAAAAATTCGTTCATTTTGGACAAAGAAGAGGTGAAGTATTGGGAATGGTATCATTGGGATTATGGCACTACTCTCAAAGATCTAGAGACCATCGAACCTGTGTTCAAAAAGGCTGGAGTGAAGCCGGATGACAAAGTCATTTCCATTCCTGATGGAAGTATTAACATCAGCTTGTATTTGATGAATCGAAACGGGTATAATTCTTATCCAGATCAGGAATATCCTTCAGGTCCAGGACTCATTGAAAAAGGCAAAGAATGGGGAGCAAAGTACCTGGTGGTAATTGGTTGGCAAACGCTGGATGA
>JBGCDF010000084.1:0-7693 GCA_045105095.1 Crocinitomicaceae bacterium | reverse complement strand
TTAAGAACTTCGTTCACTTTATTCCATGCACTGTGAACACGTGCGATTTTGTGAGATACTACTAATTGACCGTAACGATCTTCTTGTGTCTCAACGTAAACAGGTACTGTGTCTCCAACCGCTAGGTCTGGATTGTAACGGAATTCGCTTGAGGCAACAACTGCTTCAGACTTTGATCCGATGTTGATTACTACCTCTTTTTTTGTCAATGAAACAACTGTTCCTTCAACTACTTCGCGTTCCGCTACTGAGTTTAAAGTACCAGAATATTTATCTGACAATTCTGCGCGCTCTGCAACTGAATATCCATCCAATTCTAGTGCGTCCCAATTGAACTCTGCAGTTCCCTGTATTCTGTTATCTTCTGCCATGTTGGCTTAACTAATTGTATTTCAAGCGATCCGATACTTGAAAGATTGTAAATAAAAGTCGTTTAATTATTGGATCTAACGACGATAAAAATCCCAAAAACTCTTTTCGGGAGTGCAAAGATAATAAATTGTGGGGAGAAATGATATTCTGAATTACTTATTCTGAGGAAGTTGTCTATTTTGAGAATAGATTGGACTGCTCGTATCCTTGCCTAAGAAAAAAGTAGATGACTCAGTCATAAAAACGACCTTGATTTAATGAGAAGAGCTCACCCGAGAAATGGGCGAGCTCCTTCATGAATTATCGAATAAATTCAGTGTTCAATCTACTTTCTTACGAACTTCTTTGTAAATGATTCGCCATTTACAGTAGTAATTTCAATGATGTATATTCCACTTTTGATACCAGAAACGTCGATGATACCAAGATTCGTATTAGCATCCTGAATAACTTGTCCAAGGTGATTTACAATTTTGTACGAATGAATTATTCCGTTGAATACTTCTATATTCAGTAAGTCTCCTTCTATTGGGTTCGGGTAAATGGAAACACCTACATTTGGTGGAGTAGCGAATGATGCTCCTGTTGAACCACATGGACCAATAAGGATCCATCCATTTGCTGTCCATTGATATAGATTTCCTTGGTAGGTAACGAAAGCGCCCACTTGATAGCTTATTGGCTGCCATTCAGCAACGCCAGCACATGGATCGTTTGAACTGCAATCTTGAAGGTACACCCATCCATTTGCGGTATATTCATATAATCCACCTTGATAAGTCACTTGATCTCCTACATAGTACGTAGTTCCTGCCTGCCATTCTGATGCTCCATTACACCCAGTCCCTCCGTTGCTGCATGAAGAGGTGCAGTTTGAGTTAAGAACAGTATTGCGAATAACATTTCCAGGTTGTGGACCAAACCCTAAGCTTAAGTTTACTCCAGTACTCAAAAGGTGACAATAACTCATTATTGTTCCGCCGTTTGAAGGGATTGGTCCATTACATCCACTTCCGTAACCAGCAGCAGGTCCACAACCATCAATCGCCGTATTGTTTCCGTTCCAAGCGCAATCATGCGTATGGCGCGATCCAAAGTTGTGTCCTAACTCATGTGCGAGTAGGTTCACAGCCCAAGAATAAGTAGGAACTGTATAGTATGGTCCAGTTAATCCTGATTCTCCAAACTTAAGGCTCGATGTACACAAGCCCGAAATGTATGCAACTCCTCCGCCTAGTGTGGAAATGAGATGTCCTAAATCGCCGTTAAAGGAATTGGACGAGCGGTAAGAGGCATACGATGAAAGATTTGTGGCAAATGGTTGATTGCTCGTCCAGGCTGTCATTCCTGAATTCAAAAGATTTACATTTTCATTCGCATAAAGTGTAGCTACCTGATTGAAAACCCCTTCTACGTAATTACTTGCGGTTGTGGCGTTGTTTCCTTGTGTTCCGATGAATGAAGTAGAAAGATCAAAATAAATTCGCGGACAATCGCCAGCGCTTTTTGCTTCTGCACTTCCGAGTAGAACTTCTTCCGCGTAATCAATCATTTCTCCTTGCGCTAAAATAGATTCACATGAAAGATCCTCTGCGTTTTGAATGTCGATGTCTTCGTAAATAATGTGTAGATCCGAGTTGTCTAATTTTCCAATCACGATATTCCCTGCTCGATTTGGTTCACTCACTAAGCCCATTATTTCATCATTGATGATACTGATTGAAGCTAAAGAGTTGGGCACTCCTTTGATCACGCCTCTGTAGTGGACATTCTCAGAGCTTGAATTGAGTGCTGTTCCCTGAGGCATTACCAACACTTTGAAATCGGGCGTCTTTATCTGTACTTGGACTAGCTCTAAGGTTAAATCATTTCGGTCATTCATGGGAATGGTTAAACTGAATGTATTCGTTCGTTCCGACTTTAAATCCGTTATCATTTGCGCATCTAGTGCTAAAAGAGAATAATGTATTAACTCCTCTGGGAACTGAGAAGTGAGTGAGGCATCGTTCGTGACTTTAAAGACATCTAATTCATTAAATTCAGAACCAATTGATTTTTCAAATTGAACGAGGTTTGCAGGTTGGTAATTCTGCGTTTGTCCAAAACTAATACCGGCGAATAGAACGCAAAGTAAAATGGTAATTTTTGCTTTCATAATAAATAGTAATTAAGTGAGTAATTTTAAGTTTAATAATGTATTTCATTAATAAACTATTGTTTTTGAGTTTGTTGAATATAGTTAAAGATTGTTAATTATCAAAGCAAGAAACGAGAAACTTGATTGAGTGGTCAGTTTTCAGCTGCTTCCTTATTGTGAGTAAAGCATGTATAGTGTTGGAAAGATTTACGGTCTACAAAAAGAACGAGAGGGAAGGGCACAAAAAAAAGCAGGATTGAGAAGTCTCAATCCTGCCTAGTATTATTGTAGCTAATACGTTTAGCTTTCTAACCTTTATTCTGCCGCGTCAGCACGTTTTTTGTACTCAAGTGCTTTTGCTGAATCTCCCAGGTTTCTGTGAATCTGGAAAAGAATCGTCAAAACGCTTTTGTCATTCGGGTAAGCCGCAATGTATTTTTCAAGAGGAACTAACGCTCTTTTGAATGTGTCATCACTTTTCTTATCCAATTCGTTGAATTTAGCGTTTTCATTTGGCCCTAACTTAGACGCTTCAGTTTTAATAGAACTTGCCCATGTTACTAGGTGTGCTCCCAATTGGTATTGTGCATCTACGTAATCAGGATCCAATTCTAGCGCTTTGTTTAAAGCAGTCTCAGCTTCTTCATTTTTCTCTAACTCGATCATAATTGTACCAATCGTGTAGTGAAGTTGCTTGTTGTTTGGATCAGTCGCAATTGCATCTGCCAATGCCTTTTCTGCTTCAGCATTGTTTCCTGATGACAGGTGAGTGTTTACTGTTTCCAATAACAATTCACGGTCAGTAGGATACTTCTGGCGAGCCTCAGCGATTAATGCCGTTGCTTTGTCGCTCATTTTAGCATTTCGATATGCGATAGAAGCGAGGACATAACACGTTGTTCCGTTATATCCCGTTTTTGCTACTTTGCTGTAAAGATCCGCTGCTTTTTCATACTCCTTTACTTTATCATAACAGATAGCTGCGTTGTAAAGAGCAGAAGAATCTATAAGGTCTACACATTCTGCAAATTGAGCTTGACCCAAGTACGCTTCAGCGGCTTCTCCAAACATTTCAGCAGTATAAAGAGTTCCTGCCATTGTGTTCATTGCCACACGATTGCGGTCAACTGTTTGAATGACGTCATCTTTGAATTTCTTACCCTTTGGATAAGCTTTTTTCAAGGATGTCACTGCTTCATCCATGCCCGTTTCACCGACAACTTTGATCAACTCCATGTCTTGAGTCTGCATTCCAAGTGTAATGATAGAAGAATAAATCTCTCCTTTCAGCCACAAAGTCTTTTGATTACCCTTTGTGTCCTCATGCGCCGCGGCCATGTCAATGTACTCCTTAGCAGAAAGCAATTTGCTTTTAGCTGATTCCATATCACCCTTCTGCATAGCTGTGATTGCAGCATTTCGCTCCATAGAAGCGGTAGTCTCTTTATTCTTTTGTGCGAAAGCGGTAGATGTAATTGCTAAAACACCAACTGCCAGACCTAAATTCTTTAATGACATATTCATTTAATTTGTTTTCAATATTAGATGCAAGAAATGCATTTATTCCACAGAATCATTTTCAATATCCGTGCCATTCTCATTTGCACCTTCTGTTCCTTCCAAACCTTCTTCCATATCTTCCTCATCTTCGCTTCTCGGAACACGTGCAACAGCAGCAATTTCTGCTTTACCTTTCAAGTTGATCAATTTCACCCCTTGAGCAGCACGTCCCATTGTTCTGATTTGGTCGATGTGCATACGAATGGTGATTCCTGATTTCGTGATAATCATCAAATCTTGCTCGTCAGTCACATTCTTAATCGATAGCAATTTACCAGTTTTATCGGTAACATTCAAAGTCTTCACACCTTTACCACCACGATTCGTGATTCTGTATATTGGTTCGTCATCCTCTGGATCGTTCAAATATGTACGTTTTCCGTATCCTCTTTCCGACACTACCATAACAGTAGAGTGGATGTCTTGAACACAAATCATTCCTACAACTTCATCCTCTTCACTGTTCAATTTCACACCACGAACACCCGCTGCATTACGTCCCATCGAACGAACAGTTGATTCGTTGAATCGAATTGCTCGACCGGCAGTAGTTGCTAATACAATCTCATTTGTTCCGTTCGTCAATTTAGCTTCTAAAAGCTCATCGTTCTCGCGGATTGTGATTGCGTTAATACCGTTTGATCTTGGTCTAGAGTAGGCTTCTAGTGATGTTTTCTTTATCACACCACGCTTCGTTGCCATTACTATGTAGTTATTGTCTAGGAATTCTTGATCCGTTAAGTCTTTTACAAGAACGAATGCTTTAATGTTATCGTCCGATGTAATGTTCAACAAGTTTTGAATAGCCCGTCCTTTACTGATTTTACTTCCCTCTGGAATTTCGAATACACGCATCCAGAAACATTTACCTTTCTCTGTGAAGATCAATAAATAATTATGGTTCGTTGCAACGAATAATTCCTCTAGGAAATCTTTATCGCGAGTAGTGGATCCTTTTGAACCTTTACCTCCACGATTCTGAACTTTGTATTCAGCTAAACTTGTACGCTTAATATAACCAGCGTGAGAAATTGTTACAACAACTTCTTCGTCAGGAATCAAATCTTCGATGCGCATTTCGCTTGCAGAATATTCAATTCGTGAACGACGCTCATCGCCATATTTTTCTTTTACTTCAATCAATTCATTCTTGATGATTTCCATACGACGCTCTTCGCGATCAAGAATATCTTTCAAGTCAGTAATCGTTTTCATCAATTCATCGTACTCAGCGCGCAGTTTATCTTGCTCAAGTCCAGTCAATTGACGAAGTCTCATTTCAACAATTGCTCTTGATTGAATGTCCGAAAGCTCGAAGCGTTCAATTAACTTTGCTCTTGCTTCCTCTGGACTTTTCGACGCACGAATCAATTTGATCACTTCATCAATATTGTCAGAGGCAATAATCAATCCTTCGAGTATATGCGCTCGCTCTTCAGCTTTTCTTAATTCGTATTTCGTTCTGCGAATAACTACTTCATGACGGAAATCAATGAAGTGTTTGATCATGTCCTTCAAGTTGACCATTTCAGGACGACCGTTTACCAAACAAATATTGTTTACTGAGAACGATGTTTGAAGAGCAGTGTATTTGTACAGTTTATTGAGCACTACGTTTGGAATGGCATCACGCTTCAATTCGTAAACGACACGCATACCATTTCTATCAGATTCATCACGGATGTCAGAAATACCGTCAATCTTCTTGTCATTAACCAAGTCGGCTGTTTTCTTGATCATGTCAGCCTTGTTCACCTGATAAGGAATTTCAGTAACAATAATTACTTCTTTTCCATTTTTATCTTCTTCGATTTCAGCCTTAGCGCGCATAACAATACGACCTCGTCCTGTCATCAGAGCGTCACGTGCACCTTCATATCCGTAAATAATACCTCCAGTAGGGAAGTCAGGCGCTTTTACATGTTGAAGTAATTCCTCAAGTTCAATCTCTTTATTGTCAACATAAGCAACCATACCATCAATCACCTCTGATAAGTTGTGAGGTGCCATGTTTGTTGCCATACCTACGGCGATTCCACTTGCTCCATTGATTAATAGGTTTGGAATCTTCGAAGGAAGTACAGATGGCTCTTGCAAGCTTTCATCGAAGTTTGGTCGGAAATCAACTGTTTCTTTTTCGAGGTCAGCGAGCATCTCCTCAGAGATCTTGCGCAAACGTGCCTCCGTATAACGCATGGCTGCCGGGCTGTCGCCATCAATAGAACCGTAGTTTCCTTGTCCGTCCACTAAAGGATAGCGAAGGGACCATGGCTGTGCCATACGCACCATTGTATCGTATACTGAACTGTCACCGTGTGGGTGATATTTACCCAATACCTCTCCAACGATTCTAGCACTTTTCTTATAAGGTCTGTTCGAATATACTCCAAGGTCCTGCATACCATATAGTACACGTCTGTGTACTGGTTTGAATCCGTCCCGAACATCAGGTAATGCTCTCGAAACAATCACCGACATAGAATAGTCGATGTAAGCCGATTTCATTTCATCTTCGATGTTTATTTGGATTATTCTTTCTCCGTCTGCCATCCTGTCATTATTTTATTTGTAGCACGATCGTGCGTAGTAAATTCAAACGACGAAAATAGTGAATTGACTCGGTAAATTGGAGTGAGGTTACGGCTAATTACTAACAAAAATCTGTGGAAAATAGTGCATTGATGCTACTTATTAACAATTTGACTAAAATTGAAATAGACCCTTCGATTCTCCTTTGTTATTTAGGGTTACTCGATTGCTCTGGCCGAGCATGAGTTATTCTTGAAAATCAGTTTCAAAAGTACCCGCCATTTCTTCAAAAAATGGGTCGTTGGTAATCTTGTTCAGTGTTCGCAATAAATTGATGTGAGTTTGATGATAACCTATGTAACTTCGGTTATGTTTGATGCAGTAAAGGCTGGGTTCATCCACTTTTCTATACCGCTCGACATTGTTCTTTATAGTCGTAATGCCTGCCATTAACAGATTTTTGACATCTTCCTTTCCGGTAAGCATATAGTAGTCGTATAATCCCAAAAGCGCAAAGATTTTTCCATTTAAGGTAAAGCATGGAATGTCGCTCGGGTATTCTTCCATCCAAATGTTCCCGTGTTGATCAATACATGAAATCCAGTCGGAAGTTCCGTTTCCTTTTATTCGATAAAACGAGTTGTGAATTTTCTCCATCCAAATCAATAGGTTTGGATCATTTGTGTGCTCATACATCCAGCAAAACAGAGACAAGACCTGTCCTTGACTCATCGCGAATACCCATCCGGCTTCCATTAACTCATTCGGGCTTCTATGGACCTTAAAATCGTAATAATTCGGAAAGAGTACGGAGGAGTCTTTTGATATGCATGTTTCTTTTAATCGCGACATCACTTGAAGTGCGTTGTCAAAATAGGAGCTGTCGTTTGAAACTGAAAACCAATCAAGCAGTTTAAATCCATATTGAGACATATGAACAGGGTGATAGTAATTTACTCCTCCAATTTTCAGTGCAGGTACGCCGAGTGAATCAAACAGATATGTCGTAGTGACAGGTGGCATGCTATACATGGGGTTGTATGGGTGATCTCCACTTGTCAGAGGGAGTATTGAGAATGTGTCATAGGTCCAACT
>JBGCDF010000083.1:0-2523 GCA_045105095.1 Crocinitomicaceae bacterium | reverse complement strand
GCGCTGATGGTACTGCCCTTTTGAGGGTGGGAGAGTAAGTCGACGCCACTTTTAAGAGCTCCTTCATTAATTTGAAGGAGCTTTTTTTGTTTCAGATTATTTGTTTTCTCTCAAGGTACAACACTCATCAGTCAACTGTATTATTTTACAATATCGATCTGTCGATTTATTGCTCGTCTTCAACAGCGCAGCTCGTTCTGTACCTTCGGTCTTTAGGAAAAATGTTTCTTCTGTCGGAAGAGTAAGTCCTTGACTGTCGACAAACTGAGAGGCCATTTTTAAGAACCCTGACATCGTAAGATCGTGGATGAAGATCAAAACCTGTGGATTTAATATCTTAAGCATCTTGTATTCCGAAAATGAAAAATAGAACTTAGTATGTTATCGGCGCCTATTTTAAGGAGTGAAGGAATCGAATTGAAACGAGCTAGTGTTTGAGGAAGTGTCCCGATAACTATCGGGGCGATCACCGAAAACACCGCGTTTCGAGAGTATTTCTGATCGTAGAAAAATAAGCGCAAAGGCTCCCGATAGCTATCGGGATTTGAACACTTTTTGTGCCCAATCAAAAAGTGTTGAATCTTGTTTCGAAGAGAGAATGTCGTAAACAAACTGTATGTTGTATTCAGAATGAATTATACATTTCTCCACAGCTTTTAGCATTGCCCCCCTAGAACTACTGAAAGCAATATGACCCGACACATCAGTTCTTCCAATATTGAGAAGAGTACCAATGTATCACCTTTTTTGTCTAATTTCGTAGTTGCACCCAAATATTGGTGTAGTATTCATTATCCTACCATGAGCAAATTAGCACGTATTTTCAGTGTAACACTTCTAACCGTCGCCACGTCTGTCTTGGTCTTTGGACAGGACTTCACATTAATTGATTCTCCACGATTTGAAGAAAATAAAGGGCAGTTCTCAGGAGATGAGGCTGACCAGATTAAATTTCGTATCAAGAGTGGCGTAAGCTCCGTTTTTCTCTTAGAAAATGCTATTTCCTATCAGTTCTCTGATTATGAAAATTTATCAGAACTAATCGACGTTCAAGCGTGTAATCTCGAAAAGATCAAGAAGTTGAACGAATCCACGTACCGTATGGATATAGAGCTGGTTGGAGCGAACGAGAATCCCAGAATATCAAAGTATGACAGGTCAGACGATTTCGTACGTTATTCATGGCTTGATATGAAGGAAATTTACTTTTATTCGAAAATTATATACCATGAGGTGTACAATAATATTGACTGGGTATTTTATATCAATGATGAAGGCATCAAATATGAGTTCGTTGTTCGTCCTGGCGGAAACCCAACTGATATTGTACTGCAATCCAAGTGGGTTGAGCATGCGAAGATTGATGAGTTAGGTAATTTACATTTGGCAAATAGGCTAGGAAGTGTTCGAGAGAACAAACCCGTTAGCTTCCAAAATGATCACGAAATTATGACCAACTTCGTGCTAGATCAGGATAAAATAAGATTTGAATTAGAAAAGTATGATTCTCAAGAAACATTAATTATAGATCCTCAAATTGTTTGGGGAAGTTATTACGGTGGCGACGGATCCGATGCGTTATATGCTGTTACTTCAGATAATCAGGGAAATGTATACGCCTGCGGAACTACTTATGGAAGTAACAATTTAGCTAGCGGAGGGTTTTTAAATTCAAACCCTGCTCAGTTTGGCGGTGCAGGAGCGGCGTATCTTGTGAAGTTTGACCAAAATGGAACAAGACTTTGGGCAACCTATTACGGAGGACCAGCTTCTTTTAGCGGTTCGGTTTCATGTCAAACTGATTCTCAGGATAACGTATATCTCGCGGGTTTTACGCTTGACAACTCTGGGATTGCTTTTAATGGACATCAAAACGTTAAAGGAGGAAGTACAGATGCATTTCTAGTAAAATTTAATCCTGCTGGTCAAAGAATCTGGGCTACCTATTTCGGAGGTGCTCAAGGCGAATCAGGTCTTGGATTATCAATTGACCCAAATGACAATATCTACTTAACAGGTAGAACCTTTTCAGATTCCATGATCGCTTTCAATGGATTCCAGAATACACCAAGTCAGGATATTTCACTTTTTGGAGATGCATTTCTGTCAAAGTTTGATTCATTAGGGACTCTTTTATGGTCGACTTATTATGGAGGTGAAATGGGTGATAGAGCATTCTCTGTAGCATGTTCAGCGAACGGTGAATGTTACATTGCTGGAGGTACAAGGTCAACAAGTGGAATAGCAAGTAATGGACACCAGTCTACATTTGGAAGTACAAATTCTGCGGAAGATGCATTCTTGGCAAAATATAGTGATAGTGGAGCACTACTTTGGAGTACCTATTATGGAGGTACAGATAAGGACATCGCTTTTTCGTGTGCAGTTGACGATTTGGGTAATGTTTTCATGAGTGGTCAGACAGTATCTCCGAACAATATATTCTTCAATGGATTTCAGAATACTGGGACATTTAATGCGGGTGCATCCTTCTTAGCCAAATTCAATGCTTCGGGTACACGG
>JBGCDF010000082.1:0-4890 GCA_045105095.1 Crocinitomicaceae bacterium | reverse complement strand
GAAAACTGGAAATGGTATCCGTAATATTAAAGAACGTGTCGAATTTTTGAAAGGAAAAGTACACATGGAAACTAATACTGAAGGTACTTCGTTTGATATCCAAGTACCTCTAACGCAAATTGAAATTAAGCATAAATGAATGTTCTCGTTGTTGAAGACCACACCATGTTTCAGGAGTATATTGTTTCATTCCTGGAAAGTCGGGAAGATGTAAAAAAGATCATCACTGCTTCTGACGGTAAAAGTGCGTTTGGTCTTTTGCATGAAAATAAAGTGGACCTACTTATCACTGATTTGAACTTACCCAAACAAAATGGTATCGCTCTGATCGAACAAACACGTACTTACTACCCAAAAATAAAGACAGTTGTCCTCACGCAATACCAAAACAGAGGTTTATTGCGTAAAATGAAACAACTGGAGGTGGACGGTTTCCTGACCAAAAACGCCAGTCAGGAGGAGCTAAATATGTTACTTGATACGATTCAATCAGGGAAGCGCTTTTTTCCTAAAAGTGCTGCTCAACTAGATATGGTTGATGATGTCCGTCATGATGATCACCTAATATCCGACACATTCAATCGAATTAGTAAGCTGTCAAAACGAGAAACGGAAATCATGAATCTTTTGTTGGAAAATAAGTCCAATCAGGAAATAGCTGATCAATTATTCATCGGGGTGGAAACGGTGATTTCTCATCGAAAGAATATCTATCGAAAAATGGGCGTTAACAACGTACTGGATTTGTACAAATTGACTTCTGAGCACTAAGTTCTGATGCTGAAACTGTCATTTCTCACCGCAAAAACATGTATCGAAAATTAGGAGTAAACCGCCTGTTGGATTTATATAAACTAGTTTCGGAAAAAAGACACTAAACTAGTGAACGGGAGCGAAATCGCACGGCTGATAACGCTGTACGCATTCCGACCCAGTATCGACAATAATGTAGTGTCCACCAGCGTCATGACCACCTCCCATATACGTTTCTCCAGGTCCAACTGATTCTCCTCCGCGAACGCTGTGCATTTCTTCGTCACTTAAAACTGTTACATTTTTCATATTCTATTTTTTATTGTGATTTGTAGTCTACAACGTACATAGATTTCCACAGATAGTTTATCCCCTCTACGGGGGATTTTGTATGAAAAGATCAACGTTTGTTTTTACGAAATACTGTTTGTGGTTGGACACGGAATACACATGCGTTCATGAAATACTCCGTAATGTCAAGATTCACCTACACTTCGGTCTATGTAAGAGTGGGGACAAAAAAGTAAGGATTCACCTTGACAAGATATAATCTCGTGTGAGTGTGAGTGTGAGTGTGAGTGTGAGTGTGAAGAATAAAATTACATTCCTGGACCGCCCATTCCTTTGAATTGCTTCATCATCTGACGCATGTTCTTCGGGTTGGACATCATTTTCATCATCTTTTTCGTGTCACCGAATTGCTTCATGAGCTTGTTTACCTCCTGCATGTTACGGCCGCTTCCCTTCGCAATACGGTTCTTACGTGCTCCGTTGATTACATGAGGGTTCGCTCGTTCATGAGGTGTCATTGACTGAATAATTGCTTCAATGTGCTTGAATGCATCGTCTTTGATATCCACATCTTTCATGGCTTTCCCCATTCCAGGAAGCATCCCCATGAGGTCCTTCACGTTCCCCATCTTCTTTACTTGTTGCAATTGCCCCAAGAAATCGTTGAAATCAAATTGATTCTTTTGAATCTTCTTCTGAAGCTTTCTTGCCTCTTCTTCGTCGAACTGCTCTTGCGCGCGCTCAACAAGCGAGACAACATCCCCCATTCCGAGGATACGATCAGCCATACGAGAAGGATAGAATACATCCAATGCATCCATCTTCTCTCCTGTACCGACAAACTTGATCGGCTTGTTAACAACAGACTTTATCGATAACGCAGCTCCACCGCGTGTATCACCGTCTAACTTCGTTAGAATTACACCGTCAAAGTTGATGCGCTCATCGAAGGCTTTTGCCGTATTCACAGCATCTTGTCCAGTCATCGAATCGACTACGAACAACGTTTCCGTTGGCTGAATGGCTTTTTTCACCTGTTCGATCTCGTCCATCATTTGCTCATCCACAGCCAAACGACCCGCTGTATCGACGATTACGACATTGAATCCTTTTGATTTAGCGTGTTGAATAGCCGCCTGAGCAATTTTTACCGGATTCTTTTCTTCTTTGTTAGAGTATACTTCGATATCCAATTGCTCTCCCAACACGTGCAACTGATCAATCGCTGCGGGACGGTAAACGTCACAAGCTACCAATAAAGGATTCTTTCCTTTTTTGTTCTTTAGGTAATTACCCAATTTCCCAGAGAAGGTTGTTTTACCCGAACCTTGAAGACCAGACATCAAGATAATTCCAGGATTCCCTTTCACATCGATATCCACCTGCTCGGCCCCCATCAAGTTCACCAACTCTTCGTGGCAAATCTTAATCATTAATTGACCTGGCGAAACAGTTGTCAAAACATCACGTCCGAGTGCTTTCTCTTTTACCGTGTTCGTGAACTCCTTTGCCGTCTTAAAGTTTACATCGGCGTCCAATAAGGCACGACGTACTTCTTTAAGTGTTTCAGCAACATTGATTTCAGAGATTTGTCCGTGTCCTTTGAGGACTTTAAACGCTCTGTCAAACTTTTCGGATAAACTTTCAAACATTGGTATTCAATTTTGGGAGAACAAAGATAGGAATATTCGGGGGGAAATGGCAGGTAAAGACATTGAAAATGGACGAAATTACTGCATAATTTCTATAACTAAGCTTTTAGTTGGAATATCGGAATATTCCGATTTAGATTTATTCCAATAACCCGACTTACTCAGAAGTTCAGCCAAGATCTTAATCGTAATATTGATATATGTCGATATATAAATATTGAAATAAATTACTATTTGACTAGTTAAAACTCAATCAACAGGACTTGATACAGCCAAAAGCTCAGCGACGCCAGTCAAATAAATGGCTAAATTTCAACGAAGACAATCTGACCGTGCATTCCCATTTTTTACGCATTTCTTCGTTTAGTCAGAACAACCACATCAAAACGATCTCAATTTATTTCGAACTAATTTTTTTTTACTAAATTTCTCACTGGAAACGAAATACTACAATTTCAACCTAATCGAAACAATCACAGATGAAAAACTCCCCTCTCTGCACGTCACTACTATTGGTAATATTCCTGTTCACCTCCAGCGCCATCTTTAGCCAATATGCCATCGAGAAAAAAGAAAACGGATTAGCACTACTAAAAAAAGGCAAAGTGCAAACGGCTAAAGTCACAGAGTTGACATACTTAGAATCTTCCGAAAAGCCAGTAAGAGCCTTTTACGCTCAAATGAAAAAGAAGAATGCGCTCGTCTTTATCGCTGAAGGATCGGAAAACTGGACGCTTATATGGGTTGATGAAGTCATTACTCCTGAGGACGGTGCGGAATACTATTATGGGAATTCCGGACTTGTCAACGTCAAGCAAAAAGGTAAATATGGACTTTACTCATGCATTTATGAAAAGTTCATTGTCTCCCCTACTTATGATAAAATAGCGCTAGATGAGGAATCTGAAGCTTTGATTAAAATCCAAAAGGGGGACTTATACTGCCTACTTCCAGGCTATCGCATTCTACCAGCCGAAATAGAGAATGAATTAATTTTTGCAGAAAAAATTAGTTATTACAATGAGTTCTTTCTGTTCGAAAAAGATGGTTTATCGAACTTATACGTCATCCGAAATGATGAGTCTGGTACAATTCATTTTGAACAACAATTCACTGATGGTTTTGAAGGAATGTATGATTGGCCAATTGCGAAGAAAAATGGAAAGTTTGGACTAATGAGACTAAGTCTAGAAGAATCTATTCCCGATGACAAGAAATTCTACAATCATAAGTTTGACTCACTCTATTTTATAAGCGAAGGCAGGTTACTTGTTGGAGTTAAGGACGGCGGATACTATTACTTTAATTCAGCGATCAAAGATACGGACGGCACTTATTACTCGCCTTACCTGATCGTGGGAGGTATGCAACCTCCTCAAGAATATCTAAAGGAGAAATATGAATCCATAATGCCTAATCTTGATTTATTCCATGGCTTTTGGCAGGTAAACGAGCAGGCTTATGACAATATTTACGAGAAGAACAATGACATTTTCGTACAAAGAGATGGACTGTACGGAAGGGTATCATTGGATAACTTTAACCCACCATCCAAACAACTCAACGAATCAATGTGCAAGAGTAAATCGGACGATCCCGATTTTTTCAAATACGATCTTTCAGAACTAATCAATGATCAATTAGTCAGCTATGATCTGCTTGTCAACGAGCCTTCAGGAAAACAAATCTACCTGTTTGAGTACACGGGTAACTTTCGATACATGGGAATAGATTTAACCGAAAACTCTCCAATTATTCTTTCGTCCGCAACAACGGTTCAACAAATGCCAAACAACAATTATATCCTTGAAGATGATCAGTATTTATGCTTCTTCCAATACAACGAGGAATTAAAAAATGTCTTATCGTATGAATCTGTAGCGGAACGATTAGGCAATTCTCACTGGCACGAACGACCTGTGCCGCCTAATAGCTATTTCGAAGGATATGAACTTCTCGATCTTAACTTTCTTGGTAAGAAGAAGATTCAGACAATGATGGATTCGAGAGGTGTAGAATATGTGGTAACGAAAGAATTTCTCAAGAAATATCCTAAAAAAGAGGATCGAATGGAATTTTTAAGCACGCAACAGAGACTCAGCGAATATCGCTTAAAATGATATGATTCCTTATCTCTATCGTTGAGCATTTGTTCCTTATTGTAACCATTTCACATACGTGAAAGACCTGCTTG
>JBGCDF010000081.1:0-2906 GCA_045105095.1 Crocinitomicaceae bacterium | reverse complement strand
GCTAATATTTCATGTACTTTCTTACTTTCTTGTTCTTCAATTAGGATTGAAAGTGCACGCTGAATATCAATACCACTTTCCAGCAAAGAACTGAACTCCGTATAGAAATTCTCCTTTGCTTTATCGGGAAAGGCTTTGCCTAGTTTGATCTCCCGTTGAAATATGGATTGCTTTTCACTCATTTTAGCGTTGCAAAGTAGGTGTTGATTTTATGGTTAATCGCAGGTTCGAAGTAATAGCTCAACGTCATTAATTCCCCTTTCCATTTGAAGTCGAAAATGACTGTTGTATGTTCATCTTCTCGATCCAATCGAATGGATTCAGCTTCCATTTTCGTTGGCTGCCAGTCATTTCCACTGAAACGCATCACTTCTTCGTCATCCAAGCGGTATTTTACGGTCTTCTGATCAGTAAAAAGCAATAACTCTCCATCGATCGATTGAATTGAATCGCTCTTGTACAATTCTGACCACAAGTTGGATCGAAAAGCGAACCACTCGTTCAATTCCTGATTGATATCGCTGGTCATTTTCAGTTGTTCATTGAATCGATTTACGGAAACAGCGAATAATCCGATAAGTACACCCATGATTGCTAAAACGACTGTTACCTCGAATATGGTAAATGCATCGATATGTTGTTCTTTTCTATTCAACCCACCAATCTTGTTTCAATATTACTTTTCCATCTTCGCCGATGAACAATAAGCGTTCGATGGAATCATTCTCAGTTGATTCTCGCTCGATTTTAATATTATCAATGTCCGTTATCTCGTTTTCGAGCTTAAACAAGTTCTTCCATAATTTAGATTGAACCTCCGTTTGAGTTCGCACTTCTTGAAAGTTTACCGTAGATTTCGTCGAGCGAACAAATACGAGTGACCCGATGCCAATGCACAAGGCAATCACCGAAACCGCGATCACGACTTCGGCAATGCTGGATGCTGGTATTTTGCGCTTCAAAAACATGCAATGATTTTTGGTTGAGTGATTTTATCTTCGGTGAGCCAATTCGGCACAATCATATCATCTGGAAGTTGATCTGATGATATTTTTGCGTTGAGCAAATGGTTCGTGTATTGCCCACCACCTGCTTTCAATGTGAATTGATTGGTATACAGGTGTCCAATGATTTCTCCTTTTAGTTCAGTTTCTCCTAGATTGTAGACAAGTCCACCAATTCGTGCATTATCAACCTCAAGGAATAACCTTTTTCGAGGATTGGGTTCTTGAGAGAAGAGCAATACACCACCCAGTACTTGAGAGTCTTCAGAAATGAAAATTCCGTGTTTATCAAGCGTTTCGTTCTTTCGTTCCTCATTGAGAATCAAAGCAGACGGGTAGTTCAACTTCGTTCCTTTTCCTAATCTTATGGTTTCATGTGCGATGACCTGTACGGAACCGGAGAAACCGTCTTCGAATCGCACATTGGGCGAAATAAGAATGACGTTTTCTAATTTGGAGTTACTCATCACCACGATTGTGTCGAAACTGTGGAGGACGACATTTCCTGAAATGGAATGTTGAACGAACAATCGTTCTGTTTGACTGACGAGTCGTGTCTTTTCATCAAAAGGAAATATTGTGTCTTGAACGATTGGATCGATTTTTACGCAGTCCTCAAGGTATTTTCGGACGTTCTCATTTTTCAGACTTGTTTTTAAACCTGGTAATGATCGTTCACTTTGTTTCTGTTTGCCGTATATCAACTTTTTTCCCTGATAGGATTGTCCAGAGATGTATCCGCGTTCTGCTCCTCGTTCGCCTAAAACAGCTGTTCCTTCAATGCGTGTGTCACCGCATAGTTTAAGTGTTTGTTTTCGTTCAGGAAGATAGAGCGCAGGATGAGATTGATCCGTTTCATATCCGATAATGGCTGACCGATTTACTGAACCTACTTTATGATGTGTTTGAGCTACGACAACGCGGAAAGCTCCCCAATCTCGACGAGTTACATCAGTTGTGTCTCCGGATGCGTGAATGATTTGTTGTTTCCCTTGCGTTTGTGATCGGGCCCCATGCACCAATGCGAGGTAGTTATTCATCAACAGATTTTCTTTCGTGTTGTGATGTCGTTCCAAACGCTTGTTAGCACTTGATATGAAGAGTATGCCACTGGCTACTAATCCGATCAAAAGCATGAACGAAATGGCGTAACCAAGCGCTGAACTCGGAACCCGTTTGAATGTAGGAAATTTCAACATCTATTCTTCCTCTTTGGTTTTTTTCTTTCGCTCTTTCTTTTCACGTTTAGGCTTCTCTTCTTTTGGCTCTTTTACATCGTCTGTTGAAGAAACAAGTTCACCCTTCTTATACTTTTCAGTTCGTTCTAATTTTCCTTCCTTGTAGAACGTTGACTTTCCATGAAGTGAACCTTTTTTCCAATTTTCAACCTTCATGAGTTTACCGCTTGAATCTCGGTATGCCCTGCGTTCAATTTTAAAGAGTTTATGTGTCACGATTACCGTGTCTGCTTTGTCTGTTTTCCAGTTTCTTCCGTGTGCCCGTTCCGAACGGTAGACTTTACCAGACTCACTATACCATTTTTTTGCTTTGAGTTCGCCTTTCGACCATTTTGCAGTGTAAATCAACGATCCATCTTCACGCCAGTGGAGCCATTCACCACATTTTAATCCACGCTTAAATATTCCTTTTTGATGAAGCTGATCATTTTCGTAAAAGGATTCAAAATTTCCATGTAGAAGAGTTCCAGAAGATTCACCTTGCGTTGATTTTACTCCCTGTGCTTTATACCAGAAATAGAATTTCTCTTTATCGTAAAACCAAACACCATGTTTGTCATCATCCAATACTTTGAATTCATACTGCAAACCATCTTGTTTGAGTGTCCTTTTGAGGTAAACATCTTTGAGAGGTTTTTGTGCAAATGCAAATGACGCAATTAGT
>JBGCDF010000080.1:0-33569 GCA_045105095.1 Crocinitomicaceae bacterium | reverse complement strand
GTGAATTAGCATGTGCAGCAGCAATTAGTAATTGAGATTCTGTTTAAGAAGCAGCAACTCCTTCTATAAAGGTGCTATGCTGGGAATCACTCAGTTCATAAGCGGAATTCAGCGTAAGTGTTCCAAAAGCAGCAAATTTCTCAACTGCTTCAGAAGACTCCTGCGTTGCTGTTTGATATTGGAGGTCTCTCACTCGTTCAAAAAGCAAGGACTTCACTTGATCATTCTGGGCTTGTAAATCAGTTTCAGAGAAAGAATCGAAATGACCATTCCACGCCAAGTACGACCCAGACCCTAAAAGGAACAAGAGCAAACCTGCGAATGCAAATGCTGCTACTGGACGACGTTTTCTGTCAAGATTCGCAACTTCCGGATAAACGACAGGTGCTTTGTCCACTTTCGCCATTTCCCACACATCACGATCAACATCAAATTCTGGATGATTCAGTAAAAAGAGCTCTAATTGCTCGGTTTGCTCTGGAGAAAGATTCCCCTCAGCAAGCTCAAACAACCATAGGTCAATATTTGAAAATGATGGATTACTCATACTAGTTCTACCAATCCTTTTAACTGCTTTTTAATTTTCTTTCTTGCTCTGAACAGATAAACTTTCACTTGCGAATCAGATAATTCGAGGATATCTCCAATTTCCTTATATGAATAGTCTTGTAGGTCGCGTAATAAAATTACACTTTTTTGAATAGGTGGTAAAATACTTACAGCGCGCTCTACAACCTGATTCGATTCAAATATGTTTGGCTCGGATTTACCAGAGTCAAATTCAATCATTTCAGGACTTAACTTTACTCTTCCCTTTCGAGTAGCAAAGTTGATCATTGCATTGTGCGCAGTTGTGAACATCCAGGACTTCGCTTTAGCGAATTCAACCTTGGTACGATTCAACCACAATTTTTCGAAAACATCTTGCACAATATCTTTCGCATCTTCTTCATTCCTGAGGAAGCGAATTGCATATCCGTATAGATTACCGGATTGCTCTTTTACTACGATATTGTACTCTTTTCTTTTCAAATCTGTTCAGATCTCAACAGTTAAAACAATCGAAGACCTAATATTGTTACACCAACATAACTGTATTTATACCCTTTTGATACAATTTTAACTCTCGCTTTACCCAAAGGCAGCTCCCAGTTAACATTCTAGAGGTAGTATCGAACATTTTTTCGTTGTTTTTTTGTTAAATTCGTCGTAAACAGAAAGCACTAATTATGATTGAAGCAAAAAGATTATTCGATGTACCTCAGCATCAATTGAAATCCTACCCTAACAAAAACATGTTTGTCACGAAAACAGATGGCAATTGGGTCGGTGTTTCAACCCAAGATTTTTTAGACGAAGCAATGGCCATTTCTCGTGGTTTGATTGCCATGGGTGTTCAAGCTGGAGATATGATTGGATTGGTTTCTGGAACGCGTTATGAGTGGAATGTAATGGACATTGCCATCCAACAAACCGGAGCAATTGTAGTACCATTTTACCCCAATATTTCGGAGAGTGATTACTCATATATTTTTAATGATGCTGGCATCAAATTGTGTGTTGTGGCTGATCAGGAATTGCACGAAAAAATCACGCGTATCAGACCTTCAATTCCTACATTAGAACACATCTTCACCATGGAACAAGACATTCCTGGAGGAGTACATTGGTCGGAGATCAAAAAAGATAGTGAGTCCATTCCAGTATCTGATGTGCAGGCGCGCATGGATGTAGTGAAAAACGAAGATTTAGCAACAATTATCTATACTTCAGGTACAACAGGAAATCCGAAAGGAGTGATGCTTTCTCACAAAAATATCCTTTCTAATGTTGAGGCTTGTGAACCACGAATTCCAGCTGATCAGAACTCAAAAGTTTTGTCATTTTTACCAGTATGTCACATTTATGAAAGAATGCTGCACTACTTGTACATGTACATTGGCGCTTCTATTCACTACGCTGAGTCTTTGGAAACAATTGGAGATAATATTCGCGAAGTAAATCCCGACGTATTCACGGCAGTTCCTCGTTTGATCGAGAAAGTATTCGATAAAATCATGGCGAAAGGTGATGAATTGTCTGGGATCAAGCGTAGATTGTTCTTCTGGGCTGTTGCACTGGCGGAAGACTATAAAGTAGTTGGAAGAAGTGGAATGTATAACTTCAAATTGAAAATCGCTCGTAAACTGATTTTCTCAAAATGGCAAGAAGCATTAGGAGGAAATGTTAGAGCGATCGCATCAGGAAGCGCCGCTTTACAGCCACGTTTAGCACGAATTTTCCTTGCTGCAGACATTCCAATCTTAGAAGGATATGGTTTGACCGAAACTTCGCCTGTTTGTTCAGTAAACTCGTTTGACCAAGGAATTCGGATTGGAACGGTTGGGACCTTAATTGATAATGTTGATGTAAAAATTGCTGAAGACGGAGAAATTTTAGTGAAAGGTCCAAACGTAATGATGGGATACTATAAATTACCAGAAAAAACGGCTGAAGTATTGAAGGACGGATGGTTCCACACAGGAGATATCGGTGAATTTCAAGAAGGAAAATTCTTAAAAATCACTGACCGTAAGAAAGAAATCTTCAAGACATCGGGAGGAAAATACGTTGTTCCACAAGCAATGGAAAACAAGTTCAAGGAATCGCGTTTCATTGAGCAAATCATTGTAATTGGTGAAGGAGAAAAATTCCCTTCAGCCTTGATTGTACCAGGCTATGAGTTTGTTGCTGAATGGGCAAAACGTAAAGGTGTAGACCTCGGAGATGGTTCTCAGGCTGCCATGGTAGCATCTGACGCTGTAAAAGAACGTATACAAAAAGAAGTAGATTTCTTCAACCAAGGCTATGGAAGCTGGGAGAAATTGAAATGTGTTGAATTACTTCCGGAGGAAATGTCTGTTGAAGGAGGAGAGTTGACGCCTACGTTGAAATTAAAGCGTAAGAAGATTATGGAAATTCATGCAGCGACTGTCGCTAAAATTTATCCAAAGAGTTAGTCGAAAGACGAATAATTGAAAGATGAAAAGATGCTGCTTCGTGGAAGTAGCATCTTTTTTATTTAACATGAAATGAAGCAATTCCAGGCATTAGCGTTCAGTACTAGAGTAATATTGGTTGTTCAAATGATCGCCATGCTCATGGGGACTTCCACACACGTGATGTGGGCTGTTGAAAACGGATTTCTTTCTACACGTTACAACGCTCCGCTTTTCAGTATGGTGTTTTGGGATTCTTTAACCTTTCTAGACCCTCTTGCCGCAATCTTGTTGCTCATACGACCCAAAACAGGCCTTATACTCACATTGATTATCATTCTTGCAGATGTAACCCACAATAACATTTTCTACTTTGAAGAGTTGTACATGTCAGGCATTAGCCTTTCTGATTGGTTGATGAAGTACTGGATGATTTTAGGTCAAATCGTGTTTGCTCTTTTCGCCATCTTAACGTTTAGAAAATGCTGGAACGATCAAGTCATAGTATCCAAAAACTGACTTGGGACATGATCACATAACCAAACTCCATTCTCGCTGATATAAAATTGGAATCCCTTCGTCAGCATCTGCCTTGCATCTACTTTAAGAATGACCAGACGCCCATGTCTTTTACCCACTTTTGAAGCAGTTTCGATATCAGCGCTTAAATGAACGTGATGCCTATTCCTCTTTACCAATCCTTCATTCAAAATACTTTCAATAAAACGATCCGCGGTTCCATGGAACAATTCATCAGGAGGTGTTGCAGGCTTCAGACCTAAATCAACCTTAACAGAATGTCCTTGATTTGCGCGAATTCTGGATTTATCTTGGCTGAAGGCGTATCTCTTTTTAGGATTATGCTGAACTAAATAATCCAACTCTTCGAAACTGATGTTTCGATTAAACTTGTTCATTTGACGAATCAAGATTTCGACATCTGTCCAGCCCTCCTCGTCTAGTTGAATATCGATTTTCCCCGGATTATGTCTCAAAATCAAACTGAGAAACCTTCCTTTCTTGATTTGTTCTTTCGGGTTCATTTTATTCACTTTGATGCGAACTATTTTAGTAAGTTGATATGTCCGTTGTACGTGTATTGACCGTCGTTGAGTAAATCCTTCGCTCTAACAACCCACGTATAGATTCCCGTTGGACACATTCTTCCTTGAAAGGTTCCATCCCATCCTGCTTCAGGATCGCGACTTTCCCTAACTACTTCACCCCAGCGATTGTATACTTGAAGTTCGAAGTCGTAAACATCGATTCCAACAATGTGGATACGCCAATTCTGATTGTGCTCATCTCCATCTGGTGTAAAGGCATTCGGTGCGTACATCAAGACCTCTGGCAACACCACCAACGGAAGGGTGATGGTATCCGAGCAGCCCAAATCGGAGGTTGTAATGAGTGTGACATCATATTCTCCCTCTAGTCCATCTGGAAACATTACTACAGGATTTTCATCGCTTGATGTCGAAGGAGAACCATCCTCAAATGTCCACTGATATGTTGAACCATTTGTTGACAAATTGGTAAAATTTACCTGTGTATTGAACATCAATATCGGATTAGGCGAGTATCCGAAATTCGCTTCTGGAATGGGATCCACGTGCAATAAATCCGCAAAGGTTGTCGAATCGATACATCCATCAGTGGTAGTAATGATCAACTGCACGTCATAATTCCCTGCGTACAAATCCCAGGTGACAATCGTATTTTGATTGACAAATTGCTGATTTCCATCCACCAACCAATAACTATTAAGTGTATTGGGAGTTGTATTCACTATTTCGAATACGGCTGGCTCACACTGATTGGGGTTCAGCACATTCACTGAAGGAATCGGTAATGGTGCGACATGAACATTCGTGTTCAATACTAGCGGAGTAGATTCACAGCCATCCGTAATCGTCACGATATAATCAGTAGTTGAACTAGGACTTACAGTAATCTGATCCGAAGCAGCAGCGGTATTCGTCACACCTGTGCTCCAAGTAAAGGTATATGGTGCGCCTAAACCTCCTGCAGCCGTTGCTAACAAATCACTAGAGAATCCGGGGCAAATAGTATCGAAAATAGAGATCGTTCCCGATAAGGGGCCTAAGAGAGAAACATCGATACTTTCTGAAGGAGATTGGCATCCGTTCTGGTTCTCCGCATAGACGGTGTACGTAGTATTCGATACAGGTGTAACAGCTTGACTTCCATTTAAATCAGCTGTGTGCCCCCAATGAAAGTCAAAGCTTGTTCCTCCAGTTGCACTCGCTAATAACTGAGCAGTTCCATTCTCACAAATCGTAGTATCATTCGAAACTGTGATTAACACTGGTGCTGGATCAACGATCGTCACTACATCACACAGTTGACAACCTATTGACGTACCAGAACATACATTGTAGGTTCCAGCTCCCAAATTCAAGGAAAAAGAATCCGCTTGCCATGATGCTCCACCATCAAAGCTAAACTCCAGCGCTAAGGCATTGTCAACATGAATTTGACCGTCAGTATCTCCAGTACACGTTGGATCAATCACGGTAATTGTTTGCACAGGTGTTTGTACATCGATCACAATATCGTCGGTTTTCGTGCACATTGGAGAGAATGATAGGTCGTCTAGGCAGAAATCGTTTCCACCTCCCGAAGTATTTTGATTCACGATACAGATAGTAATATTCGTGGATGCTCCAGAGTTCCATGTATCGGAATACTGTTGCCACTGACCAATGACTGTAGGTGCGCTAAATACGCTTCCAATTGGCACTCCATCTACATAAAACTGCAAATTCGCAACATTTGCGGGATTCACAGGTGTAGCTGCCCAGGCAGAAAATGAGTAATCGGTATTTGGAGTCACGATTACGTTCTGACACCAAACATTGGTTCCAGGAATGGAAGATCCATTCACAACCATCATGTTCCCTGGCCCTGTTGTCGTATGGTCGGGGAAATTCGCGAAGTTATTATGCGCCAAGGATGGTGAGGTCGAAATCGCATAGGTTCCTGGTGCAGACAATAGTCCCCACGTCCCTCCAGTTCCAAGAGCATAATCAGTGTTAAAGGCACTGCCACTTTCGAAGTCTCCGTTTTGAATCAAATTTCCAAGCGATGAAGACACATCCACGGAATAGGTTCCCGCCGTTGAAACAGTAATTGTTTGGGTCGTTGCATTATTCGACCAAAGGTAATCATCAAATCCAGGGCCTGCGTCCAAAGTAATAGTCGAGCCAGCGCAGATAATCGTGTCGTTTCCTAAATCTACATCAGGCATAATCTCAACCTCTACCGTTGAAACTCCTACCCCGCAATTACTCGCTAAGGTGTATTGATATGTTCCATTGACATTCACAGCAGGATCAAAAGTCCCTTGATTTCCACTTGAAAGTTGTGATGGCCCTGACCAAGATCCGCCTTGTCCGATATTGCTTGAAAACAGTGAAAATAGATCGATCGGAGTTGTTTGTGTACAGACTCCATAGACGTGATGTTCCGACGGAGCTGTTGCGCAATGCGTGATTAATAAATCTTCAACGCAAATATCTACTCCGTTTCCTCCAACTGAATTACAATGTATCACAAACCTCAATCCCGGAGTGGTCGCATTGAAATTAAAGGTAATCTGCTGATAAGCCCCCGTTAAATTGAGCGTGGTCGATTGCAGAACTACTCCGAAATCATCAATCGCACTGTAGGTGACGTTAGTTGATCCGAAGGATTGCCGCGTCCAAAAAGTAACAGTTACTGCAGAATCAACACAAAAGCCATTTACCTGACGATCATATACATCCACATCTCCCAAACCGTTCACCACATTGAACCAACCATGACCAGCTCCACTTAAGGTGTAAGCGGCATTTGTCCAGAATCCTGAACCGTAAATATTGGCTGTTATCGCTCCTGTGACAGGTGCGCCATTGAAGGGTTCATCAAGCATTACCGTTGGGTTCGCGCATTGCGACCAAGCATTTAAGCAAAGGGTAATAAAGAACGATATCGAGAGTAAATACTTTAGCATTTAATTTAGATTTCAATTCTAGTACAAATTTACCACAGAAAATCAGACTAGTAACCGATTTAGTATAAAGACGTATAATTGAACGCAATGGTTACCGAGTAAGACTAATTTTCATAGGAAATGTTGTGATCGGCAGTAGCCTGCAGGTAGATTAATCCAACTCGATTTGCGGATTGTCCATCTTCCCTTTCACCATGGTGATTTTCACAATTGCATGATGATATTTGGGGTAGTACGTTCCTTTCTCGAAGGAGAATTTCTTCACGTGATTTCGAATGATCGTTGTGGCAGGTGTACTTTTCAAGTTGGATTCCACAATTTTTGCACTCGTCACTTTTCCTTCTATGTCCACGGACAGTTCATACTTAGCCCATCCGTTTTTCATTCCCTCCACAATATATTTGGGTTCTCCCGACATTTTACGTCCGTCTTCAACTACTGCTCCACCAATTAATTGTGCACTAACTGTTGAAGTTGAGATCAAATAAATAAAGAAGAGTAGACTTTTCATAGACATTTATTGTGAGATGAATGTGTAGGAAATCCAACCTGATTGCATCTTTGCCGCATCGGATGCGTAATTGAAACGAGACATCATTGCATATTTTTTGGCTTCAGAAATCATACAATAATTCGCATTGGAACTCTGCCCCGCGTCATACGTAGCTGAAAGCACTTTTCCAGATTGATCCACTTTCACTAAAATCATGACACGACCAGAAGCACCGGATCCGCATTTGTAGCCAGGATTTCTCACATACCAATCATTGCCTTGATGAGCGGTGTGTTTTGGCACATTAAAGCTTACCATTACATTTCCAGCTGCGGCGTTTGCCGTTCCAGCCGTTGAATTATTATTATTCGCCGCCTCTCTTTTCCTCGCCTCTTCAGCCTCCCGCAATTTTCTGGCCTTATCCTTTGCGATGATGTCCGCTTGCTTCTCAGCTCCGCCAGCTTCCTGAAACATTTCCTTTTCCAGGTCATAGACCTTCTGAGCGCCATCTCCCGTATATTCACTTACTGAGTAATTCTCATTAGAACGTTGACGTTTGTCATTTTCATCCCGCGCTGTGTTCTTGATGTCGCTAGCATTAAAATCCGAAGGAAGCATAATGTTTTCAGGAAGTAACTCAATTTCATCTTCAGGGATTTCAATGCTCGGTCCGTCGTGAAATGGTGAATATGGAACAGCTGGCGCATCGTAAGTTCCAATCTGGGTGTACGCAAAAATGACAACATACGCGAGTATTGCGGCCAATAAGCCGAACTTATACTTCTCTAATGCGTCAAAAATATTACTCACCAGTTTCTATGTTCATTTCAATTAATTTCCCAGTTGCCAACTCAAAATATGCCCAATGATCAGACTTGATTAAAAGTAGGTAATCTTTTCCGAACATCTTTATCGAATCGAATTCGAGCGGGGCAATCATCTCTCCTTTACGCAAAACTCCAAAACCTGTTTCGCTTTCAACAATGAATAGGTCGTTAGACAGGTAATCGATGTGTTTAAAATTGAGAGGAATGATTTCTTCTCCATTCAGTCCGAGTACTCCTTCACCGAAATCCGCATTGACTACAAAATACTTATCGTCATGCACAACTACCGAGGAATACTTTGCTGGAATGATGACTTTCTCCGCTGCATTGATCGCACCCCATTGCCCCTTCTTCTTGAACGGGAAGATGTACGCACCAACGCCAAGATTTTCGTAATTAAAGTCAATTACAGTTCTTCCTTTTTGATCCACTTTTCCATACGAACCATCTTTCATCGCAATTGCTTCGCCATTTAAGAACTCCCCGCGCGACATGAAATTAGGGTATTCTTCGAGATCATTCTGAACAATTACTTTCCCACCACCGTTCAAATAAACAATTTCACCATCAATTGACGCAACCGCGAAACCATCGATCAACTCCCCAATGTTATCGTAGCTTGGTTCAACAACTGATTTCCCCAATCGATTCATGAAACCGTAAAAACCATCCTTCCCATAAATATACAGTGAATCGGAATAGGGTTTGATCTGTTCAAATGCTGGCGGGACCACATACACTCCGTAAATATCGATAAAGGCTTCAAGTCCATCCACTTCTACCTTTGCAACGCCATCCGAGAAATCATACGCATCGGTAAATTTCATGGAGATTCGTTGGAATCCAGTAGCGTCATAATATCCAAATTTCTCACCGTCACTCACATAGATAAGTCCATCAGAAAGCGCTCCCATGTCATCAAATTTGCACTCGAAGACAAAGCTTCCATTTCGGTGAATCATCCCCAGTAACTCTTCTTGCTCGACGATGGCGCGCCCGTTCATAAAGTCTGAAATTGCATCAAACTTAAACGGAATTTTGACCTGATTGTATTTATCAATTACTCCGTACTTTCCGTTTTTCGCAACAACTGCTAGGCCATCACTATATGGGGAAACCTGATCATACATTGCTGGGATCATTTTAATTCCGGCAGTATTCATGAAACCGTACAATTCTCCTTCTCTCATCGGAAGAAATACTGAATCGAGGTAGGCCATGTCTCTTAGCAACTCCTTTTGATACGGGTAATCGGGATAGTTCGATTTAAATCGTTTCAAGGTCAGTGCATCGAGGGTGTCGAGCGACGATTGGTACAATTGACGCCAAGCAGAGTCCACCATACTATTGTTTGGGTATGTTTTGATGAACACCTCAAACGATTGCGCAGTATTCGCTTCTGTCACAATTTCGTAGATTTTCTTTTCTGCCGCTGGACGAAGTGGACTGTTTGGGTTGAGTTGAACGAACTCTAAATAAGACGCTAAAGATCCGTCTCCTGTTAATTCATTAAACTGTACTTCATAGAAATTATCTTCCGCAATTTCGAAGTACTCGCTCTTTGGGTAGCGATCCATAAAGGTCTGATAGCTCGATGACGTGTTTTCCATCACCGCATTGAAAAACGCTATTGAGTCACGAATTTCCAGGGCTCGTGGAGCGTATGATGAATTCGGATGCGTAGTTAAGAAAGCATTATATGATTCTGGAGTATTGATCTGCTTCGCTTCAGCATAAAACTGATCCGTAATTATTTGCTCGACGGAATCAATACCTGCTAGGCTCCATCCATACTTCGCCCATTTCTTTCTCTTTCTTGCCTTGGCATCGTACAATGTAGTTCTGGCCATTTTGATGTAACGATAGGCTGAGTCCTTGGAAAAGAAAACGTGATTATCCCTTGAGTAAAGAACAGCCAAACCGAAAGAGCTTGCTTCGGGATTGTATTTCATCCCCTTCTCAAACGCTTTCTTCGCTTTGAAGTAGTCATGAACTTCCAAAGCAACAAACCCCTTCTTTATGCTGCCCGCATAAGAAGCTGATCCACTGAATATTATCAGTAGCAAAGCTAGGATGTGTATAACCTTGAGTTTCATTGGCACAAATATACTTCTAAGTACCTAGGGCGCAGACATTGAGCCATAAAAAAACCTCCCAATCGTTGTCCGAAAATCGGCACGATTGGGAGGTCCAAGATGATTGTAAGATAATTACTTCTTCTTTCTCGATCCGTAACGGCTCTTGAACTTGTCAATACGTCCTGCAGTATCTACGAATTGAACAATTCCAGTAAAGAATGGGTGAGATTTGTGAGAAATATCCAATTTGATAAGTGGATACTCATTTCCATCTTCCCATTGAACTGTTTCACTTGACTCAGCACATGAATTACAAACAAAACTGTAGTCGTTTGACATGTCTTTAAATACGACTAATCTATAATTATCTGGATGAATGTCTTTTCTCATAACGAAATATTGTAATAATAACCCCTTTAACAGGGACGCAAAGATATGTAAACTTTTTTATTTAAAACCTGAGTTTTCTTAAAAATTTTGCACTGAATGCAATAATCAGAAAAATTGATCTACTCTCAATGCAAATTCCCGCGAGAATCAGCAAGAAACCGAGTACCTCACCAAGTTCTCGACAAAATTAAAATATTCTTCCTCAAATTGCGTTAACTTTGGCAACAACTCGAATTATGAAACAACTTATTTTCCCCTTCATTGTTTTGATTTCTTTGATTGCAGCCACTGGACTGTCCGGTTGTAATAAGACAATCAACTTCTCTGAAGGAAATTTGAGCTTCAGTAAGGACACCGTCGTTTTTGATACTGTATTTACTACGATTGGTTCCACGACACAACAATTCAAGTTTTACAATAACGATAGTCGTACCATTAATGTTGAGGAAATTGAATTGATCGGTGGAGATAATTCTCCGTTTAGAATTAATGTTGATGGATTAAGTGGAACCTTCTTCGAAAACATGGAAATTGAAGGGAACGACAGTCTTTTCGCTTTTGTAGAAGTAACACTGGATGTCAATAGTGCGAATAATCCGATTGTGATTGAGGATAGTATTCGTTTCCGCACGAACGGAGTGGATCAATATGTCAACTTAGCCGTTTGGGGACAGGACATGTACTTCCATCAAAACGAATTTGTTGTAGGCACTTGGGCCAATGACAAACCACACGTTATTTATGGCAATGCTGTCATCAATGAAAACACCTCATTGACTATTCCTGCGGGAACACAAGTGTATCTTCATAAAAACTCACGTTTAACCAATTTTAAGGGAACACTGAACATTGAAGGAACTCTCGGTAGTGAAGTCATTTTTCAAGGGGATCGTTTGGAATCATTATATGATGACGTAGCAGGGCAGTTCTACGGGATTTATATGTTCTATGCGAAGGAAAGTAAGATCAATTACCTGAATATTAAGAACGGAACGGTTGGGATTCACATGTTTAATGAAGATCCAGGAAATACGGATTATACCTTACGTATTACGAACTCGAAGATCTCGAATCACGCCTATTCTGGGGTGCTACTTTTCTCTGGAGCACACGTCAAGGCTGAGAACTGCGTCATTTCCAAGAATACGGTTTATGGTTTGGCTTCTTTCGCTTCTGATTTTAGTTTTAATCATTGTCACATTGTAGGATACAGTAGCGCTGGTTCACAGACACCTGCGGTAGGAATCAGTAATGTCGGTTACGACGAAGTGAGCGAACAAAATTACGTGACCAACATTAACGAAGGAGAGATTACGAATAGCGTGGTGTATGGGAATCTGGATACCGAATTTGTGATTGACACGACGGATGAAACGAATGTGTTAACCTTCAATTTCAACTTCCGACACAACTTGATTAAAAGTGAAACCACTTATGATAACCAGTTTTTTGACTCAACAAATCTTTGGAATGAAGAGCCGTATTTTGTGAGCCCAGAGGATAATGATTTCTTGTATTATTCTATTTCCCCGTTGCACACAGGCGGTAATTTTGCTTACCAGAATTCTATTGGTGAGCCTGCCGAGGGGATTGGAATAAATGGTGTTTGGCGCCTTGCTCCTGATATTGGGGCTTATGAGATTCCCTAGGCGTTTGATTTTTTTGATTATTTCTATTTCTTATTACGAAGTTAGGTTGACCACAAGGGCACGGGCTTGATCCGATAGCTATCGGATTCAAGACACAAAGGTGCTTTATTGTTTTACCGCAGAGGGCGCGAAGACGCAAAGTTGTTGTTGTTGTTGTTGTTGTTGTTGTTGTTGTTGTTTCTCTTTACTCAATATAATTCAAGATTCTTTTTACCACTTTCCATGAATTTTTCCCGTACCAAGGCTTTGCGCCTTTGCGATCTTTGCGGTTTTTCACTAAAAGATGAGTGACACCACAACGTTTGTTGTTACGTAGTCAGGTTCACCAATTGGGCACAGACTTAATTCTATCAAAACACAAAGCAAGTCCCTTGTGCCACGCAGCGGTCTGTGTCCTTGTGGTTTAAAAGAACTACACGTAGCTACTACAAACGAAAACCACTTTACCCTTTTGTGCACTTAGCGATACAAAAAAACCGCCCTGATCCTATCATCAGCGCGGTTCTTAGTAAAACTATTTGGGAGTTAGTTTCTATCGTGTAAATAGCATCTCACTGAATTTAGGGAATGGCCATGTTTGATCTTCGACCAATCCTTCCAGTTTATCTGCATGGTATCGAATGTCATCGAAGTATGACTTCACATTATCGCAGTACGCTACTGCCTTCTCCTCCATGTCTTCGATTTTATTCGCTTTTTTACGAGCTGCCAACATATCATCACACGCATCTTTCATCGTATTCAAGTGATTGGAGATACGCTTCAACAGGTCGATTTGAGCATCTGCTGCTTTTCTTCCCATATCGTCACCCAAAACGTTATACAAACCTTGAATGTTCTGGATTAGCTTGTTTTGGTATTCAATTACAGCAGGAATGATGCTTCCAACTGCCATTTCACCAATTACACGCGCTTCAATTTGCAATTTGTATGTGTACAACTCA
The DNA here is from genome assembly GCA_045105095.1 of Crocinitomicaceae bacterium. Taxonomy (GTDB): domain Bacteria; phylum Bacteroidota; class Bacteroidia; order Flavobacteriales_D; family Crocinitomicaceae; genus UBA4466. The sequence continues at coordinate 20,195 of JBGCDF010000080.1, read as the reverse complement.
AATTCGATTTCTTGTCGTGCTTCCAACTCACGCGGAGTTAATACCCCCACTTTGTCAAACAAATCAATAACTTTCTCATCGTGCCAAACGGTTAAAGCTCGCGGTGTATCACGCAGGTTTGCTAATCCACGACTTTCTGCTTCTTTCACCCATTCCTCGCCGTATCCATTTCCTTCAAAACGGATTTTCTTCGACTCTTTGATTAAGATTTGTAGTTGCTTCAAAATTGCTTCGTCTTTCCCTTCTCCTTTTTTGATTCGGGCATCAACGTCTTTCTTGAATTCTCTCAACTGATTCGCCATGATCGTATTGATGACAATCATCGCTGCAGCGCAGTTCGCTGACGATCCAACCGCACGGAACTCAAATTTGTTTCCTGTAAATGCGAATGGTGATGTTCTATTTCGATCGGTGTTATCCAACAAGATTTGTGGAATTTTACCGATGTTCAATTTCAATTCTGTTTTTTCTTCTGGCGTCATTTTACCAGCTTTCACATCCGTTTCGATTTTATCCAATAATGCAGATAATTGCGACCCGATAAATGCAGAAATTATTGCTGGTGGTGCTTCATTGGCTCCCAAACGGTGATCGTTTCCTGCTCCTGCGATACAGGCTCTCAACAATCCTGAATGGTCGTGGATTGCTTTGATTGTATTCACAAAGAATGTCAAGAACTGCAAGTTTGATTTTGGATTCTTTCCTGGTGCCAACAAGTTCACTCCAGTATCTGTTCCAAGTGACCAATTATTGTGTTTACCAGATCCATTTACTCCTGCAAACGGCTTTTCGTGCAACAATACACGGAAATCATGCTTACGAGCAATTTTCTCCATCAAATCCATCAACAACAAGTTGTGGTCGTTTGCCAAGTTACACTCTTCGAACATTGGTGCACATTCGAATTGGTTTGGCGCAACTTCGTTGTGACGCGTTGTCACTGGAATTCCCAATCGGATAGATTCCGTTTCGAATTCGCGCATAAAAGCCGTAGCTCGCTCAGAGATCGAACCAAAATAGTGATCATCCAATTGTTGTCCTTTCGCTGACGCATGACCGAACAACGTACGACCAGCCATTTGCAAATCCGGACGTGAATTGAAATATGCTTTATCTACTAAGAAGTATTCTTGCTCCCACCCTAGCGTTGCAACTACTTTCTTAACATTTTTATCAAAGTACTGACAAACATCTACCGCAGCTTCATCAACAGCATGTAATGCTTTCAACAAAGGCATTTTGTAATCCAATGCTTCACCTGTATATGAGATAAAGATGGTAGGAATACAGAGTGTTTTACCAATAACGAATGCTGGCGATGATGGATCCCAAGCTGTGTAACCACGTGCTTCGAATGTATTTCTAATCCCTCCATTCGGGAATGAAGATGCATCTGGCTCTTGTTGCACCAACAACTCTCCATCAAATTGTTCAATTGCTTTTCCGGGTCCAATTGGTTTAAAGAAAGCATCGTGCTTCTCAGCTGTAGCACCTGTTAATGGCTGAAACCAGTGTGTATAATGTGTAGCACCTTTGGTTAACGCCCAATCTTTCATCGCCGATGCAACTTGGTCCGCAATACTACGATCTAATTGCTTTCCTGTACTAGCGACCTCTTTCATTTTTTTGTAAGCATCTCCTGGAAGATACTCTCTCATCACTTCTGCATGAAAAACATTTTCACCGAAGAGTTCTGAAATCTTTTGGTCTAATTCAATGTGTTTTGGCGTTCGATGAAGTACATCATGATACGCTTGCATACGTTTGTTGGCCATGGAATGTGTGTTTTTGGACAAAGGTAAGTCAAATTTAGGGGTGCAATTCAAAATTTTTATACTTTTTTATCAACACCCCCTGTTAATTTAGGGGTGTTTTGGATAAAATCTGAATTTTAAATCAAAAACTAATAAAAAGGGAGGGGTAATGAACTGAAATTAGTAAGAATTCGAGAAAATCGTATTTTCACCGTATGAAGTTTATATTATCAGTACTACTTCTTCTGCCCTCTTTCAGTTTTTCACAAGTCGATTTCGCTTGGGTAGATTCCATAAGTGGAGATTTTTCGTTCGTTGAAGAGTGGGATTACTCAGAAGGAGTGTATGTCAATCAATGGGGGCAATTGAGTTGTGACGGATTGTGTCCGATGGAAATTGACCGAATGAAAGATGAAAAAGGACGCGTTTATGACGACTCTTTGACTTCCTTTTATACTTACGTAGACACCAGTCATCTTCATTACTCGTTTGAAGGAAGCGCTCGGGTGTACGAATATGGTGATTGTCACTACGCTTCTGCATCCGAAGTAAATGGAATGATTCACATACAAACTGATGTGAATATCGCGACGCACTCTTCCCTTCACATTGTTTTGGATACTTCAAAGGACTCAAATCCTGTAAAACGGATCTACATATTATATAATAGTATTCGAAATGTTCCTAGAAAGGTCTATCTCGCTTTGAATGGTAACATTGAACTTTCAAAAGAAAAACTGAAAGATGGAATTGTTCAATTGACATTCGATTTAGATTTTCAATCAGAGGATACTGATAAACAGGGATTGCAGCATTGGGAGGGAAAGATTTTGACGGAATTGGAGTCGTGAAAAATTTCAGATAGGATCACCTTTCAATACCAACGAACAGATTTTATTGATCGAACACACATCGCACAATGAATTCTCAGTATCTTTACTTCCAGTGATTTCCAAGAAAACGAAATACGGCCTGAAAGCATTGGGATATTTAGCGAAGCAACCGGAAGGTAAAGTTACGCTGATATCGGAAATCGCGGAGAATCAAAATATCTCTCACAAGTTTCTCGAATCCATTCTCCTTACCCTGAAAAAGCAAGGAGTACTCGCATCAAGAAGAGGAAAAGGCGGCGGTTATTACCTACTGAAATCTCCAAACGAAATAAGCATCGCCAGTATTATACGAATCTTGGAAGGGCCAATTGCTTGGTTACCTTGCGTGAGTCTCAACTTCTATGAGAAGTGTCAAGATTGTGAAGATGAAAAAACATGCGAATTGAACCTTCTTCTATTAAAAGTACGAGACAATATTCTGGACATTGTCGAAAATGAAACCTTGGCTGATCTCTAAGCTGAATTAAAAAAATTTGAATTAATTCCCTAGTAATTCGATAGGGTAACTATATTTGCAATTCAAGTTTGACGAATTATGCTGATCGATACGCTCGTAAAAAGACAGAACGACACACGAGTTTCCTTACTCAAAACCATTTCATGGAGAGTGATCGGAACACTCGACACTATGCTCATATCATACATTCTGACTGGTGAGCTGAGTTTAGCAGTCAGCATTGGTAGCGTAGAGGTTGTGAGCAAAATGATCCTCTACTACTTGCACGAACGAGCTTGGATTAAACTATTAAAGAGATAATGGATTTACTGAAAATCAATCAAGAACTAGCTGATAAATCGCCGGTAGAAATTGCCTCATGGGCATTGAGCATAGCGAAGAAACCATTGGTTTCAACGAATTTTCGTCCACTAGAGGCGTCTATATTACATGCCGTGTATGAAGCTTCACAGGGTGTGCCGGTTGTTTGGATCGACTCAGGATACAATACATCGTTCACCTACCAGCATGCACTGGAAATAATTGATCAATTGGAACTAAAAATAGACACATTCGTTCCGAAACAAAGCGTTGCCTTTCGAAATGTCACGCTTGGAATTCCAGAGCCTGACACGAAGGAACACGCTGAATTTACAGAGCAAGTAAAGCTGGAACCGTTCAAAAGAGCGATGGACAAATACCAGCCCGATGTGTGGTTTGCAAACCTGAGAAAAGGACAAACTGCTTTTCGCGACAACCTGGATATCGTTAACCTAACAAAAGAAGGAGTACTCAAAATATGCCCTTTCTATCATTGGTCTGATGAGCAGGTCGAGGCGTATTTGAAGAGTAACAATCTATCATCTGAAGATCGTTACTATGATCCAACGAAAGTTCATGCGAACAGAGAATGTGGTTTACACACTTAATAAAGGACTATGAAAAACAATCATCTATATAATCTGGAGAACGAGAGCATTTACATTTTACGTGAAGTAGCAGCTCAATTCAACCGCCCCGTGCTTTTATTTTCTGGAGGGAAGGATTCTATTCTGATGGCACATCTTGCCAAAAAAGCTTTCTACCCTGGGAAAATTCCTTTTTCGTTTATGCACATTGATACTGGACATAATTTCCCAGAAACGATTGAGTTTCGAGATTACATCACACAAAAACTCGGCGTTGAACTGATCGTTCGGTACGTACAGGATTCTATCGATCAATCAAAAGTAAAGGAGGAAACAGGAAAGTACGCCAGCCGTAATTCACTGCAAACAGTGACGCTTTTGGATGCCATCGAGGAATTTCAATTTGATGCATGTCTGGGCGGAGCGCGCCGAGATGAAGAAAAGAGCAGAGCCAAAGAACGCATTTTCTCTGTCCGAGATGATTTTGGTCAGTGGGATTACAAAAAGCAACGACCAGAACCTTTTCAGATGTTAAATGGACGCATTCAGTTCGGAGAAAATGTTCGGGCTTTCCCAATCAGTAACTGGACAGAAGAAGACGTTTGGTCGTACATCCTTCAGGAAAACATTGAATTGCCATCGGTCTATTTCTCGCATGAGAGAAAGTTAGTCAACCGTGATAATACCTACCTCGCATTTTCGGAACATTTGAACATTGTTGAATCTGATGTGATCACTCAAGGGATCGTTCGCTTTCGTACGGTTGGCGATATGACTTGCACGGCTGCTTTCGTCTCTGAAGCAGATACAGTGGAAAAAGTACTCGTCGAAAATTTACAGTCTAAGCACTCTGAGCGAGGAGCTCGAATTGATGATAAACGCAGTGAAGCAGCATTAGAAGAACGCAAAAAAGAAGGATACTTTTAGTTATGGATTTGATTAGAATTAGCACAGCAGGATCTGTCGACGACGGGAAGAGCACATTAATTGGACGACTTTTGTTCGATAATAATGCCTTAACCATTGAGCAAGAAGAACTCATCCGAAAAAAGACGGAGGAAAAAGGTCTAAAGGATTTGGATTTGAGTGTACTCACCGATGGATTGGTAGCAGAGCGCGAGCAAGGAATCACGATAGACGTGGCGAACATTTATTTTTCAACGAAGCAGCGAAAGTTCATCATTACGGATAGTCCAGGGCACGAAGAATATACGCGCAACATGGTGACAGGGGCTTCGACGGCTGATACTTCTATCATTTTGGTTGATGCACGAAAAGGTCTTCAAGAACAAAGTCATCGTCACTTTTACATTAGCCACTTGCTGGATATTTCGACCGTTGTGTTCTGTGTAAACAAAATGGACCTTGTAGAGTACAGTGAAGATACCTTTCTGGAAATCGCGGTTCAGATTCGAAAAATGGTCAATAAGGTAGATCCTGAAAAATCGATCAAAATTATCCCGATTAGTTCCTTGAAAGGTGATAATGTCGTGAATAAATCAGACAATACTCCTTGGTATACTGGTCAAACGCTAGATCAATACCTTCATGAGATTTCTACCATCGACTCCGAAGAAAAACAACAATTTCGATACGATGTGCAGTCTATACAGCATGTGCAAAACGACGAGTTCGTAGATTACAGAGGATATGCCGGAAGAGTCATCAGCGGAAAGATTGCCGTTGGCGATAGAATTACTGCGCTTCCTTCAGGAAAAGCATCGATTGTAACAGAGATCAGAAGATTTACTGAGGTAAAAGAAGAAGCGGTGGCGGGCGATAGCGTGAGTATTTCCTTAGCTGATCAAATCGATATCAGCCGAGGCAATCTCTTAACTTCTGACACAAATTTACCCGACGATTCAGGCTCTTTTGAAGCAACAATCGTTTGGATGCATGATTCACCCGCACGACTTGGATCAAAACTCGTTTTGCAAGCTGGATCAAGAGAGGCGCTCACAAAGATCGTTTCCATCAAGCAAAAAGTTGACCCTATTAGCTTTACAGGCACTGAAGGTACAGATGATATTTGCGCTAACGACATTGTTGAAATCGAGTTAAAAACGAATAAACCGACGTATCTCGACAGCTATAAAAACAATAAATCAAACGGAGCGTTCATTTTAGTGCATCCGCAAACGAATCATACGGTGGCTATTGGATTTAAGAAGTGACCTCAACCCCACTTGTCCTTAGCTCTAAAATCAATATTGAAAAAACGATAACAGAAAAAAGGCATTTGCATAACGCAAATGCCTTTTCTTATTCATTGAAAGTGGGTCACTTATTCTTATTAATGTTTCCTTGAATCGACCAAGCGAAATCGAGCTGTACCCAACCGTTAAACATCGTATCGCTCATATCTATATACTGATCAGCAGTATATCCAAAGAACCCAGCCGTATCATTGGTAGCGGCCTGAGCATGACAACTCATGCAGTTGGATTGCATACCGTACTGGTAAGCTGAATTCAGTTTATTCTCATTTCCAAAAGGTCCGCTTAAGCCCGCTTCCAAGTATGGGTTATATCCAACGTGGGCAGTAACACCTTCGTTTGTTCCTCCAGTAACTGGTTGATTCGGCCACACCATAGCGTATGAAGATGATACGGCGTAATGGCTTGCCGCTCCAGTCAAATCACTAGGCATAAGAGCAGCTTCCGCACTTGAACTAGGAAAATCAGGAGATGACGGGTTTGTCGTCCAGAAGAACGTTTGCCATGTCCAATTACTCATCTCTTTTGTTGCAACGTGCATTGCAACAAGAACTGCTAAATCTCCTTCTTCTAATGTCAATTGTCCTGTCCCCTGTTCTTCATTCATGTAATCTGCAGCGGCCTGGTCTAAACTATACTGGATAAATTCATTCAAATTGACGATTGCATTGGCTGGTGGATTTCCTGAAGCCTGAGTAGTTGGAACAGCAATTTTTCCTGCGGTCTGAGAGTTACTTACATCTGCATACACATAGGATTTCCATTTTTTTGGACCATATGATTGTGCCGAATCCAACGGAGGTCCTTTCCATGCAGGTATTCTAATATACTTATCACTCTTCTTTCCGATATAGTAGGTAGGCTTGATCGTTACACCATTATTCGGAAAAGGATCGATTGTTCCGATTCCTCCTGATCCATTCATTTTACTTGTGATGATTGACTGGTTGAAGATTAAATTGCTGGTTGCATAACATGCGGCTCCCGGACTGTAAGATACAGTAACATACAAACTAGGATCGATGTCTGCGTTCTCTCCAGCAGAACCTCCAAAAGCATGATGATGTTGATTAGGGTGATCCAACATCTCTACATTCGTTTTATGTACGTTACAACCTGCATCCGTATCCCCATTTGCGCATGCTTTGGCTAAATCAGAAGCACCTAACCACGTTTGATAAACCAGTAAAGCCTGATCATTGTATACCTGATCTGACTTCGAGGTAAGACCCTGCCAGATTCCCCATGCGTGCTTAGTAATCTTTTCTGAATCCTGGCTGCCTAACCAACCCGTAATTACGCTTTCTTTCTCAGGGAATTTAAAATCGGTATCTCCCGAGAATGATCCGGGTAAATCTTGAGGTTGAACAGTTAGAGAGATTTCTCCAGTTTCATCGTTTTCGACGCAAGCCTGAAGGGCAATCATGCCCGCTGCAAGTGCAAAAGCGCCTAGAATAGTGATTTTTAATTTCATAATGTGGTATTTAGTAAGTGTTAAACTGTCATTTGAAATTCCTTTCTCCGACAGATACTTCAAATCTACATGTATGAAATCGGGGAATTGCAGGTATAAATACGTGATTCACCTTTGACTTAAACGAAAAAAGAAATTATTTGGGTTAAAACTCAAAAATGAGTTCGCTAAGTTTATCCGCAGCAAAATAGGCTTGGGCGACCTGTTGAACATTATCCACAGAAATCTTATCCAACTCTTGATAGATTTCCTGCATGGTGTCTACTTTACCGAAAATCAATACGCTTTTACCAAGACTGAACATGAGCTCCAGATTTGAATCAAGTGAGAGTGCAAGATGTCCTTTCAATTGCTCCTTTGCCTCTGAAATCTCGTTCGAGGTGAGCTTCTGCTGAATCAATTGATCTAACTCATCATGAATAAGGTCAATCGCTTTTGCCAAATACTTTTTATCCGTTCCGAGGTAAATGTTCCAGTAACCTGTATCTGAATACGGCGTATAGTTTGCCTCTACATTGTAAGCGTATCCATATTTCTCGCGAATCGATAAAATCAAGCGTGAGTTTAACGCCGGCCCACCTAATAAATTCGTTAGCAAGGTCATCGCTCGACGATTGTCTTCATTATATGACGGCGCCATTCCGCCCACGAGTGTATGTATCTGATAATTCGATTTCTTCTCACGGATCTTAAACGGTGGAATTGATACCAAAGGTGGTTCAATTTGAGGTTTACCGTTCCCTTCTATTGATCCGAACTCAGCCTCGAGTATCGATCGCACCTCCGACTCTGCTACATCTCCAACGAAGGAAAGCACCATGTTTTTCGGTGTAAATAAGCGATCGATGTAATTCAAAATATCCTCACGCGTGAATCCTTTTACGGATTTTTTTGTTCCCAGAATGTTATATCCGAGCGAATTTCCTTTGTACAAGTGCGCTTCGAACTCATCATGAATACGCTCTACAGGGCTATCCAGATACGACATAATTTCATCCAAAATGACTTCCTTCTCTTTCTGAAGTTCCTTCTCGGGGAAAGTCGCATTTTGAAGGATATCACCGATTAATTCAGCGGCTATAGAAAAATGCGTTTTACGAAAAGAAGCATGAACGGAAATTTCTTCCTTATTTGTGTACGCGTTCAACTCACCTCCTACCCGATCCAAATCAGAAAATACATCAATGGAAGTACGCTTCTTCGTACCTTTAAAAATACAGTGTTCAATGAAATGCGCTAATCCTTGCTCATTGGGTTGCTCAAAGCGTGATCCAGCATGAACCATCACCCCTAGGTGTGCAACGTATGCGTCACGCTTCAGGTAAACGACTTTTATCCCATTCGAGAGTTCAAAAATAACTGGATCGAGTTCGATCATTCTGCACCTGATTTACTTCCTCAACTAAAGGGTTAAGGATTCTTCCTATACTTCTTCCAACCGTCACTAACGCGATCAAAGACAATGCGCTCATGTAAACGCGATTTTTTACCCATCCAAAATTCAACGCGCGTAGGCTGAACTTGATAACCTCCCCAATGTTCTGGGCGTGGTACTTCATTTGGATATTTTTCCTCTAACGCTTTCACACGATCCGATAGTTCAGACATGTTAAAAAGTTCTTCGCTTTGCAGAGACGCCCAGGCTCCTATCTTACTTCCTCTTGGACGTGAGTTGAAATATGCATCACTCACGGAAACGTCCGCCTTTGTACAAATTCCTTCTACCCTAATCTGACGTGAAGATTTCGGATAGAAGAATAGCATCGAAACTTTTGGATTCGCAGCTATTTCCTGACCTTTCTGGCTCGTGTAATTCGTGTAGAAAATCAATTGACCATCAAGGATCTCTTTTAAATATAAAACACGAGAACTAGCCTGTCCATCAGCAGAAGTTGTTCCGAGGACGAATGCGTTTGCTTCTAATTCGTCGGCGTCATGAGCAATGGAAAACCACTCTTTGAATACAATGATTGGATCATTGTCGAGATCACCAGTTACCTCATTTTGAAACTCGTGGTGATTGTCCCTGTACTGATCAAGAGGGTTGCTCATACTGCTAATGTTTCTTATTCTCCGTCGAACTCATCCTCGACTTCGCTTTCTCCTTCTTCTGTCTCATCCTCATCAACGTCCTCATCATCAACATCAGAACCAGCAGCGGAGAATACTACATTACCCGGTTGTTCATCTTCTTCCGATTCCTCAACTTCGTCAATTGGTGTTCTTGAAAGTTCACGATCTAGATTCTCAGCGTACGGGAAAATTTCAACGATTGGCGAAACGATGATAGAGGGAATTTCAAAATCAACCATTAATGTTGAAAGGCTTTCCTGAATGCGCTCAAACGCTTCCTTTACAGACCCCGCTGAAACTAGGAAGTTTTGGTTCACCTTACGTGCTTTTTCCGTATCGGCATCCATACTTTCGTAGCGCACCTTACATTTGTACCAAACGTCAGCATCATCATAGGCGAAAATATCGTGAATCTCCGTTCGAGCAATTCCTACTACGTTGAACTCACCTCGAATGATTTGCCCCAACTCTTCATATATACGAGCTTCAGCATCTGTGAATGTCATTGCAGCTAACAAATACGGCTCGGAAACACGTTTCAACGCTCCGTTATCCAACTGCTTAGTATATTTCACTTTTACTGTAAACCAATTATTCATATCTATCAATTTAGTCCCACAAAGATACGCAGAGATTTGATTTTGATACTTGATTCTCTTAGCAAATTCATCCAAAAAACGTGAAAGTTATTCACAATAAACTGATGTTCTAGGTAGTACGATATCATACTTTCATCTTGGATATTTTTCCTATTTTGTGAATATGAAGACAACCCAGCTTAGAGATGGCACGAAAGTGTTCTGCCTACGTGCTCCGGAAGCTAAAATGCTAGATCATCATGTCGATGGTTATTTGAATCACGGAATTGAAATTAACGACGGAGATGTTGTCTTCGATGTTGGAGCCAATGTTGGAATATTCGGTATCCGCGCAGTTCAAAATCATCCGAATGTTCGGGTGTATTGTTTTGAACCTATTCCTGATATCAATGCTGTTTTGCAGAAGAATGCGGACACCTTCGCCCCCGAAAGACTGAAAGTTATGCCTTATGGAATTTCTGACGAAGAAATGACGGCCACTTTCTCCTACTTTCCAAACACTCCAGCCCTTTCAACGCTTCATCCCGAAGACTGGGACAATGATCCGAAAGCTTTTCAAAAAGCGGTAAAAGGAACAATGAAAAATCCACCGGATGGCATGAAATGGATGCGCATGATACCCACAGCATTTTCCGGTATCATTGCCAAACAGCTGGTCAAGGGAAAGAAAAGTGTTGACTGTGAGTTAAAACGACTTTCGACTATCATTCAACAAGAAAACGTTGACCGCATCGATCTTCTCAAGGTAGATTGTGAAGGTGCCGAGTTGGGAGTTATCAAAAGTATCGACAGCGAAGATTGGCCGAAAATAAAGTCCATTGTGGTTGAAGTTCACGACTCAAATGGTCGATTAGACACCATAAAAAATATTCTGACCGAACAAGGTTTTACTTCATTATACGTTGAAAGAGAGGCTGGTTTGGAAGACACGCAATTGTTTAACCTTTTTGCTACACGAAAATGAGTCCTAAGGAAGTAATGATGTTCACAGGCCTGCTGTTCTTTGGAGGTAACTTATTTGGATTCGTGTATTCCATGCTTGTACTGAAAACGAACATTTTCGCCAAGTACCGCATTCAAAAAACACCCTACAAAAAAGGTGTTTTCATGAATCGTTTACCTCTTTACTTATTCAATTTCTTTGTACTGGGAACATTTGGTGTTATTGGGTCTTATCTCCTCTATGATCTTTTCGATTTAGGAACACCGAGTATCTGGTTGCTTCTCGGGCAGATTGCATTCGTGGCCATAATAGATGATATCTGGTTCTATTTTATGCACCGTTACTTACACTCGAATAAGTACCTACTCAAAAAGATTCATAGTATTCATCATCGTGCGCATACCCCATTCCCGTTGGAGTATTTATACGTCCACCCATTTGAATGGATGCTTGGAGCACTAGGGCCATTTATGGGCTACATGCTCATCATTGTGGTTATGCCATTAAACATATGGGCATTCTGGGGATTTGTTTTATTCAGAAATCTTCACGAAATTCATATTCATTCTGATCTAAACATTCCCATTCTGAAGTGGGTACCATTCATCAGTCCAGTTGAAGATCATGATGTTCATCATGCCAAATTGGACGGCAATTATGCTTCTACGTTTCGAATGTGGGATTGGATAATGAATACGCGGTTTAAACAATAGAATGCCACTGACTAAAGGAAAAATATTCACATTTTTAGGGAAATTACTTCTGATTTCCTGTGTATTCTTGCTTCAAGGGTCTCGAGAGAATTCTACCCACACCTTAACGGTAAAAGTAACCCGATTAAAACACAAACGTGGCGCTGTGGAGATTGGACTCTACAACAAAGAATCTACCTTTCCGAAGGTAGGTAAGCAATACAAAAAGGCACGAGTTAAAATCAGTGGAAACTCGGCAACATATAAATTTGAAGGTTTGAAGAATGGCGCTTACGCTATCGGAACTTATCATGATGAAAATGGTGACAAAAGCTGTAACACAAATGTCTTTGGAGTTCCCACTGAAGCCTACGCATTTTCCAGAAATGTGAGACCGTTTCTCAGTGCTCCTAAGTTTAGCTCATGTCGTTTTTGGGTGACAGAAGATCGTACTTTGTACATCAAAATGGTGTACTAAACTTTTTCAATTTCGAAATTCTCTTCCATTGATAAATAAGGTGAATGTACTGTTCATACTCTCTAGTAAGACCGCATTACCATGAATGGAATACCTCACATTCGTTAGGTTTGTAAGCGTTTTTAGCTTTCCGTCAATCAACGCATCTACTCCCCCCATGACATTCGTGAATGCAATCACATTGTTTTTCATCTGGTAGCCTTTTACAATGAATTTGGCCAGTTCAATCTTTTGTCCATTCGCATAACCGTAGGTGAAACCATTTTCTGTCCAGATCGCAACATCATCCACCACCTTGTAAAAATCTGCACCAAAGTTCGTCAACTGTACGGTCTCTCCACCTTTGTACATCATCAAGTCATTATTCATGTTTTCGTATAACACAAATCCGCGACCTGCTTTGTATGAATTCATTCTAAAATCTTCCACATCGAAGAACTCGCCATTTTCGAAAATTGCGAAGGTTCCATTAATCGGATCATTAAAAGCCAAAATGTCTGAGCCAGCACTATATGCATATGGATCATGCCAAACATCTAAATCATAGATTTGTCCTTTCCAAAACACTTTGTTGAAGTTTCCATTATCTCGAAATGCGATAATATTATCTCCGACGACATCTGGCATTGAGACAGTTCCCGAAGACCTATACAGCTCGTATATTTCCCCATCATAATAGACATTCACCGAATTCCATCGCGTATCATTGAACACCACTAAACTGTCACGAATCACATATTGATCTGCGAAATAAGTCAAAGTGCGAATTTCACCTCCGTCCCATAGGTTGAGCGTTGGTCCAATTTTCCAGGTCATTAAATTGTCAGAAACTTCATACTCCACCTGAACATTCGAAATATCTAGAGGTTTTGACCCGTCGAAAACACGTAAGTTCCCACGATAATCAATGTAAGCAACAACATCATCTCCGGTTTTGAATTCTCTAACGCGCTGAAATTCTATCTGGCGAAAAAATCCATTTTGAAAGCTTTTAAAAAAACCGCTGAAATCTGAGAATGGTACCACATTCTGTGCAGATGCGCTAAAGGATAGGACTACGATGATTAGCAGGGAAAGATAGTACTTCATAAGTTAAAGTTAAACAAAATTCACGCCAGAGAATGGACAACGTAAAGTTCAATTCAATATTGCCGTTTATCCAATTTAAACTCCACCAATAAAAAACGAATTCAACTTAGAACTATTCTCCTTAAATTGCGCTCGATCAATAACTCCAAAAACATGAAATTTACGCTTTTATCAGGGCTTTGCCTGGCGCTGGCTTTTTCTGGAAATAGTCAGAGAGAAATCGAATACCTTGAGTACGATTTGGACAATGGTATCCATGTTATCCTTCACGAAGAACATGCGACGCCTATTGTAGCAGTTTCTGTGTTGTATCACGTCGGATCCAAAAACGAATCTACAGATAGAACAGGGTTTGCGCATTTTTTCGAACACTTACTATTTGAAGGATCTACCAACCTTGATCGAGGTGAATATACCGAACTAGTAGAGAAGAACGGAGGAGCATTGAACGCAAACACCTCTCAAGACAGAACATTTTATTACGAAATCCTTCCTTCTAATCAATTGGAATTAGGAATCTGGCTGGAAAGCGAACGAATGCTGCATGCAAAAGTAGATATCAAGGGAATTGAAACTCAAAGAAGCGTAGTGAAGGAGGAAAAACGACAACGCATTGACAACCAACCCTACGGAACTTTCGCATCGGAAATGTTTTCTCGCATGTTTGAGCAACATCCTTATCATTGGTTACCTATTGGAAGCATGGAACATCTGGATGCTGCTCAAGAAGAGGACTATGTAAACTTTTATCGTACGTTCTATGTCCCAGCCAATGCCACTCTGTCCATTGCTGGCGATATAAATATTGAGCAAACAAAAGCGTGGGTAGATAAATACTTTTCTTCCATTCCACAAGGTCAGGCCATCAATCTGTTTCGTGATGCTGAAAACCTAACAGCCGAGGAGTTCAGTACTAAATATGCTGTGGAAAAATCGAGTGTTGATTTAATGGATTTTCATAATCAAAAAGACGCGAAAGCAAAAGAACTCGTTAAAAAGTACTCGTCACTGAAAATTGACATCCCACGTCCAAACAAACTAGACGAACAATTGTCAGGTGTGACGAAAGATGTTGTTTACGATAATATTCAACTTCCCGCTTTGTTTATGGGGTATCAATTTCCTGATCAGAAAGATTCAGATTATCGAGCACTCAAAATGATGAACGATGTTCTTTCTGGTGGAACCAGCTCCAGAATCAATAAAAACCTTGTTGAAAAGCAACAAGTTGCTCAATTTGCCTTCTCTTTTTCCTATGGATTAGAAGATGCCGGTGTTGGAATTTTTGCAGCAATTGCAGCTCAAGGAAAAGACCTGGATTCCGTTCAAATGTCCTTCGATGCGGAAATTGATCGCATCAAGAATGAATTGATTTCGGTCGAGGAATTTGAAAAAATTCGTAATCAATACGAAAACAAATTTGTATCGACGAACTCGACAATCGCGGGCATTGCAGAAAGCCTTGCCGACAATCACGTGTATGCTGGGGGCGCCGAAAAAATCAATACGGAGTTATCCGAATACCTAGCCGTTACACGAGAAGACATTCAGCGTGTTGCGAAAAAATACCTTACGCAAGATGCCCGAATCATTTTGCATTACTTACCGATGGAAGAGAATCCTGATAATAAATAATTGAAGATCATGAAGAACTATATCTTAGCACTTGGACTTTTCGTACCGACGTTATTGTTCGGACAACTCGACAGATCTATTCGCCCAGAAGGAGCCCCTGCCCCTACCATCAACATTAAGGACTCTAAGGTATTTACGACGGATAATGGACTTACGGTCATCTTATCTGAAAATCATAAAATACCGCGCGTCTCATACAATTTGGTAGTAGGTTCCGATCGCATGCTTGAACGAGAGAAAACGGGATTATCAGGAATCGCGGGTACATTGATCATGTCAGGTACAAGCAATCGCTCAAAGGATGTTTTGGATAATGAAATCGACAATATTGGAGCAACCTTGACTGCAGATTACAATTCCATCTATATGTCAAGTCTGACGAAACATTCCAACAAGGGACTAACCTTGATGACAGACATACTGATGAATGCGAATTTCCCTGACACTGAAGTAGAGCGTATCATTAAGCAAAATGAATCTAGTTTGGCTTCGGTAAAATCAAATGCCAATTCCATTTCTAAAAACGCTATTGCAGCGGCAAATTTCCCAAAGGGCCATCCATACGGAGAGATCATGTCTCTCGAAAGTTTAGCAAACATCGATCGAAATTCAATTGTCGACTATTACAATACGGTATTCAGTCCTAAAGGAAGTTACCTGGTGGTAGTGGGAGACATCACATTGGAAGAAACCAAAAAGATGGTCGACACATACTTTAGCACATGGACAGGCAAAGATCCTCACAAGGCGAATTGGGGAACTGGCACATTCAACAAAGGAAACCGCGTAGTGTTCGTTGACAAGCCTGGAGCAGTTCAGTCAGTGGTCTACGTGACATTCCCAATGACCATCACACCATCCAATCCAGATTACCTGAAACTGACGGTACTCAACAATATTCTGGGAGCCGGTGGATTTGCTTCTCGCTTGACTCAAAACCTTCGTGAAGACAAGGCATTTACCTATGGATGTTATTCTCGAATGAGAATCACTGAAGACGGAAGTTGGTTCTCGGCTGGCGGGAGCTTTAGAAATGAAGTAACCGACAGTGCTATTACTGAAATCTTGTTTGAATTGGATAAAATCATCGATGACTATGTAACGGACAAAGAATTGGATTTAGCCAGGTCATCTATGGCTGGATCGTTTGGACGTTCTTTGGAAAAACCGTCAACGGTAGCACGTTTCGCATTGAACATCATTCGTAACAACTTACAAAAGGACTATTACCAGACCTACCTCAAACGATTGGAGGGAATCACCAAACAAGATCTGTTGGATGTAGCTCAAGAATACTGGACTGGGTCAAACTGTAATATTGTGGTCGTTGGAAACGAGGAAGTTCTACCCACTCTGGAGAAATTCGATACAGATGGTGAGATAGAACGTTTAGATGCCTTTGGAAACAAAAAAGTTGAAAAGGTACCTTCTGATCTAACAGCGGATCAAATTTTGGAGAACTATTTATCAGCTGTACTCCCAGGTGTCGTAGCAAAGAAGAGCAAGAAATTATCAAAAAAGAGAAAGAAGTTCTTCAAGAAGATTAGGTCAATGGAATTCACAGTAGAAATGACCTCTGAGCAAATTCCATTTCCTATTTTAACCAAACAGGCATGGATGGCTCCAACTATTAATGCGCAAATGACAGAGGGTAAAGGAATGACCTTCTCTTCTACCTACTCTGACGGAAAAACGGGTCAGCAGCAAGCGATGGGAGTTGGAAAATCAGATTTATCGCCTGAAGCAATCGCGGCCTCCAATAAATCGATTGGTATTATTCCGGAGTACAACTACTCTACTTCTGGAATGGAGTACGAAGTTATCGGAATTGAAAAATTTAATGGAATCGAATGCTACGTAGTCAAACTGAATGACGGAGAATCTATATCATTCGATTATTTCAATAAAGAAACGTTCTTGAAAGAAGGTACCATGTCAATCGAATCTCAAGGTGAAGAATCACAAGAAGCAGTTTCAATTTACGGTGATTACAAAGAATTGGAAGGAATTATGTTCCCAACAGTGATCAACATTACAACTGGACAAGCGAAACTACAAGGGGTGGTTATTTCTCGTAAGATCAATGAAAAAATTGACTTTACACCCTATAAGCAATAATACTGTAAATCTCGTCTATCATACGAAGAGCAAAAACATATCAGTTAGTACGTCAAGGAAGGTTTCAACTACTCCTAACAATTTCCTGTATAGTTTTCATAACTCCCAGTATCCGAGCTTTTGAGACGAGCACATTGGACACGACGAAGCAATGGCAGTATGAACATGACCTTAAATTTGAAGGTGCAAACGTTCACATTGATGGAAACTATCAGTATCTACTGGAGACCATTGTCGACTACTTGCTGAAAAACCCAGACATCTACGTCCATATCCGTGGACATGTATGTTGCCGACCTGGTAAACGACTTAGCAAAAAACGCGCACGAAATGTCTATCGTTTCCTAAAGCGGCAAGGGATTTCCAAACACCGAATGACTCATATGGGATACAGCAACGACATCCCTTTGGCGTTTCCTGAGAAAACAGATGAAGATGAACGTGTAAACCGCAGAGTTGATTTTGTTCTCAGTAAGGAGCGAATCGAAAAGAAATGATTGTTAATTTTAAAGAAAAAATTGTAGATGCCTCAAATTAAAACCTCCAACTTAACGTTTCTGAAGGACTTACGAAAGAATAACAATCGTGATTGGTTTACCGAAAACAAAAAACGCTATCAAGGTGAACATGCGGAAATAGCGACCTTTGCTGAGGCTTTACTGACAAAGATGAACGAACACGATGTGATTGAAACACCATCAGGAAAGAAAAGCCTTTATAGAATTTACCGAGATGTTCGTTTCTCAAAGGATAAATCACCTTACAAAACACATTGGGCTGGTGGGTTCAAACGAGCGACGGCTGCACGACGCGGAGGATATTTTTTCCACATTCAACCTGGAGATCAATCCTTTATTGCAGGAGGTTTTTGGGCCCCAAATAAAGAAGACTTATTACGTATTCGGGAGGAAATTTCGACAGACGCGAGCGAATTGCGCAAAATTCTTGCAGACCCTACGTTCGTTAAAATGTTCAAAGAACTAGGTGGAGAACAATTAAAAACAGCTCCAAAAGGGTTTGATAAAGAAGATCCGAATATTGATCTACTGCGCTACAAGCAATTTATCTTCGGAAGAAACATCACAGATGAAGAAGTTCTAAGTCCGGATTTTTTGGACACTGTTAACGACACATTCAAGGCAATGCGTCCTTTCTTCGATTATATGAGTGATGTGCTCACAACTGATTCCAACGGAGAATCGATTCTGTAACATACAGTATAGCCTTGGACGATGTTTTACTCAATTAGGTGATTTATCAGCCTAACCAAGGATCGAATAACGAGGTATTTGGAAAGTATTCTTAAAAAAGAAACTATCCCTATCTTGAACGTGGGTGCAGTAAGCTTAACTTCTTACAGTTTGGAATTCCAGAAGTAACCGATCTTTGTTCATTTGCCAATATGCATCAATCGCTGGCAAAGAAGGTCCGATTTGCAGCATACAGTAACGTACGATTTCGATGGGACATTCAATAACCTCAGAGATGCGTTTCACTTCTTCGGAGTTGGATATTAGATGCGTAGAATTGTTCACACAATTGAATTAAATAAAACTTCTAGTGCCAACAAATCTATAGTAATTCTAAACGCCATCAAATACGGGAACATCTACTTTTCGATTACGGAATTCCGAACATAAAAAAACGGATACTTCGAAAAATGACATCACAAAAATGACACAGGTACTGATTTTACTAAAGCTATAGTCGATCCCATGAAACATTATCAAAAATGTGTCTTCACAAAGTCGAAGTTTTTACTACTTTCATTCCAGAAACACTAAATAAAATACTATGGCATTTGACGGAACAGAAGGCGGCGCTATTACTCTCGCAAACGGCGCGGCATTAACAAAAGAACACAGATTAAGAAATCCTACGGCTTTAAAAGCCCGATTTTTCGGAAAGGACATCCTGAAGCAGATACTTGAACAGGAAGGATGTATGGGAATACGTTTTTATTTCGCACAAGATCCGGATGGAGTTAGAGAACTAGTGATTTGCGGTGCAAATCAATATGAAGATGATATGTTGGACTTGGTTGCAGATTTTTCTGTTCCATGTCCTGCGTCCTGTTCAACTCCCAACGCTTTAAATTCTTAGAGTTGGGATTCGGACATCTATCAGCACTGACCATACTAATACCTCTCGCAACAGCTGGTATTTCATTCAGTAAATTAAATAAAACGCTTAAGAAATTAAGCGTTTTTGTTATTCTAAGTGCTTGCACGGAGGCAAGTGCAATATTATTAGGATCACTCGGCGTAAATAACATGCCCGTTTCACATATTTTCACCTTCCTTCAAGTACTCATTTTCGCTTGGATTTTTGTAGAAATATTTTCGGGTTGGGGGAAACGTGTGGTTCAGTCACTCTTGGCTCTATTCATCGGATTTTCAATTCTTAATTGGATTCTATGGGAGAATTTTGTTGATTTTAATTCCAATCAACGATACGTGGCCGCGATAGTTCTAATAGTGTTTTGTACAGGTTACTTTGTACATATTTTTGTAAAAACGAGTATTGAACGAATAGAGCGTGATCCATATTTCTGGATGTGTGCATCCCTTCTACTTTATACAACTGGCACTTTGTTTTTATTTATTTTCGGACAAGAGATTTTAAGAACTGACCATCATACATATATTAATGTAAATGGCGTTCTAAACATTTTATTAAACACTGGTTTAACAATAACTTTATGGCTGGGGAGAAAGAAATAGCGCTAACCGTATTATTAGGGACGGCGGCCATGTTAACACTTGCATTGTTCATTATTATTTTCGTGGTAGCCTACCAACGAAGATTATACTCGAAACAGCGCGAGATGAGCGACATGGAGCTAAAAGCGCAACATGAGTTGATGGAAGCAGTCATTCTCGCAAAG
>JBGCDF010000079.1:0-12816 GCA_045105095.1 Crocinitomicaceae bacterium | reverse complement strand
CGCAGAGCTTCTTTCACCCGAAAAACGATTGGTGAGAAGTCCAAAGAGCTACAATTCTCGCCTAGGTGTCGCATTATCGCTTCTTGAAATGAATGCGTCAGCCGATGTAGCCATTATTGAGGCCGGGATTTCCGAACCTGGCGATATGCCGATTCTTGCCGATATGATTCAGCCTACTCATGGTATTTTCACAGGGTTAGGGAATGCACATCGCGCCAACTTTGACTCAGAGGCATCTCACCTCAAGGAAAAATTGATCTTATTTGAGAACGCAAGCACTCTTGTCTTTCCTTCAGAGATGAAGCTATCTTCTGGTATTGGGGTTGATCCTGATTCGCTCAGTAACGCATTGAAGTCATTTTCCTCACAAGATGGCATCAAACGATTAAACGCTGCTTTGGCACTAACCATGGCTAAACAGCTCGGAGTCACTGATGAAACAATTGAAAGTGGCCTCAGCCGATTGGCTCCGCTTTCCATGCGCCTTGAAACTTTTGATGGAATTCGAAACACGACAATTATTAACGACGCATATAATTTGGACGAAGATTCTTTGCGCTACGCACTGGAATATCAACTGTCGAATGCTCAAGACCGAAAACGGATTCTAATCGTTGGGTTTGGTGATGGTCAATCTGAAATTCCCTCTTGGGTGCAGAACGTCGCGCAGGAGTTTTCAGTGGACGAAGTTCTTTTGTACAAACCTAACACAGGTATAGAATCGACGCTTTCAAATGCATCGATCGTCATCAAGGGAAATCGCGCTGCAAAGCTGGAAAAATTGGCTGCACGACTTAAGCTTCATCAACATCAAACCTATCTTCAAATCGATTTGGGAGCTATTCGACGTAACATTGCTTTCTACAAATCAATTGTATCTGCGGAAACACGATTGCTTTGTATGGTGAAAGCTTCTTCATACGGATCGAGTGCTACGAAAATTGGAAATTTCCTCGAACATTTAGGAGTGAATTATTTGGGCGTCGCTTATCCCAATGAAGGAATTGAATTACGTGAACACGATGTGAATGCACCTATTCTGGTGATGAATTGTGAGGAGGAATCGTTTGAAAGTTGTATTGAACATCAGTTGGAACCTGCCATTTTTTCCATGCGTCAACTGGAGTCCTTTATCCAGCAATTGATTTTGTTGGGCAAAACAAATTATCCAGTTCACATCAAGTTGGAAACGGGTATGAATCGACTAGGTTTCGGAGAATCTGAATTGAATGCTCTCATCCAAAAAGTACAATCTCAGCCTGAAATATTTGTGCAAAGTGTATACTCACATCTAGCCGAATCAGATGTAGAAAACTCCCCTTTCACGCAGAAACAAATTGACCGTTTCGAGTCATTATCTGATCGATTGATTCAAGAGTTACCCAATTCGCCTATTCGCCATATTTTGAACTCGGAAGGAATCTCCAATTATTCGTTTGCACAATTTGATATGGTTCGATTGGGTATCGGAATGTACGGTCACTCATCGAATAAAGACACCGCGAAACAACTCAAGTCAGCCATTAATTGGTATAGCTCCGTATCTCAGGTGAAACAACTGAATATAGGAGATACTGTGGGTTATGGAAGAACTTTTGTCGCAGAAAAAGATATGAAAGTCGCGGTAATCCCTGTCGGATATGCTGATGGTTTCCGAAGAAATTTAAGTCAGGGTAAAGGCGGAGTCTACATCAATGGAGTTTATTGCCGAATTGTAGGAAACGTATGCATGGACATGATTATGGTGGATGTTTCCGAGTTAGACGTCCGAGAAAAAGATGCGGTTGAAATCATCGGTGAGCATCAAACGATTGAAGAATTGGCGGATAAAATGGGAACCATACCTTATGAGGTCATGACACATTTTTCTCCGAGGATCCATCGGGTTTATTTGGAGGGATAGACGGGCTTCGGCTTCGCTCAGCCCTCGGTTAGATTATTCAACTCTCGAAATTAAAATTCGAGGACTGAGCGGAGCCGAAGTCCTACTTATTTTCTAAAACTACTTCCGTTAATCTTTCTACGTTCATCGAAATCCAATTTCTTAGAAAAGATAAACACACCTCCTTTGATTTTTCCTTTCAATCGCACTTCCACATCTCCTTTCATGGCTAAACCTAGTGCTTTCATCATGGCATTATCTTCTAGCTCCGCAAGAAACGTTCCTTCCAGATCCGTTTCTCGTTTTGCCTTCATTTTCACTTTCTTCAGGAGGTGAACTTTCCCCATGTAATCACCATCAACGTAGAGATCAAGCGTAGATTTTTTGACTTTAATGGCGAACCAATTTCCATTATATACTTTGGCTCCGGCAGTGAAGCGAACTTCTTTGCCATCCATTTTTTCCATTTTGAACGACTCTCCACCACGCATTTCTGGCTCGTAAAATGTGCAAGACGCCAATAAACTCACTACTAATCCAATCGCTACGATATACTTCATACTCTACTTTTTATGTAGTTCATTATATGCAACGTAAAAATGAGGAATGGTTTCAATTCCTCTGTAGTAATTGAATAATCCATAGTGCTCATTCGGTGAGTGGATAGCATCGCTATCTAAACCGAATCCCATCAAAATCGTTTTCAATCCAAGTTCTTTTTCGAACATAGCAACAATCGGAATCGACCCTCCACTTCTTACTGGAATTGGCTTTTTACCAAAGGTTTTCTCGTATGCAACACTCGCTGCTTTGTATCCAACAGAATCAATTGGTGTTACCGCTGGTTCTCCACCATGGTGAGGTGTAACGACTACTTTCGTTCCTTTCGGCGCAATTGATTCGAAGTGATTCAAGAACAAGTTTGTGATTTCCACAGGGTCCTGATCTGGAACCAAACGCATCGAAATTTTCGCGTAGGCTTTTGAAGCAATTACTGTTTTCGCTCCTTCGCCTGTGTATCCTCCCCAAATTCCGTTCACATCCAAGGTCGGACGAATGGAACCTCTCTCAGGAGTCGAATAACCTGCCTCACCGTACACATCTTCCATGTCCAAGGCTTTGCAGTATGCTTCTTTGCTAAACGGTGCTTTTGCCATTTCAGCGCGTTCCTCATCAGAAAGCTCAACTACTTTGTCGTAGAATCCTGGAATCGTAATGTGATTGTTTTCATCATGAAGAGATGCAATCATTTTCGCCAAGATATTAATCGGATTTGCTACGCAACCTCCATACAATCCGGAGTGCAAGTCTCTATTTGGACCTGTTACTTCTACTTCCACGTAGCTCAAACCACGTAATCCTGTTGTAATGGAAGGAACATCATTTGCCAACATTCCTGTATCAGAAACCAGAATGACATCTGCCTTCAGGCGTTCTTTATTTTCTTTCACAAAAACCCCAAGGTTTTCGCTTCCTACTTCTTCCTCACCCTCAATCATGAACTTCACGTTACAGGCTAATTCTCCCGATTGAACCATCGCTTCGAACGCCTTTACATGCATGAACATTTGCCCTTTGTCGTCACAGGCTCCTCTAGCGAATATAGCACCATCAGGGTGGATTTCTGTCGTTTTCACTACAGGCTCAAATGGTGGGCTTGTCCATAAATCGATTGGATCAGCGGGTTGAACATCGTAATGTCCATACACTAATACAGTCGGTAAAGATGGATCAATGATCTTATCTCCATAGACTACTGGATACCCTTCGGTTGCGCAAACTTCCACATTCTCAGCTCCTGCTTTTGTTAAACTCTCAGCAATGTGCTCTGCTGTTTTGTGAACATCAGCTGCATAGGCTGCATCTGCCGAAATCGAAGGAATTCTCAAAAGGTCAAGTAATTCGTCCAAAAAACGCTCTTTGTTCTCTGAAATATAATTTTGTGTCTTATCCATTTTCTAATTTGTTGTTGAGAACCCTAAAAGTCGTTATTTTCTTAAAATAATTAGGGTTTTTGCTATGAATATTCGATTTTCGTGCAACCAATAATACCCAGAACGAGTCTAACTATTAAATTACTCAAACTATGTCTCTTAGAATATTTTTAGTTTCGATTACCTCTCTGCTATTCGGAACGTCCTCATTTGCTCAAATTACGGTAGATAATACGCCTACGGCAGCCCAAGTAGTAAATACATTGATCGGTGCTGGAGTGACAGTCAGCAATATCACTTTTACAGGAAACACCAACCAAATTGGTACATTCGATGGATCTGCTTCGAACATAGGATTACCAAATGGAATCATTCTATCTTCAGGTGCCGTTCTAGATTGCGTGCCACCGAGTCAACCATCTGGACCAGGATTCAATACGCCTGGCGACCCAGATCTACTGACTGTTGCACAATCGGTAACTTCTAACCCTGCCTCAGGTAATATAACTTCAACGAATGATGCTGCGATTTTAGAATTCGATTTTATTCCTACCGGGGATTCCGTTCGATTTAATTTTGTCTTTGCATCAGAAGAATATCAAACTTGGATTAATTCTGTATACAACGATGCATTCGGTTTCTTTATTTCTGGACCTGGTTTCGCAGGACCTTTTGCAGCTCCAGCTGCCTTTCCAAACGGATCGGAAAACCTCGCATTAGTTCCAGGGACAACTGATCCGATAACCATTTCTACCATTCATCCAGGATTAAATGCAGCTTATTACATTGACAATCCAGCTGGAACGACACATACATATAACGGATTCACCATTCCAATCACGATAGAATTTGCCGTAGTATGTGGTCAGACCTACCACTTTAAGTTTGCGGTAGCAGATGGACAAGATACTGCCTTAGATACTGGAGTATTCTTAGAAGGAAATAGTTTCTCTTCTGACGCAGTAGACGTTGCAGTTGCAACAGTTTCAGGAGACACAGCGGTTTATGAGGGATGTACTTCTGCTGATTTCATTTTCTCAAGAACGGATTCTACAGATACCTTAGATGTAACATTCAACATCAACGGAACTGCAATCGAGGGAACAGATTTTGCAGCCTTAGGAACCTCTATCACCTTCCTACCAGGACAAGATACAATTGTACTGACGTTAGACCCAATAGCAGATGGATTGATCGAGCCAGGTGAATCAGTAATCATTACTGCATTTACGGTGAACGCTTGTGGCGATACAGTCGCCTCGACAGGAACCGTCTGGATTTTCGATGAACCCTTCTTAGATATAACCGAGGACGATCCTATCCTACTCTGTGGTGATGACTCCTTACTGGTCGGTGCCACCGCATCGGGAGGTTTCGCTCCTTATACGTACAGTTGGACTGGAAGTAGTTCTATAACGGACTCTGCATATGTCAACGCATCAATCCTCGGGCCAGTTGAATATTACGTGACTGCCACGGATGGCTGTGGTTACACGATAACGGATACTGTGACGGTTACACTGAATCAAACCCTAGCAATCGACACGTTAATTTCCTTCCCTTCAGCGCCATGTGATGCTACAGGAGCAGTAAGTGGAATAGCTTCCGGTATTAGCGGGGTTCCTCTCTACGAATGGGTTGGTCCAGGTGCTGGAAATCCAAATTCCATAGATGCCACTGTTTGGGAAGATTTATCTTCAGGATGGTACTACTTCACCGTAACGGATAACGTATGTGAGGAAAGCGACAGTGTGTTTGTGGATGTAACTCCTCCACCAGTAGCTTCATTTGATGCTTCACCTCAAGCGGGATGTGCTCCATTGTCGGTTGTATTCACAAATACAAGTCAGAATGCTACAAGTTACGAATGGGATTTCGGCGGTGGAAATGTTGTTAACACCACAAGTACAGCGCCAATTACTGAAGTTTTCATCGCTTCAACAACTGTACAATTGACTGTATTCGATGATGGTGGATGTCCGAATGATGCTTCACAGACAATCACAGTGACCTTGTGTGGATGTACTGATCCAAATGCAGAAAACTATAATGCAAGTGCAGTAATCGATGATGGAAGTTGTTTCTATCCTGAACCGATCATTCAAGTGCCAAACATCTTCACACCAAACGGAGATACATATAACGATATCTTCGTCATCAATGTTCAAAATGCACAAGACCTTGAATTCACCATCTTCAACCGATGGGGTAACGTGGTATACCAAGCCGATGGATTGAATGCCGCTTGGAATGGATTTATTGAAGGTGGAAACTTCGCCGAAGATGGAACATACTTCGTAAAATATACTGTTACAGCGATCAACGGTGACCTATATGAAGGACATGGTTTTGTTCAGCTGGTTGATGGAAATATTGATTAAGAAATCACTTATGAAAAGAAGAAGCGTTTACCTGAATGGGTAAGCGCTTTTTTTGAGCCTTTAATTAGCTTAATAGTTTTAGGATCAAGTTCAAATGTTGCGGAGAAATGTATATCCCATTCTTAACATAACCCAATATTAACTTACGATACTCCCTATTTAAATCCTCAGGTTTTGAGGTTGATCCTAGTTTTAAACCTTAGGACTCTAGTACAAGAAGTTGTGATAAGGATATCTCACTTGGAAAATTTGCTTGATCTCATCGTATAAGATGCCCTTGAACTCGTCGATATTTCCTTTATTCTGAGCAGAGATGAACACACATTTCGTGTCATTCAATTTCGCCATCCACGTCTTCTTCAATTCGTCTAGTGAAGGATTCGCATCATAATCCGGAATTTCACCCTCTCCCAATTCAACGTAATCGTACGCATCCATTTTGTTGAATACTACAATTGTCGGTTTGTCACCAACGCCCAATTCATTC
The DNA here is from genome assembly GCA_045105095.1 of Crocinitomicaceae bacterium. Lineage (GTDB taxonomy): Bacteria > Bacteroidota > Bacteroidia > Flavobacteriales_D > Crocinitomicaceae > UBA4466. The sequence goes on along the minus strand of JBGCDF010000079.1, from coordinate 6,132 downwards.
AAGGTTTCATTTACTACTTGAAAGTGTTCTTCAAAATTCGGGTGAGCAATGTCTAAAACATGCACAAGCAAATCCGCTTCGCGCACCTCATCCAACGTTGATTTAAATGACTCCACTAATTGATGCGGTAGCTTTCGAATAAATCCAACTGTGTCTGCCATTAAGAAGGGTAAATTCTCAATGACTACTTTTCGAACAGTTGTATCGAGTGTTGCGAACAACTTATTTTCGGCAAAGACATCTGACTTACTCATCATGTTCATGATGGTACTCTTACCAACGTTGGTATATCCCACAAGTGCGGCACGAACCAACTGACCTCTGTTTCCGCGTTGAACGGCTTTTTGTTTATCAATACTCTTGAGCTTCTTCTGAAGCAAGGAGATTTTGTCCTTAATGATACGTCTATCCGTTTCAATTTCCGTTTCCCCAGGACCACGCATTCCAATCCCCCCTTTCTGGCGGTCAAGGTGAGTCCAAAGGCGTGTCAATCGTGGTAGCATGTATTGCAATTGCGCCAACTCTACTTGCGTCTTAGCGTGAGATGTTCTTGCGCGACTTGCAAAAATGTCAAGAATTAAGCTATTTCTATCCAGCACTTTCAATTCAAAAAAGGCCTCGATATTTCTCAGTTGAGACGGACTCAATTCATCATCAAAAATGACCACGTCGATCTCATTCGATTTTACGTAGTCGCGAATTTCATCCAATTTTCCCTTACCAACGTATGTTTTGGGATTGGCAACTTGTACCTTTTGTTGGAAGGTTGCCACGGTAGTTGCCCCAGCAGTTTCTGCCAGAAATGCCAATTCATCAATGTAATCCTTTGCCTGTGTCTCAGTCATTTCTTGTGTGATCACTCCGACCAACACACATTTCTCCTCAACGGCATCAACTAAAACGTGTCCTTCTCCCATTACTTCTCTTCTTTACGTAAAGACATTACGTACTCTACAACAGCTTCCCGTTCCTTTTCAGTTGTCAACAAATATTCGAATGGAGGCATTGTGCCTTTTCCTTTTTCGATGATTTTCATTACAGCGGCTTCACTTAACTTCGATTTTGTCAGATCCTTCGATCCTGAATTTCCTAAATCGCCATTAGGGCCGTGACATGATATACATTGGTTTTTGTATAACAATCGTCCATTCACCTCAACGTTTGGATCATCCTCTTTCACAGTGCTGATCTCACCCTGCGTACAGGACGACACAAATAATACCGCCATAGGCAGCAGCGCAGCTAATCCAGCTATAAAAAATGCTCTTTTTAGAACCATGCTCCTCTTAACGCTTCACGGAACGGCCATGGAATCATTGCCAAAATGATGATTAATCCAATGGTATATGAAATCAATATGCGACGGTGCTTATCGCGCGTTCCTTTCAATTTCTTTTCTGCCTTACTTCGTCCCATTGTAACAATCACAATGGCAGCGATCATCCCAAGAACGTGCTCTAGTCCGTAGAATCGGTACATTCCTCCCGCTACGTCACTCGACATCCAACCTTCAACGAATTGAACCTTTAAAGAAGGATAGTAGAGGATGAGTCCAATTAGCAATTGAATGTGCAATATGACCATCGCGAACAAGTTGATCATTTTGTCCTTTTTCTCATATTTACCAGATGATTGTGATCTCGCTGCATTAAAGATGGCGAAAACCAATAAGAAAAGTGCTACCCAACGTAGTCCTGAATGTGCGTGAATCAGTGCGCTCATAATTGTCTAATTTTATTGCAAAAATACGAAATTCAGAGGGTTGAAACAGCAAAGATCTTCACCATCTCATCCCAAATTATTAATTTCACGAAATGATGCAACAATTAAACTTGCTGAAAGGGACTTTGTTCCTTTTTATTTTCGCGATAAGCTCGTATTCATTTTCCCAAATACCTCAAAACGGAGTCGCTCAATCGAAGGCACCGTATTACGCATTAACAAACGCTCGAATTTTCGTTTCTCCAACAGAAACGTTAGAGGGGGCGACCATTCTGGTTAAAGGAACTACCATCGAGAAAGTAGGTAAGCGTGTATCCATTCCTAAGAATGCTGTTGAAATTGATTGCGAAGGTTTGACGATTCTACCTTCGTTCATCGAACTTTCTACTGACGTTGGTGTAAAAAAAGCAGTAGCTGGAAAAGGAGGGCCACGCCCTCAAATGGAAAGCTCAAAAGCAGGATCCTATTACTGGAACGAGTCTATTCACCCAGAAATTGATGCTTCGCAGGGGTATTCTCCCAACGAAAAGTTGAATAAACCTTATTTAGATGCGGGATTCGGGTTCGCCTTTGCTCATCAGAAGGATGGCACTGCAAGAGGCCAAGGATCATTGGTTACCCTAGCGAAATCGGACTTCTACAAACCGACTCTTAATTTCGGAGCAGGAAGCTTCTTTTCCTTTTCGAAGGGAGTCTCCAAACAAAGCTATCCTTCCTCACAGATGGGAGTAATTGCACTTCTTCGTCAGGCTCTTTACGACGCAAAGTGGTATACATCCAATGAACAGACTGAACGAAATTTGTCGTTGGAAGCATTGAACGCTCAATGGGATCAAACGAGTATCTTCTACACACAAGACAAGTGGGAAATCCTGAGAGCAGCTAAAATTGCTAAGGAATTTGATCGAAGTTTTGCCTATGTCGGTTCAGGAGATGAATACGGCATTATCGACGAATTGAAAGAATTATCAAGTCCTATTATTCTTCCCATTAACTTCCCAAAGGCCTACGATGTAACAGATCCTTACCTAGCTCGACAAATTCCTCTCAGTGATTTGAAACAATGGGAAATGGCGCCTTACAATCCATCCATCTTAGCGGAAAACGGCATTCCTATTTGTATTACCATGGAAGGTCATAAAACTTCAAAGGAATTTTGGGCGCACCTCAGAAAAGCAATTGATCATGGCCTTTCAGTATCTGATGCCCTAGAAGCACTAACATTGAACCCTGCGAAGCTGATCGGGGCAGATTCGAAAATTGGTTCCATAGAAGCTGGTAAACTGGCCAGTTTCACAATTTATTCATCCAATCCATTAGAAGATGGATCTACGGAGATAATTGAAACATGGTCTCTTGGAGAACGAAATAATGTGAAGGCATACGATCAACCTGAGCTTGCAGGGAAATACAGCCTCCTCGTTGGGGAGCGTAGATTTCCATTTACACTTGAATCAAAAGCACTTGGGAAATTCTCTGGATCGATCGCTTCTGATGAGAACAGTGAGAAAAAAGATGCTAAAGTTAAAGTAACCGTTCTCATCGAACAAAATGATATCACGCTTCAGTTCGGAATCAATGATTCTATCTGGAAAGGAAGTGTGAACCTTAAGGGGAAAATCAATCATCGATTAAATATTTTCGAAGGAGATGGTATGACTCCAACAGGAGAATGGGTGAAATGGCACGCCGTTCAGAAGGAGAAGGGAAAATCGGAAAAACCGAAAGAAAAAACCCCTTTCGTTCCCGACTCTTTGGCTGTTGCATGGTTCCCAAACATGGCATACGGTTTCGACTCCATTCCAGCAACTGAATCTTTATTATTCAGCAACGTCACAATCTGGACAAATGGAATTGAAGGAATTGTAAAAGATGGATTTGTACTGGTGAAAGATGGAAAAATCGATTATGCGGGAATGAGAAAGCCTGCAATTCGAAAAGGAACCATTGAGATTGATGGTACGGGTAAACACCTTACCTCTGGAATCATCGACGAGCACTCACACATTGCAATTTCCAAAGGAGTGAATGAAAGTGGTCAGGCTATTTCTGCGGAAGTTTCCATTGGTCATGTTGTTCATCCTGATGATATCAATATTTACCGCCAACTTTCTGGAGGTGTAACTGCCGCTCAATTACTTCACGGTTCTGCCAATCCTGTTGGTGGACAATCAGCATTAGTGAAACTGAAATGGGGACATACACCTGAGGAAATGTTGATCGACAACGCTCCAGGATTCATCAAATTTGCCTTAGGAGAAAATGTAAAGCAATCGAACTGGGGAAGCTATAACACGGTTCGTTTCCCACAAACCCGAATGGGAGTTGAGCAAGTATACTACGATGGATTTGCTCGCGCCAGAGCTTACGAAGAGGAAAAAACAAGCAATCCAAACTACCGCGTTGATCTCGAATTGGAGGCCCTAAGCGAAATATTGAACAGTAAGCGTTTCATTTCCTGTCACTCGTATGTGCAATCTGAAATCAATATGCTGATGCACGTCGCTGATTCAATGGGATTCAGAATCAACACGTTTACGCACATTCTCGAAGGATACAAAGTTGCTGATAAAATGGCCAAACACGGAGCAGGCGGATCTACTTTCTCTGATTGGTGGGCCTACAAATATGAAGTAAATGACGCGATTCCATACAACGCGAAAATGATGCATGATCAAGGCGTTGTTGTAGCGATCAATTCGGATGATGCTGAAATGGGACGACGTTTGAATCAGGAGGCCGCAAAAGCTGTTAAGTACGGAGGAATGGATGAGGAAGATGCCTGGAAAATGGTCACACTCAACCCTGCGAAACTCTTGCATCTGGACGATCGAATGGGCTCTGTAGAAGTAGGGAAAGATGCTGATTTGGTCCTTTGGACAGCTCACCCGCTATCGATTATGGCCAAGGTTGATTATACTGTTATTGATGGTGTGATTCTCTATGATTCAGAGCGAAACACGGAATTGTATCAACGAAATCAGGCGGAAAAAGCACGAATCATTGCAAAAATGTTGAACGCAAATGCTGCGGGAGACAAGAAAGAATTTGTCAAAAAGAAAAAGGGGCATTACCACTGTAATACCATAGGTCAAGAAGGTTCACACGGAGAAAATCATCACTAATTATGAAGCAATTAATCACAGTTGTAGCACTCGTAACAAGCGTTGCTTTTGCTCAGGAACCATCGAAAATCTTATTAAGCGGAGGAAACCTGCACGTCGGAAATGGCGAAGTATTTAAAAGTGCCGCGATTGGTATTGAGGACGGTAAAATTACGTTCATTAAAAACGCTTTTGCCATTACGGTCAATGCAAATGAATGGGACACGATCATCGATGTAACAGGAAAAGAAGTGTATCCAGGCTTTGTTGCTCCAAATTCTACTTTGGGCTTAACAGAAATTGATGCTGTTCGTGCTACTCGAGATTTTAGAGAAGCTGGAACGTATAACCCACATGTTCGATCGCAAATTGCCTTTAACGTAGAATCGAAAGTAATGAGTACCGTTCGTTCAAATGGTGTTTTATTGACGCAAGCTACACCACGCGGTGGGATTATTTCAGGAAGCTCTGCTGTTATGACAACGAGCGGTTGGAACTGGGAAGATGCAACAGTCAAAAACAACGATGGAATTCACCTGAACTGGCCACCAAGCATGGAAGGCGGAGGTTGGTGGGCAGAACCAGCTCCTAAAAAGAAAAACAAGAAGTACGGAGAGCGCAAACAAAAAATTTCTGAATTCTTCGAAATGGCTAGGGCCTATCTCCAAGAAAAGAAGCCAGAAGAAAAGGATCAACGTTTGGAAGCAATGCGAGGGTGCTTCGACGGGACAAAACGCGTATATATTCATGCTGACGAATTGCAAGAATTGGCTGACGTCATTGAATTCTCAAAAGAGATGGGACTCGCCTACCCTGTTATTGTTGGTGGGTATGACGCCCATTTAATTACTGAACTGCTTCGCGATTCAAAAATTCCAGTAATGGTCGTTCGTCCGCATAGTCTTCCTGAGAACGAAGAAGACGCTGTTGATCACGCTTATCGTTTACCGGCTTTACTCAAAGCAGGCGGCGTGAAATTTTGCATTCAGAATCAAGGTGACATGGAAGCGATGAATGCTCGAAATATTCCTTTTCTTGCTGGAACGGCAATGGCGTATGGTTTGAGCGAGGAAGATGCGGTTAGTGCTATTTCTTTGTGGAGCTGTGAGATCATGGGAATTGGTCAAACATACGGAAGCGTTGAAAAGGGGAAGTCAGCGACCTTGTTTGTTTCTGAAGGAAATGCGCTTGATATGATGACCAATCAAATGGTTTTGGGGATCGTAAATGGAACACTCATCGCTCCGAATAACTTCCAATATGAATTGATGGAGAAGTATAGTAAAAAGTATTCTGAGGAGTAAGG
>JBGCDF010000078.1:0-7624 GCA_045105095.1 Crocinitomicaceae bacterium | reverse complement strand
TACCCTCAGAAATGATAGTCTACTGATTGAGAGATCTTAATAAAAAGTTAGCGTGCATTCTCCCTCATGTATTCACATGTCGAATTTCTAAAAAGAACAGGATTTCACTCAACAATCTCACTTGCGAATTTCGCAAACTCCATAGTTCCGATTGCGGCATTCGATTATCAATGACAAAGGCAAACAGCAATATTTGTTTCTGAAAACACATTAAACGTGCGCCATGAAAAACTTTAAATTCACACAATCGCTCAACACACCATTTTACCTTGAACTTAAGCAAAAAGTAGATGCATATTTTGCATCTCGATCCAATAACAGAAAGGCGAATACGCATATGTATGCTAAAATGACCCTGCTATTTCTTCTGTTTTTTACCAGTTATGGATTGTTGTTAAGCAATGCGCTCAGCCAAATTCAGATGATCTTCGCAACGGTAGCTTTTGGATTATCGAACGTGCTCATCGCTTTCAACATTGCCCACGATGCATCTCATGGAGCCTTGTTCAAAAAACGATCATGGAACAAGGTGTTCTCGTACTGCTTCAATTTGATTGGGGTCAATCAATACATTTGGGATATCAAACACAACCAATCTCACCATGCATTTACCAATATCGAAGGTTTGGATATTGATATCGAACAAACGAAAATTGCACGAGTTACTGAATCTTCACCGCAGAAGTGGTTTCATCGATATCAGCATATTTACTTGCCTTTCGTTTACCCACTGGCCAGTCTGTTTATGATTTTCATCAAAGACTTTCAACTATTTGCTGCGAAAAAGTACGGCAATAAAGTAATTCTCACGCACCCTCGAAAGGAACGTGTTATTCTATTCTTATCGAAATTCCTATACCTCACTTACACACTGATCATCCCAATAATTGTGATCAACGTTGTCTGGTGGAAAATTGTAGTTTGGTTTCTGATTATGCACTTAATCATGGGAGTCTTTTTAGCGATCATTCTGTTTCCTGCACATGTCCTAGAAGACAGTCCTTTCCCGAAACCTGATGATAACATGGAGGTTCATAACAGTTGGGCCATCCATCAAGTAGAAACAACAACGAATTTTGCTGCGAATAGCAGATTGATTACCTGGCTCTCAGGAGGGTTAAACACCCACATTGCTCATCATCTTTATCCTCATATTTGCCACATTCATTATTACAATCTGACTAAAATTATCAGAGAAGTGGCTCAGAAGCATGAAATTTCATTTCGAGATAAAACCTTACTTGGAGCAATGAAATCACACCTAGCCTATTTCAAACGATTAGGCAGAAATGTTTCCCAATGAGTAAAATGAGTTTGGTTTGTTTTGGGAGTACATTGCGAAAGAGTTCCAGTTTAATGGAACTTTTTCGTTTTTACTAATCGATATTGTAGACTAGTGGAGATTTACATAACCTATGAGAACAGAAACCCTTCCGGGGTCAGTATCCTCGAATCTGTAAGATCTAAGTTCTGTTGAGTTTCCTGTTCCATCTGCTCTTCCCACTTCCTCGAAGTTATATCCATTCGATTTGAGCAGCAATTGGAGCGTCTAATTGAGAATCCCCTCCTCCTCCGTTCTGTCCTTTTTGTTCAAAAGACAGAAACGGATTTGTTTGATCTACATTGTCAAAAACTGCGGCTGACAAAATATCGAAAAACCGTGTTTTGGCGACAGGATCATAGGTCACAGAAATATCATGTGTCCCAAGAGGGATTGTTGCAAGCGAAGCCTCTGGCAAGTACCAGTACTCCAATCGTGCCCAAAAGGATGTAGAGTACGAAAATCCAGTCGCTTTGATCATAGATAGTCCGGCATAGGTGACATCACTAATGATGGGTTCTGCCCCATTTTCAACTCCAACAAAAACAATCATCATTCAATTGTTTCCTGCTGGTAAGTTGTAATTGTTGATCACAGATAATTATCCGTCAGCCCATCGCTCGATGAGTAAATTGTCTGCGCCAAGACCCGAACGTCTTTCAATATCCAACTGGATTCCGCTTATGTCATCCCAGAACCCCAAATTAACACCGTAATCAAATGCGGTTAAGTTCGAAGACGCTCCAACTTCATTGTAGGTATCATCAGAGGTGTACACACTGCCCGCTCTGTACCAACTATTACCGAGACCAGCATCGGCTTACTGGCTAGGGTCATTTGGGCCATAGAACCGACAATAAGTGTAAGAAGTGCTGATAATTACAGCTGCAATACTAGTAAGTAGGAGTCTCATCGCTTCATAACTTTTCAAAATTGGGAGTACTAGAAATGAATGAAAGCATTTTCACAATGAACATAAAAATAGAGTATGCCCCTCCAAAAAGGATCACGTAACGGGGTGATTTTCATTCACGGTTAAGGGTGAATCAAAAACAAAAAAGCTCTAAAACAACCATGTACACTCAATATTCCCCATGTAGATAGGATTTCACCTTCAACTAAGTTATATTCGTAATTCAAGAACGATTTAAGCCGCTTATGATCTCTAGATTGATAGTATTTGTTTCCCTACTTCCATTGTATTCACTCTCTCAATCTTCTTATGACTCACTACAGAAAATTTGGACGAACGTCAACCTGGAAGACTCTATTCGTTTCGGAGCTATTGAAGAACAATATGCGTCAAAAGGAGCAGATTTGGATAACGCGCTTAGATTAACGGATTATCACCTCGAATTAGCAAAGGAGAAAAAGTCACTTGACGAACGTTTTCTAGCTTTGCGCAAACGTTCATCATTACATTTCTATCTCGGTAACTTCACAGAAGCCAAAGTCAGTTTGAAAGAAGCCAGAACAATTGCTAAAGAGATTGATGACCCTTACTTTTTATTCAAGACTTACCTTTTGGAGGGAGCCATTTTCGTGGAGGAACGGAAATTTCTCGACGCCATTAAGAGTTTCAATGAAGGCAAAACACTCTGCAGGAAAAATAACCTGGAACGTGGTGAAATCAATACACTCGTTAATCTAGCGAGCGTATACATGCTCATAAGAAACTATGACGTCTCCATACAATATTCGGAGGAAGCAGAAAAGCGGTCAAACGAATTAGGCTATAAGGAACAATTTGGATTGTACAAACTAAATATGGGAACGGCCAATCATGACAAAGGCAATTACACCGAGGCCATCTTCAGTTTCAAGCAGGGCCTTGAGTTCTTTATCGAAGAGAACAATACGTTTCATCAATCGTCTTGCTATCACATGCTTGCATCATGCTATCACAACATGAATAATGATGAAAAAGCATTGGAATATTTAACTAAAAGTTTGAAAATTGACAGCGTAATCAGTAATGACCTTCGCACTTTCGAAGGCCTTGCTCTTTTAGGTGAAATTACTCTTAAGAAAGACCCTAATGAAGCACTTCGGATTGGTTTGGATGTTCTTAAGAAAACTGATCAAGGAACTCCGCAAGATATCCAAGAGAAAATTTTTCATCTCTTGTACAGCTCTCATAAAGCACTAGGAAACCATGAAAGTGCATTAGAGATGCACGAACTTTACAAGGCAAGTAGTGATAGCATGCGTGTCGAAGAGTCAAACTTTTCAGTGATCAGAGAAACGATGAACTACGAGTTTGAAATGGAGCTACAAGAGGCCGAAATTGCCAATCAGCAGGAACAGGCTGAGCTGAAAATTGGTCAGATCCGAAAAAACTATTTGATTATCTCTATTTCTGCGGCAATCATTGCGCTAGTGATTATCTTCTTTATGAGTAAGAACATCAAGGTACGGAAAAAGAAAGAGCTGTTGTTAAAGGAATTAAATGAGCTCAAAAATAGTCAGCAATCCGAATCAAACTTATTGGTAGATGCGGGATCATCTGCCTTGAACAGAGAGAACATTGAGGCTTCGATTGGAAGGAAACTGAACGAAACAGATTGGAAGGTTTTACAAATTTTATTGGATGACCCAATGATCACCAACAAAGAAATTGCCAGTAAAGCTTATTTGAGTGAAGATGGTATTGGCTCCTCTCTAAGAAGAATGTATGAGTACTTCGAGATAAAAGAAACGAAATACAAAAAAATAGCTTTGTTGATGGACGCGATCAAACGAGGCAGAGAACAGTCAGCCTAAACAGCTTATTATCAAAGACTATCATCTTTAATCAGTTTGAAAACATCAAATCACCCCTACCCGTGATACCATTTCATCCTAATTCGTGAACGAAGTGAATTGAAATCCTCTCAATTTTGCTGAAAACTTTATTCCAGTAAAATGAAACATTGGCTTATTTCTCTCATCGTTCTCGGCAGCTTCTCCATTCATGCACAGACATGGAACGACTTAAATTATAACAAAGAACAGTTTGGCTTATCCTCAAATCCCTTGAAAGGATATGCAACCATGTGGGACGTCCACACTTCTGACCCAAGCGATCCAGAATACGTTCCTTACAGTATCCAGGGCCGTCTTTTTAAGTTTGACGAAATATTAACTGGACTCAATAATTCAACTGGCGATTATGTATATGATTGGACGCTAGTCGATGACTTTGTTCAAGAGCAGGGCCTTTTGGGAAAACATGTTTACCTTCAAGCGAATATTGATCCAGTTCAGAATGCTACCTTGGATCTTCCGCAGTTCATATTGGATGCATTAGCCATTCCTGACCCTAATACTGGGCTAAGCAACCTCGTTTACACGAATAATGTAGTCATCCCTAACTGGAATCACCCAGTATTGATGAACGCCATGCTTGATTTCGTCACGGAATTCGGAAACCGTTACAATAATGACCCACGTGTATTTCTCGTACACATGGGCTTATACGGAATGTGGGGAGAATGGCACATTTACCCATACGATCAAACCTATCCTCATCTAGAGATGACACAGTCAAACAAAGACAGTTTAGCCTCTGCTTTTGAGTTGAACTTTCCAGATAAGCAAATTTTAGCGCGCTACCCCGAAAGTTTCACGAATCCTTCCAGTTTCGGTTACAGTGATGGTTTGTTCTTCGAAGAGTCATTTGGTCAACCTGCATGGTATTTTCATAACATTCTTGAAAATCACGGAGTAGGAGAGAATTGGAAAAATCATCCAATTGGTGGTGAAGTTTCTCCTATTTTGCAGGATACTCTATTTTATCAGTTCCCGAATCTTACAGGGCACAATATCTACTTCCCTCAGGATAACTCATTTCGTCATATTCAGGATGGACCATCAACACTGAGATCTCTTCATACAACTTGGCTATTTGATCATTATCTTTTCGCTGATCCATCGCAAACAGGACTTACACGAGAAGAGCGAAACAATGCTATCCGTCTCCAACAATGGTTAGGATATCTTTTTTACGTAAAACGCTACAGAATTACTGCCCAAAATGGCTTTCCAAAGCTTGATGTTAAAATCAAAAATGAAGGAGTTGCTCCAATCTACGAAAATTGGGATGTTGAATTCGCACTGTTTGATCAAAACGATTCTATAAACGTGCTTAAAACAGAAAACTGGGATCTACATACGATTTTACCTGGAGGTGGTTCTGATCAGCGAACGAGTCTTTCAAACATACAAGTGAGCGACGGCATTTACACAGCTATCATCCGCGTTGTTAATCCTCTAGAAGCGTACTCCCAAGACGCTCCTCCTCTCAGGTTCGCAAATGAAACTCAGGACATGCATGCTAAAGGGTGGTTAACGATCGCAGAAATTACCATTAGCGGTGGCGAAGTAGTTAATATTTCTGAAGGAACGATTGCAAGTCCATACGGTGGCTTCAATAGAGAAATTCCTGGAACCATTGAATGTGAAGAATACAACAATGGAGGCCTCAATTTAGCCTATTCCGATGACCACGTGCGTGAAGGGAATACGAAAAATGAATTTCGTCGATTGGACAATGTAGATGTGATGCGAAAAGCAAATGCATCTAATAATTTCGCCGTAGGATATACGAATGTGGGAGAATGGTTGGAATACACTGTTGATGTGAAGGAAAGCCGTTTTTATGATATCACGTTAAATTATTTCTGCAATGACTTACCTGGAGAACTTCTGGTAACTCTGGACGGAAATCAGATAGCAATCATTGATAACATTCAAACTTTCTCAAACTCAGACATACTGGGAACATCCACTCTTTTTGGAGTCTATCTCAATGAGGGGGTTGGACAGGTTCTTCGTTTAGCGTTCATCAATGGTGGAAATTTTGAGATCGACAACCTTGTCTTTTCCCCTGTTCAACATATCCAAGATGGCACATATACAATGAGATCCGTATCTGGAGCGTACTTGAAGGCTTCAGGAATGTCGAGTCCAGTTGAAAGCAGCAGTTCAACGGCAGGAGATTCTACCAATTGGTTAGTGACACATTTAGGCGATGATGTTTACCGTATTGAAGCCGTTCAGTTCAACAATCAGCGTATTGAAGTTCCATTCGGAAATTGTGGAGCGGGGCTTCAAATTGCAACAACATGGTACACTGGTGGCGAAGATCATTTAAAGTGGAAAGCTTCGTTGATTAATGGAAAATTGATGTTCGAACCGCTTCATTGTTTGGGAACCGCATTGGATGCTGTTGCAATCAATCCGAATCAAGTACAAATTGACACGAAGGATGAAACAAATAACGATCAATTGTTCGAATTACTTCCCGCTTCATCAAACATTAGTAGCCTATCAATGGAAGAAGTTGAGTCTCTGCAGGCTAAGATCAATATATATCCAAACCCCGTTCGAACAGAACTAACTATTTACATTCCAGAAGCAGAGCATGCGCAAAGTGAAATAACCATTTTTGATGTCAATGGTAAAATCCTTTATTCAAAAGTAACTTCCAAGACGAACAACCTATTGAATGCTAATGTCCTGAACCTTGGAAACATCTTCATGGTACGTATCTCGAATAGCACAAGATCGGAGGTTTTCAGAGTGGTAAGAACCAATTAATCAGCTTGGCTCATCCTTGAGAAAAATGTATGAGTAGCACTTTAAAGTGAAAGAAACGAGATAAAAACAATTGCGCTGCACCTCGATGCGATTAAATGCAAACAAATACCGAGCGAAATACGAATTTATTATAATCACCTAAAAATCAATTAGATAAATTTCACAATATCTCAAATCACCCCTAAGCGTGAAGGCTTTTCACCTTTATTCGTGACTGTAAAGAAAGGAAAACGGACCAATTTTGCGACGAACGTTTGTACGAAGGAATGAAACAAGAGGTTTGTTCAATTAGTTTTGTTATCCTCGTCATTTCGGTAGAAACATTTTTTAACCAGTAGTACAACAGAAAAGGTTAAGTAGTTCAGTTCTAATTTTTAATTGGTCGCACACCCATACAATGTTGCAACGCGACTTTTTAAATTTTCAAAAGCTATTGCTCTACAAATAGCATGGGAATCGCCTCTTTCTAAAGAGGCGATTCCTTTTTTGTTCAGTTTTGTTGAAACGAGGACTCATCGGAAGGAAACAGGGATCAAGTTCAAAACTTGGGGATTAAGCATAAATTTACTTTTTCAACAACATTGTTGTTCCGCCCACTGCCTCAGCACTACCACAAGTGTCACAAACCGCTGCGCGGCACAAAGCGTTGTGTCTTGACAATGTCAAGTTGTGTCCTCTGTGGTGAAAAAAGAAAAAATGTAGGAGTGCTAAATCTACGGCAGT
>JBGCDF010000077.1:0-4438 GCA_045105095.1 Crocinitomicaceae bacterium | reverse complement strand
AATGTTGTTATTTGCGATAGAATCATATTTGTAATGAATACTCCGAATAGTGCTAAAAGCAAGTTTTTTTTCATGTTTTCTTTTGGAATTACATCTTTTCAACAATTATGCCAAATTGAAATGTAGTCAATGCATTATTTTGAAACAATCTCTGGAAAAGATAAATAGACCGTATCGTTTAAACTACTTCATTGTGCCTAACTTACTTATATCCACACCCATCTCCCAAACGCCCTAAAATCAACCCCAAAGCCGATAATAATCAATTGTACACAATTGTAAACGTTTGTCAAGCAGGTGTCTGCTTACAAAATACATATTCTCCTCAAATTCCAACATCATACAACCGTCAACCAAGGGCACAAAAAAAATCCCAACCTCCTCCGATAGCTATCAGAGTGAGATTGGGACAAATCCGCTGTAAAAGGTGCGTTGTATGATCGCAGCTACTGAAAGCTACTTTTTGTTCTTTCGTTTTGTTTTCTTACCCGAAAGTGCTACGCCTAAATCAAGGAGTGCAGTATCAAATCCGGTTTTTTTTCCTAGCGCTTGCTTCTGTTGTCGTTGAAGCAGTTGCGCAATTTCAATCGATGTTATCATAACATATGATTTTTGTATTCATTATTAAGATAGTCAAAAGCTGTGCCATAATTTATAGCAAACGAGCGAATGGTATCGTTTATTGACTGTTCAGCATGTTATGTGTCTCATCTAAATTGATGTCGTTGAGTAACTCAGTTGGGGCCATGTTTTTAGCTCGATAGTCTCATTTATCTTCGGAGTAATTCAATAGAGTTTCACACTTTTTTGAAGGCAAAAATAGAGTTCAAATCCCGATAGCTATCGGGAGCCTCTGCGCTGCTTTTGTCGACTGTACAAAATCTTCTGAATAACGACCATTTCAGTGATCCTTCGGCTACTTCATGGTTCCCGTCATTCATTTAATTTTGCTTGTCTCCAAAAAAGGCGCGGTTTGCGTTTCAAAACGTGGATAATGGTCAGCATTTCAAACTAACCTTGAAAACGGAATAGACAATGAGCCGATACGAATCAGCAAGACAGGGAACGGGAAGTTTCCATTTCGAAAAGTCTTACTTCTTCTTGCAGGTGTATACAAAAGCAGGAGGAAAGTTCTTAATCGTAAACGTGATCTTCACCGATTTATAGATCGCCTCCAAAAACTTCTTCGACTGCAAAGAATACTGAAACTGAACATATACTCCAGAAGGCTTTAACGAATTATAACCAGCATTCACGACATTTCTTCTCAATTCATCTGGAAACACCATCAGTGGTAATGACGAAATGACAGCATCTTGATTTCCGTATTCTTCCTCTGGGAGATACTTGGCAATGTTTTCAGCAGAATCATGGATAATTTGAACCCGTGGATCATCAATGCGATCATTTAGATCGTGATAGAATTCATCATTCAACTCAAAAACGAGCAGCTTCGCATCTTTGCGCATGCGTTTAATGATGACTTCCGTGAAAACCCCAGTTCCTGGGCCTAATTCAACCAATCCTTTAGCCTTATCGAAATCGATACTCGCCAACATTTTCTCTCCTAGAAATCTGGTACTCGGACTTACAGCCCCTACCATTTTACGGTCCTTAAAGAATTCTTTAAGGAAATTACGCTTGGTTGCCATTGAATTAGTTAGTGTTTGACCGCTAATTTAGCGTTATTTATCACTCCGACAACACGTCCTGTTAGTTCGTTATTCACATAAGGAGTGTTGAAGGTCGCTGAACAAACCATGGATTTCTCGAAGGTCCATTTTTCAGAAGGCGAGAAGAGTGTTAAATCAGCTGTAGATCCCTCTTCGATAGGATTAGATGGAAGCTTTAGTATTTTACGAGGGCCATTTGATAGGCAATTTATTGCCTCGTTTAGTGAGAAATCAGAGCCAAGAGACACGAGTGAAGAAAACACTGTTTGAAGGGCAATATTTCCATAAGACGCGTGATCAAACTCCACATCTTTCTCTTCTTTATCATTCGGACGATGGTCGGATACAATTGCGTCAATCGTTCCATCACAAACACCTTTCCACAAAGCTATTCGATCCGTTTCAAATCTTAGAGGTGGCATGAATTTGAACAACGAATCAAACCCAAAAACAGCTTCTTCATTGTAAATGAGATGCGAACTATGTACATCCGCAGTAATATTCAATCCCTGTGCTTTTGCTTCTCGAATTAATCGAACTCCCTCGGCTGTTGAAATTCCCGTGCAGTGTAGATTTCCTCCAGTATATGCCAGTAGTCGTAAGTTGCGCTCTAGTTCGATGATTTCTGTAATCGAAGGGTCGGCTTTTAATCCAGTTCGTGTTGAAGCCATTCCTTCATTCACCATTCCTTTTCCCGCCAGTGAAGCATCTCTGTTAAATGCCACGATGCGCGCACCGAAATTTTTCGAGTAGAGAAGTGCTCGATACATGATTCCTGAAGACACAGCTCTTAAATCGTCAGAGAACAACTGAACTCCTGATTGGTTCATGTCGTACATTTCTGCCAATTGTTCACCTTTCATTCCTTCCGTAATGGCTCCCATCGGGTAGAGATTGGTCACATGACCTTCTGATCGGCGCTTTAGGTATTCAATTTGACTTTTTCCATCAACAACAGGTTGTGTACTCGGAAGCAAGGCAACATGCGTATATCCTCCAGCGGCAGCAGCTTCTAATCCGGATTCGATCGTTTCTTTGTGTTCAAAGCCAGGGTCGCAGAAATCCGCTTTTAAATCTACCCAACCTTGCGAAACACATAAATCGGTATGTTCAATAATTTCATCAGCTTCTGCCGAAATAGCGGTGTCTATCTTTGCAATGACACCATTTTCAATCAACAAATCCATTCGTTGACCTAGATGCTTTGAGCTTGCATCAATTATCTGCGCTTGTTTGATGAGAATCTTCATACGAGTTGTTCACTATTTCAAGAAACGTACTAATAACATTTCAGCGATGACAAAAATAAGGGTTAAAATGAGAAAGAGCTTCCAATAGCTGAATGGCTTGTCGATTGATAATTCACCAATAGGTGAGTTGACTCCGTCGATGGCCGTAAATGATACATTTTTAGCTCCGCGTTCCTCAAATTGCTTTTTGATCGCCTCTTCTGACAAATACTTCAAGTTCGATTCTTTTCGATGATAATTCAAGGATAAAGTCCCAAGATTGGAGCTTGCGTCGATGGAGTAGTTGCCAGCGAATAATTGTTCGAATTTGTCAAATTGAGATAAGGAAATGTAAGTAACTCCAGACCGTTCTGTCTTTTGAGGAATGAAATCCAATTTGTCCTGAGACAGGTGAATAACATCTTCTCCAATATTGTCTGAGTAAACTGGGTAACTGCTTTCACTACCAATTGTCAAGGCAATGGGTTGACTCCGCTGACTCAATTCACTCATTCGAAGCACAGTTGTCGAGAACAAAGCGTCCGATGAGAATACGCCAAAGTCTGGATGAATTGAACTGTAGAACATATACGCCGTTCCTTTCGGTTTCGAGTAGGCGAGGAGGGGCAATCCATTTTGCATGGTAATGAGCGTCTTGAAATTCGAAGAACTTCCTACGATCGGCTGATAAGAACTGACAACACTTGGTAGGTTGAGTCGCTCGCTTTTGCTTGAAATGATATCGCGAATGAATGGGTCGTCATAATTCAAGGATTTGATCATCGTTCCTGAACTGATCTTATTTCCCATCAGGGGTAAATTCAGCTTACCAAGTAACTGATTCCAAGCTCCTTTTTCCGGGCTTTTCCCAGGGAAGAGGCTCAGAGAACCACCATTTTCGTTGAATTCTGTCAAATAGTTAATCACCCCTGACGATAAGTTGTTCGCTCCATTGATGATGACTAGGTCTTTATTCTTGAAATTATCCAGTGTAATAGCCGAGATATCATTTTCTTCTACTAGGTAGTAATCTTCCAAATCCAGAACGACACGGACGTTTTTGATGGCATCCTCGCCATTCAACACGAGAACATTTGCGTATTCCTTAACTTCGTAAGACAGGTAATAAGTGTCGTCAAAGATCACGTAATCGTCAGCAACGGTGACCTTTCCTTTCTTCCATCCAATGGATTTGTCGGAGTACGTCAAAGAAGTTTCCTTTTTACCATTTGCAGGAATATCCGTGTAAAAAGACTTTTTGAAGCGATCGATACTCACTGATACTTCAATGTTTTTCAAATCCTGATCGCTTGTATTGAACAAACGAATATTGAGTTCATGCTTTTGTCCTACTTTTCGGATAGGGGAGCTAAACCACACAGAATCGATGAAAACGTTTGCTGTTTCTTCAGGTAGTAACTTGACAGGGTGGAACTCGAAACCTGTTAAATCGAGTGCCTCTTTCTTCTCTGACTCGTGTTTCTGGAAATCTGATAGGATGACACTTTGAACAAAGCTTTCCTTTTGATCTACGTC
>JBGCDF010000076.1:0-22457 GCA_045105095.1 Crocinitomicaceae bacterium | reverse complement strand
CTTCCAGTGTTTCCAAAATCATTTGGCACTCATTTACAAATGGTAGTGTATTATTGATCATCGGTAGTTTGATCATCGGATACTCGGCATCGGCGGAACAAGCTGAAGGAATTCGTCCGTTTACTACTGACATTTTTAAAGGATTTCTAGCGGTGTTTTTATTAGACATGGGAATAACGAGTGGAAGACAACTTTCAGTCATTGTCAAAAAAGGAATTTATCCCTTCGTGTTTTCTTCGATTATGCCCTTCTTCGGTGGAGCGATGGCCTTGCTGATAGCCATGCAGATAACGGATTCGGCAGGTAACCAGTTGTTGTTCGCCATTCTTGGTGCTAGTGCTTCCTATATTGCCGTGCCAGCTGCTATGAAACAGGCTGTTCCTGATGCGAACCCAAGTTTGTATTTACCTATGGCATTGGGAATTACCTTTCCAATAAACGTAATGATCGGTATACCTTTGTATGAAGCCATTATTCAATCGTGGGCCTAAGGTAAAAGTTACAAATCCGAGGAAATTGAATATCTTGGAACATGAAACTTATCTTGCTTACTTTTTTTAATGTTCTCTTTATGGTGAGTTACGCCCAATATGCACCTGGGACGGTAGAAATTGGAACAAACGGCTACATAGAATATTTCCCTGGAGATTTACCAATTATCATTTCAGCACCTCACGGAGGAGATCTAGAACCAGCATCTATTGCGGATAGAGTGTGCTCGAGTTGCGTTACCGTCAAAGATTCATGGACGATGGAGGTAGCAAAGGAACTTGATTCTGCTATTCAAGCAGTTTTTGGTGGGCATCCACACATCATTATTAATCGTTTGCACAGAAAAAAATTGGATGCAAATAGAGAAATTGTGGAAGCGGCTCTTGGTAATCCAGAGGCAGAGACAGCATGGTACGAGTATCACGACTATCTTCAGGCTGCGAAAAATGAGTGTGTCGCAAATTACGGTAGTGCCATTTATATTGATATGCATGCTCACGGACATCCAATTCAGCGTATTGAACTGGGATATTTACTCACTAAGACGGAGTTGCAGAACACAGATCCGATGTTAGACATTTTGGATTTTCAGGATGAGTCTTCCATCAAGCACCTATCCAACGTAATCAATCCAACAGAGTCATTTTCTGAAATATTACGAGGAAATGAATGCATGGGGGAATATCTTGAAGATCGTGGATATCCAAGTGTTCCATCAGCTTCTGATCCTGCACCTGCTCCAGCAGACCCATACTTCAGCGGTGGATACAATACTGCGCGACACGGATCAAGGGATAGTTCAAGTATTAATGGTATTCAATTTGAGCTGAATTATACGGGGATTCGCAATACAAATGCGAATAGACACGATTTTGCTCGTTCCCTAGCCTGTGTTTTAAGGAGTTATTTGGATCAATGGTATTTTGACCTTGATTCATGGGACCCTGGAAATATCGTGACGACTTCCGCCGATTCAGGACCTGGAAGTTTACGCAGCGTTTTGTTAGGTGCAAGCGATGGAGATGAAATTACCTTTGACTCTTCCTTGATTGGAGACACGATTCAATTGGAATCTGAATTGCAAGTATGTTCAGATGTAACGATTAGTGGACTAGGAGCTCAGGCACTGTATTTAAGTGGGGGAGATGTAACACGGATAATGCGAGTGATGCCTGGAACTCAATTGGAGATTTCTGATATCACCCTAATGAATGGAAGCTGTCCCACGAGTGAGGACGGAGGTGCAGTTCATGTCGGCGGTCAAATGTTTATGGTTCGCTGCGATGTAAAGAACAACTATGCGGATGACGATGGAGGAGCACTAAATCTGAGTGATAGCCTCGCAATAATTACCATCGATAGTTGTTCGATTTATGACAATACGTGCGGAGATGATGGAGGAGCTATCCGTATTATGAATGGGACGTTCAATTGCAAGAACAGTTATATCTACGATAACACTTCTCCGTCTTTCGGAGGGGCTATCTCTAGTAATTCGATTATCCATATGGATAATTCAACCTTCGCTGGGAATGCGGCAAGCGGAAAAGGTGGAGTCATTCGAAATTTTGGAACAAGTCTCGATTCTGTGATACTGAGGAATTGCACATTTTCCAACAATTTTGCAGGAAATGACGGAGGAGCAATTAGCACTTCATGTGCACTTGAGCTTGATTTTTGCACCATCGTAGAAAATGAGGCTTCCGTTGATGGCGGTGGCATCGAAGTGACGAATGTAAGTCCGACAATTCAAAATTCGATAATTGCCATAAACCTCGCTCCTGATGGATCAGACGTGAAGGGAACGAATGTCAATATGATCTCAAATGGATATAATTTCATAGGTGACTCGACTGGAAGTAATTGGATAGTCGCGACTGGTGACACGCTAGGAAATGATCTCCTTCCAATTGACCCACTGGTTGATGTGTTGACTAACAATGGAGGGAATTCTCCAACTATTGCAATTACCAGCGTAAGTGCATGTGTTGACGCTGCAAATCCGATTCAATTTTTGGAGAAAGATCAGCGAGGGTTCGTTCGTCCCTCTGGTAATAGTCCAGATATTGGTGCATTCGAATTGTGCCAAATTAATTCTGGAATTGATTCTCTTCAGGCATGCGAAAGCTTAACATGGATCGATGGTAATACCTATTTCGCGGATACATCTGGAATTATCTTTGCATTGCAAAACGTGAATGGCTGCGACTCTATCGTTACACTCATTTTGGAAATCCCTCAAATTGATACCAGTCTAAACGTAATAAACAATATACTGTCTTCAAATCATTCAGGTGACAGTTATCAATGGATTCAGTGCGATAGTTTGAATTCAATAATTTCAGGTGCGACAAGTGTGAGTTATGCGCCTCTCACAAATGGAGAATATGCTGTAATAATTACCGATAATGGCTGCGTCGATACTTCGTCATGCGCTACAGTTAGCACTTTGGGCTTACTTTCTGTGGAGAATCCAAATCAATTACGGGTTTATCCGAACCCATCTAATGGCTCAATTACGGTTTCCTTCGATGAGGTAGAAAGTCATTTTGAAGTAAACGTGTACAACCTGATTGGCGAAAGGTTAGATGATTTTCAAATTCACGGTCAAAAGGACTTTCAGTTCAATCTACCCGAATCGAAAGGAGTGTACTACATCGAAGTAGTATCTCAAGATTACATGAGAAATCGGGTGAAGGTTGTCCGCAACTAGATGATATCAAAGACTATTGCAGTATGAGTCGAACGCTTTCTGTGTCCGACACATATTCTTGTAAAGGTAAAAGTTGTAGTCAATTAAATATTTTTGTTTAATATTTTATTAAATTCGTTAAACAAAATTAATTACGTGAGTTTTCCTACCGATATATCTTCCATTCTTGAGAGAGTAGATCAAATCTCTCCCAGAAAATATGCGCGAACGCGTAACTTTCAAAATGGAGCAGTAACACGGCTTTCTCCCTACATCTCGCGAGGTGTAATCTCCACCCAATTTGTCTTTAATCAATTTCTGGAGAAAGGTTTTGAGATCAAATCGGTTGAAAAATTCTATCAAGAATTGGCGTGGAGAGATTATTGGCAACGCAAATGGCAGGCACTTGGAAATGGGATTAACAGCGATCTCTCTGCTCCCTTTTACGAACCGAAACACGATCAAATACCTTCGGCCATCTTGAGTTCATCTACAGGAATTAATGCGATGGATGTAGCGCTTGATGAGTTGTACGATACCGGATACATGCACAACCACATGAGAATGTATGTTGCAGGTACGATTTGTCCTATCGGTAAGTCGCATTGGCACTTGCCTGCAAAATGGATGTATTATCATTTGCTGGATGCCGATTGGGCGAGTAACGCACTGAGTTGGCAATGGGTTTCAGGTACGAGCCGCAATCGAATTTACATTGCCAATCAAGAGAACATTAACAAGTACTGGAACGATACGCAACGAAATACTTTCCTGGATCGCCCATACGCTGAATTGCCGCCTCAAGAAATTCCAAGTGAGTTGCAGAAGACCGAGTCGCTTCAGTTAAAAACTGAATTGTCCAGTCATCGAGGGATTGAGATCAACCTATCTTTACCAACGCTCGTATACAACAATTACAATCTCGACCCTTTCTGGAAAGCTGAACAAGAGGCGAATCGAATTCTCCTGCTTGAGCCAGAACACTTTGCTCAATATCCAATGTCATCCAAAACGATTGATTTCATCCTTGATTTATCTAAGAATATTGAAGGAATCCAGCTATTCGTTGGGTCATTTTCGGAATTAGAAGCTGCCTTGGGAGAGTCCTTGATTTATTTCAAAGAGCACCCGTTAAATGATCATTATCGAGGGGTAGAGGAAGAAAGAGATTGGATGTTTCCTGAGGTGACAGCCGCCACAGGTTCGTTTTTCTCATACTGGAAAAAATGTTTGAAGTCCTTGAATGCCTAAACAGATCAGAAATATCGTTTGGTTGAAACGTGATCTTCGAACACAGGACCATCTTCCCCTTTTGATGGCAGAACGAGATGATCATCCTTACCTGATTGTGTACTTGTTTGAGCCAAGTATGCTTGCTTATCCTGATACTGCTGAACGTCATCTGCAATTTATATACGGTTCGATTAATGAAATGAATCGATTGCTCGATCCTCATGGTAAAAAGGTGCATGTATTTTATGGCGAAGCAACAGACGTATTCACATTTTTAGCATCGTCCTTTTCCATTAAACATGTTTGGAGTTATCAAGAAAGTGGAATTCGGAAAACGTGGGATCGCGACAAGCAGGTGAAGCTTCTTTTGGATGAAAATAACGCTTGTTGGACAGAGTTTCAGAGAGACGGAATTGAGCGTGCTCGAAGAAATCGAACGAATTGGGAAAAACAATGGTTTCAACAGATAAAAAATGGAATTATTCAGAATGATTTTAAAAAGGTAGAAGAGCTTGGTTTTAAGCATCCTTTTGAACTCCCGAAAGAGCTAGTCGAGGCATGGAGTAATTATCCGAAAGCGTACCAGCCACCGGGAGAAAGGTATGCTTGGGCATACCTGAAATCGTTTGCGGAGGATCGTGGAAGCATGTACAGTCGGCACATTTCAAAACCTTTGGAAAGCCGAACCAGTTGTGGTCGTATTTCACCTTACTTGGCTTGGGGAAACATGTCTATTCGACAAGCCTATACTTTCGTTAGAAATCACTCGAATTACACGCGGTACAAAAGGGCCATGAATGGTTTTTTGACCCGTCTGATTTGGCACTGCCACTTCATTCAAAAGTTTGAGATGGAATGTGAGTATGAAGATCAGTGTATCAATCGAGGATATGAATTGTTGGAGTACGATTCGGATCAAACTAAAATTACTGCTTGGGAGAGCGGAACAACGGGCTATCCGCTTGTTGATGCTTCCATGCGATGCTTGAAGGAAACTGGATGGGTTAACTTTCGAATGCGCTCCATGCTGGTTTCATTTTTCTGTCATCGTCTCGGACAAAATTGGAAGGATGGCGTCTATTTTCTGGCTCGACAATTTCTCGATTATGAACCAGGAATTCACTACCCGCAGTTTCAGATGCAGGCAGGAACGACGGGAATCAACATGATTCGAATTTATAATCCAGTGAAACAATCTACAGAACACGATCCCAAAGGAGTGTTTATCAAAAAATGGGTGCCAGAACTTTCCGCTGTGCATGATGCCCATATCCATGAACCGTGGAAAATGACCTCAATGGAGCAAACTTTTTGCGGAGTTATGATCGGAACGGACTATCCAGCTCCCATTGTTGACCTAAACGTTTCGGGGAAACTGGCCAGGGAAAAAATGTGGGGACATCGAAAGCATCCGCTCGTAAGACAAGAAAAGCAACGAGTGTTAGGAAAGCACACTAATGCGAACAGAGCAGCTTTCAGAAATGAACAACACGATTAAGATGCATTCAAAGCCAAATTTACCCGAGAAAATCTGTCCAGTGTGTAATCGTCCTTTCTCATGGAGGAAGAAGTGGAAACAAAGCTGGGATCATGTGAGGTATTGCAGCGAACGGTGCAGAAGAAATAAAAAGACAACATGAAAAATATACAACTCGTTTTTCCTCATCAGTTATTTGAAAACCTGAGTCAATTGGATGACCAAGCGGAAGTGTTTTTGATTGAGGAGTGGCTTTTCTTCAAACAATATCCGTTTCACAAGCAAAAGATTGTATTTCATCGGGCGACGATGAAAGCGTATGAGCGCTATTTGAAAGAGAGTGGTTTTAAGGTGATGTATGTAGAATCGATCGAGGAGAGAAGCGATATTCGAAAACTGATTGATTCTCTCGAAGGAGTAAACACTGTTACATTTTACGATCCGGTCGATTATTGGCTAGAAAAACGTATTGCGAGTAGCTTAAAACGAAATTCAATCGAAGGAAATCGATTGACCGATATTCCTAACTTCATCAATAAACGAGAAGAACTTCAGGGCTTTTTCCGACCAGATAAGAAGAAGTTTTTCCAGACAACGTTTTACATCAACGAACGAAAGCGATTGGGTATTTTATTGGAAAACGGAGACTCTCCGGAAGGAGGGAAGTGGAGCTTCGATCATGAAAATCGAAAAAAATATCCACGAAAGAAGGAAGCGCCCGAAGTTTTCTTTCCTGAGATTTCAACCCACTATAAGGAGGCCATCGATTACACAACATCACATTTTTCGGATCATTTGGGTGAGATTTCTACGTCATTCATTTATCCAACGACCTTTGAAGAATCCAAGGATTGGTTTCAGCAGTTTCTCAACGTACGGTTTGATGAGTTCGGTATCTACGAAGATGCAATTGTCAAAGAAGAAGTGATTTTGAATCACAGTTTACTTTCTCCTTTGATCAACTGCGGTTTACTCACTCCAGAAAAGGTAATTGATGAGTTGTTGAGTTATGCTAAGAAGAACAACATACCGCTCAATTCATTGGAAGGAATCGTCCGTCAAATTATAGGGTGGAGAGAGTTCATCCGTGGAATGTATCAAGTAAAAGGTACCGAAATGCGTAACAGGAATTACTGGAAATTCGAACGCAAAATCCCACGATCTTTTTACACAGGAGAAACAGGAATAACCCCGGTGGATATGACGATCAAGAAGGTACTTCAAACGGGATATTGTCATCACATCGAGCGCTTGATGATACTTGGAAATTTTATGCTTTTGTGTGAGTTTGATCCTGATGAGGTGTATCAATGGTTCATGGAGTTATTTATTGACAGTTATGATTGGGTGATGGTACCGAATGTGTATGCGATGAGCCAGTTTGCGGATGGTGGAAATATGACCACGAAGCCATATATCAGTGGAAGCAATTATGTAAAGAAGATGAGTGACTATTCCAAAGGTGATTGGGAAGGCACATGGGATGCACTTTTTTGGCGTTTCATGAGCACGCATCGTGATTTCTTCGAAGGGAATCCGCGCTTGGGTATGCTACTCAGAACGTATGACAAGAAAAGCAGTGAGCAGAGGGCGCAAATTCATGATGTGTCGGAGAAGTTCTTTGCTAAGTTGGATGCGGAGCTCCTTTAGAGTTTCTCTAATAGCTGTGTTGGTAGAATGTAGTTTCTAGTTTTACTACTCTTGGGTGAAATATTTCCCTTATTTTGTTTTCAGAAAGCTGAAAGGCTCAATTAAAGACACATGGTTATTTCTGAAAAACACAAAGGATATATTGTCGGAGTTTTATTGCTGATCGGGTTTCTACTCTTGATACATTTCGTTGGAGAAATTATTCTACCCTTCATTTTCGCCCTGTTTCTGGCGTATGTGTTGAATCCTGTTGTTCTTCGAATTCAAAAGAAAATCCCTAATCGTAATTTGGCCATTACATGTTTGGTTGGTGCATTTACGCTATTCATCGTTGGGGGACTGATTTTTTTTGGAAGCTATCTCGTCAAGGATACCAAGAGACTCGTGACGGCAGTAGATACATTCATCGAGCACCATGAAGAAGATATTAAAGGTGCTCAGGAGAAAATAGGAAGTTTCATTGATGGTGTATACGAAAGTGATGTGGTTCAACAGCAAATAGTGAGCATGGATAGTGTATCTGTTGAGGAGAAGGAAAAAGACCTTACCGAGACATTGACTTCCGTTTACTCGTTTTTATCTGATGGCGAGAGTCAACCAGATGAGGAGGAAAGAGCGCCATGGAATGGATTTTTGATGTTTGTCTATACTATCATTTATCTGGTTATGATTTTGTACACATACAACTATTTCGAGGCAAGGTATAGGAAGTACTTCAAAGGCAAACAGCCGATGAATCCATTCTTTCAAGGTGTCTGGCTAGACTTTAAGGGAGTTTTTCTGAGTTATTTTAGACAGCGTACCTTGGTTGTACTTATTTCCATGGGGATCTTTGTTCTAGCGTTTTCCATTATGGACCTTCCTGGCGCTATTATTTTGGGAATTCTCACAGGACTTTTAACCTATGCCTCGCATTTCCATTATTTAAGCCTTCCGATGGTTGCTATTGGCTGTTGGGTTTTATCGGTTGAAACAGACTGGAACTTTTTCGTATTCTTTGGAATTCTTTTGGGTGTTTATATACTGATTTCAATTCTGGAAGAATTTGTCTTCTATGAGAAGATCATGAAGTCGGCGAAAGGAATGAATCCTGCCGTAATGGTATTGGCATTTGTTTTATGGGTGTATTTACTTGGAGGGTTTATCGGAACCGTTCTGGCTATTCCATTAACACAGCTAATTTTGATCTATCTGGGCAAGATAATTACCTACCAACAAGAGAAGTTGGACATAAAATCGGAAGAAACGCCACAATTGGAAAAATAATTTTTGCTCTTGAAATGTATATCCAAGACCGTGTTTTTCATGATGAACGGTTATAGTGAATATTTAAAGTGTATCAGATCGAATTTAATCCGTAAAATGCCCAATATCAGGAGTGAAAATAAATTTATTTTTTTAACAATTTATTTATCTGGAATCAGAAATAGACTCGTATTTTTGGTATGAGTAGTTTTTTTATAGTTCGATAGATGACCCGCTGAACAGGGTCCAAAAAAGGGGAGACATTAGCTTCCTTTTTTTGTTTTCAGAACTTTTTTTTCAAATTAATTCCTCTCTCTTGGCCTTCTTATTCTATGCCGATTTCATCTTCTTGATTTGAGCGGCAAATTTATGATTCAGGCTTGCACCATGAAAGACTATATAAACTGCTGCGCAGGTCTTGCATGGATGAACCCTGCACCATCTTATCTGCCTAAAACAAGAAAAGATGAAAACATCACAACGAAAAGAACAAGATGAAGCAACAAAATGCCTGTTTCAACAATTATTCGTCATTCAGTACGAGTTTGAGCAAAGAACCGACAGATTTGATTTGAAAGGACTAAAAATCATTCGCTTGATGGATGAGTTGTTAGATACTATTTTGGACGAATACAATGATTAAGTGCTAAAATCTATCCGTGAAAGGCGAATACTGCTTACAAGACAGTATTCGCTTTTGGCGCACTTTGGACATTTGTTAAAACGGTTCAAATTCAGACGTGTATCTTTTTGTTTTGAATTCGATTGGAAGCTATTTTGAGCCCTTCGATATTGTCATACCTTGCTACTAATTACAACGAAACACACCCAGTATGAAAAACTTTTTTACACTTGCCTCAATCCTTTTAGTTGGTGGTTTTACCAGCTTTGGTCAGACCGAAGTTCAATTGACAGAAGTCTCAAATTCTGACGTCCGCGCTGAAGGAGTACTCCCAACAGTCATTCAATCGGTAGGCATATTCGACAGACAATCGATAATCGATCAATCCGAACAACTGTCTGGATCATTGGATATTACCGATCCCGAAATGGGTGATGGGTTAGTGGTCAGTCCTAACCCAACGAAAGGAAACTTATCGGTTTCCGTTCCTGCCGATTTAATCGGGCGCGAGATTCGCATTATTGATATGACAGGGAGGTTTGTAGGCAATCCAATTCCAATTGTTGGAACGACTGAGAAATTGACAATCACAGGAGAGTCAGGAATGTATTTACTCGTTATTCAAGCTGAAGAGAGAGTAATTACGGAGCGTATACAATTAGATACGCATTAAACAAAAAACGCTGATATATTCATTCTACCTTATGAATACTGGCTAAACCAAAAGGTGTCGAAGATCCAAATGATCAACGACACCTTTTTTTATTCGTTCAATTCTCGTCTAGAACTTGATAGTCAGGCGAGTGAGGAAGTTTCTTCCAGCTTGTGGATAGTAGAAATTTTCAATTGTTCTTTCTCCTCCGAAGATGTATCCCCAAGTATATCCGTTGTTTTGATATAACTTGTTGAAGAGGTTGTTCACTGCAATTCCAATTTTAATTTCTGAGAACAACTTATTCTCAATAGTATAACTCAATTGGAGATTTGAGATGAAATAGCTATCGATCTTTCTGTTTTCACTAGATGTGTTATCCAAGAATTGACTACCGACATATTTTCCGAGTAAGTTCACTTCGAAGCCTTTGAATGGCTCGTATCCGATTCCTGCAGAGGCGATAATGTTTGGTGAGAACGCCAAATCAGTGTTTGTATGAACTAATGTATCCTGTCCTCCAACGTCATAGTTATCCACGAATTCATTGAATTCAGCGATCTTGTTTTGACTTAATGAAAGGTTTCCTGTCACGGTAAGATCTTTTGTTATTCTGTAACCAGCTTCCAACTCCAATCCGAGACGGTAGCTTTGATCAACGTTTGTTCGCGTATAGCCTCCAACATCGTTAATCTGTCCTGTAAGGATCAGTTGGTTGTTGTAATACATAAAGTATCCATTAGCGCGCCCGAATAATTTTCCAGAATTGTATCGGTATCCAATTTCTGTGTTGATCAGCTGCTCTGACTCTGGACGATTTTCAGGAGTAGTTTCTCTGAAATCTCTTCGAACAGGTTCGCGGTTCGCAACAGCAACTGAAGCGTAGACATTGCTTTTGTAATTGAATCTGTACGTAAGTCCGGCTTTAGGATTGATGAAGTTGTACTGAACTGTTTGGTCAACAGCTTGTATTTCTCCTTGCACCTGATCAATTCCTAAGAAAGAGTAATCAATGTGTCGGAACTGAAGATCTCCGTAAAAAGTAAAACGATTCATTCTATATGTCGCTTTCAAGTACGAGCTCAAATCTGTCTTCTTTGAATCATTGTCGTAGTAACGGTCACGAATCGAACTAGATGAAGCAAACTCCGCCCAAATTACTTCTCCGTAGTGTCCACCAAGGTATTGATTGGCGCCACCACCCCATGTCAAGTTCAAATTCTCAGTATTATATGACAGCGCGAAAACGCCTCCGTAGAAATGATTGTCTAGCCATCTTCTGCGAATCAAATCAGTTGTCGTTACTGTATCTCCGCCTAAAACCACAGGATCGAAACCATAAGTCGAGAAGTCGTCGTCAGTTCTGAATTGCTCAAAGTAACCGCGTCCACGTGTGTAGTGTCCAGCAGCCTTTAATCTCAATCGGTTCGAAAAATTATGAGAAAAAAGTAGTTGATAGTGGTCTTGTTGATAGTTATCAACTTCATTTTCGTACGTGTAGAAATTATACGTCCTTCCAGAATTCAACAGGTTTTCACGATCATCTCCAAAAATGAAATTTCGATCAGCGTAGGCGGTAATTTCATTTTGGTCTCCATTGATAACTGATTCTGGCGTTCCATACCATGCTTGATATGTTTGTTCTTTTCCACTGAAAACGTTCGCACGAAGCTGTGATCTTTTACCAACCCAAGCTCCTGAAAGGTAGAATGATCTTAAGTTTGAACTAGCACGATCAATGTATCCATCAGAAGTGATACGCGAAAGTCGAGCATCTACAAGAAACTTCCCTTTAATGAGTCCAGTTCCTGCATTCACAGTATTTCGAAGTGTATTGAACGAACCGAAACTGTTGTCTAAACGTGCGTAAGCTTCGCGCTGAACTTTATTTGTGTTGATGTTGATGCTAGCGCCGAAAGCGGAACCTCCGTTCGATGAAGTTCCAACTCCGCGCTGCACTTGAATTTGGTCAGCCGATGATGCGAAATCCGGTAAGTTTACCCAGAATACTCCGTGAGACTCAGGGTCGTTTAGAGGAATTCCATTGAGCGTAACATTCGTTCTTGTCGGATCGACTCCGCGAATACGAATTCCAGTATATCCAACTCCTGCTCCCGCATCTGAAGTAACGACCGTCGAAGGTGTCATTTGAAGTAAGTACGGTAAATCTTGTCCGTAATTGTTTTTCTCAATCTCCTTCGTCTTGAGTGTTTTGTAAGTCGTTGGATTTTCTGGTTTTACATAAACGATCACAACTTCATCCAGTTCTTGTTCCACGGGAACTCGATGAATTAGCGGAAGGATATGCACTTGCTCTAGCACCGCTCGCTTCATTGTAGCATTGAGGTAAGTTACGGGGGCCGTCGGTTTAACTTCGATTCCCATTTCTAGTGTTTCAAACCCTGCTCCGGTAAACTTGATGATGTGTTCTCCTCCTGGAACGTTTTTGATGGTGTAGTTTCCATCTGTGTCTGATACAGTAGTGAAATTGACATTGTTGTCCATGACTACTTTAATTCCCAGAAGTCCGGTTGTGGTTTCAGCTTGGGTAACGGTTCCCTTCACTGTTGATTGTGCTGTTGTGACCAGTGGAAAAAGTACCATCAGGCCACAGATCTTAGATAAAAGTCTTGTTTTCATTTTAAATAAATGTATACAAGAACAAGGGGCTAATTCTGTGTTGTTAATAATTAGCGTTTAAGTCACTTCCCTTCGCAGGCATTATCCTGAGCAGGTATGTGGGTATAATCTCAGCCCTCTCGAGCACCCCTTAGAGACAGTGCAAAGGTATACGATTAACTTTGAATGGATGCAATTGCTGCAAGACTTTTTTTCAAACGCTCTTCTTCACTTCCAGATACTTCAATGAAGTTTTTTTGGGAGAGGGTAAGTTCTTGTCTATACAGTTGAAACAGTTCGTCCCGTTGGTCTGGGTGTTCACGCTGTGGATCATACTCCCATGGAATGTCGGGAGAACAAAGAATATGTAAATCGAAATAGCTCGAATCAACCGCATCTAAAATAATTTTCGAGACGCTTCCGAATCGTACTTTAGACCAGATCTTTAGCACAATGAAGTCCGTATCGACGATTAAAAAATCGCTCTTACTCTTTACCTCCTGCTCAAACTGCTCAAGGTGCCCTTCACACATCCTGTCTAAATCTTCTTGAATATATTCTCTCTCCAAGTTTTCCAAATAAGTACGCGCATATTCTAGAAAAACGGGAGCGTTCAAGTGATCCCCTAACTGATGAGCAAGTGTGGTTTTTCCACTAGATTCAGGTCCCGTTAATGCAATCCGTATCACGCTACTTGAGTTTTATACTTTTTATACCAGGCAACAAAACCGGCAATAGCAAGTAGTGTAAAGACAAAATAAAGCACAGCTGAAAGGCTGTATCCACGTTGATGATAGAGGAAAATGGAAACGATGTCAATTACGACCCAGTAAATCCAGTTTTCCAGTACTTTTCGAACGACCATAAAGGTAGCTGCCAAACTGAAAACGGTGGTAAATGCATCGGCATATGGGTTGGCTTGATCGGTGAAGGTGTCGAAACAAAGACCAAGAAAGAATGCGATTCCTCCACTAATCACCAGATTGTAGAGATGGTAGCTGATTGGCCAAACTTTTACTTCGTTTTTGGATTCAGGTAGTCCAAGTGAAGCATCCAACTCGTGCGGTCGAGCATTCGACTGACTTCGCCATGAAAACCATCCAACAACGGCCATTACAACATAAAAGACTTGCAAAACTGATTCAATGTACAGTTTTCCATCCAAGCAGAGGTAGACGTAGATTCCTGAGGATGCTATTGCAAAGAACCAGCACAAATTACTCCTCAACGCGGCGAGAATGACATAGATAACTCCTGTAGCAACGGCAATCCATTCCCACAGGGATGTAATCAAAATTCCTTCATAAACACTTTCGAAAAAAGACATGCGATTCTCTTTGTAAGGTGCAAAGATAGTTTCTTAAAATAGATCAGGTAAACTCAGTTTTGTTTTGCGTGGCATCCTTTTTGATTTGGTCAGGCGAATGAAGCTTAACAAAGAATTCAACAATGGATCGTCTATATTTTTTAAAATGAGACTTTTTGCGTGTTTCCTTTTTTGTTAAATTGTCGTATTAATCACTAATTAAATTAGTTAGCCTTGAAAAAAACAGTCGTATCACTTGGAGCAGTCCTCTCGTTAATTGTGCTAGTTTCCGCTATGAAGAGCGCGCCAGTACCAGTGGATCTTGAATCAAGAGGGATTCCGATTATCGTGAACGTGCCGAATGGTTCCGTTGTAAGCGCTGGTTTTCTCGACGGTATGGACATGGGGGAGTCGAAAACATTGAACTGGGAAATCAATCAAGGGGATTTTAGTCTGGATATTTCAATGGAAGATGCTTCACCGAAAAAATCTCACGCTGAGTACTTGCGTTACGAACGAAATGTGGTAGAAATGGACCCAAGTTTTGATGGATACATCGAATCTGATAACAACGGTTTTTTAGTGAAACTCGATTTTGATGGAGTAGTGGAGTACGATTTTTATCATTTGCTTACCAAGGACAATAGAGCTATTGAGTTTTCTGTTGGAATTGGAGCTTCAGACTACAGCAAAGAAAACATTCGCAGTATTTATTACGCCGCTAGGACAGCGAAGTAATTTTTCAATCCTGACCGAAAAGCTGTAAAGTGTTCATTTTCCGATGAAATCATTCCTTTCTTTTCTTGAATCTTATGGGATATTCATCTGGCTGGGATTGATGGTCAGTTTTGTACTAATTCTTTACTTCACTGGACGGAGACAAATTCGTGAATTTGGAAATGTCGATTACTCAAAGGCGCGATTTTATGAGAAGTTTGCATCCGGATATTCTACGAAGTCGTGGAAAACGAAAAGAGGAGGCGCAAGCAGAACACTTCATATCCTGATAACAGATGATGAGTTTATTCTCAAAACTTTTATGTTCGTTGCTTACGTAGCAAAGCGTCATGATTTACTTCATAGGATTCCTTTAAAGAATGTAATCAGCGCAGAGGTAAGAAGAAAACTATTTCAGACCGAACTCCTCGTGACGTGTACAACTGAGGAAGGAGAGATGAAGAAATTTGTATTGATTTCGGCAGCTCAAAATAGAATTAAGGAGCTCTTAGATGAAGCGATCTCGAAGAATCCAAACATGAGCTAAGTTCCTATTGGTCAACTTCAAAAGGGCATCACCACCTTTCTATTTCCCCAGATCAATTGAATCTGAATACAGATGACTCAATAGATTGGATAAATGACAATTTTTTAAGAATTGAATGGTATCTTGTTTGAATAACAAGCGATTATGATTGAACGAAGTCTTTTGTTCATAGCGTGTCTACTGACGATTAACCACTCTTCACTATCTCAGGTGGATGACACAACTTTCCAGAAAATTGAAGAAGTAATCGTCACATCCGAAAAGGAAAAGAAAATCGTTTTTGGTGACCCTAAATACTACATCGTAGATTTCGCGATTTCTGATTCGAACGCAATATTGCTCATGAAAAATTTGAGAACCTATTATGTCTACGAATTGGATGAATTCATGAATTTCCGTCATAAATTGAAACTGGATTTCGATGCCGATTTCCTGTTTGATGATTGTTTTGGGAATACGCACATTGTTTCCAGAGATAGCGTTTATCACATTTTTGATGATGAGTATGGTCTTTTTTTGACAGAGACACATCCTCGTCGCGGATTTATGCGTGCCATGAAAAAATGCGTTGGATCGACTTCGGAAAAAATAATTTTTGAGAAAAAGGCCAATTACAATCAAGACCAGACCTTTTACACTGTTGATCTTGATAGTGGAGATCGAAAAGTCATTTATGAGGTAAAGGATACTGAAATCAGCAGAAGTATGCGAGAGGCAGCAGCCAAGTTATATTTGTTGGAGTATTTAGAAAATGACAGAGTTGCAGGTAAATCATCAGAAAGATACGAAGACGATATTCTGAATACCGAGGCTTCCATGAAAGCGGAAATTGATGCCCATCGCATTAAGAATGGGATGTACGATAGAGCAACATTCGTAGCGAGTCATGTATTGCGATCTAAGTATAACCCACTTTTTACCTTGGATGATACCATCTACGTTTTTAATCATTTCATGGGGAAGATCGATGTTCTGAGTCAAGCGGGAGGAATTATACGAAGTATTCCCATCTCGCATCATTTGTCGAAAGATTGGGATGAAACCATTCACTTGGATAACGTCAGGAAGCAGTTTTACGCTGTACACATGAGGAAAGGAGTGCAGCATCTGATTCGTTTGGGCCTAGCGGAAGATGATCAGAATTCAAGTTCGAAAATAACGAAGCATGCGTACCCGAAGAAAGTTGTCGTTCGCAATGGAATCGCTTATTATACCTACAAACCATATTTTGATGCTAATTTGAATAAGTTGTACATGCAAAGACTGTAGTATTTATCTCTGTTTGGACCATATCAGACTTCAGTACCCTATTGGAATTATTTACAGATGCCGCAACGATATGCGCGAATACCTGTTTTTCATGATTTGCTTAGTATATTAGTTGAGCTTCACGAATTTATGATTAAGCGAATACTTCTGTGCATATTGAACCTGTTGGCGATTACTCAATTCGCGGTTTCTCAAGTTGATGACACGACGTATCAACAGGTAGAGGAGGTCACCATTCAGGCGGAGAAGGAAAAGCGTATGGTCTTCGAAGATCCCAAATACTACATCGTAGATTTCGCGATTCGCGACACGAATGCATTATTGCTCATGAAGAACTTTGGGACCTACTACCTGTATGAGCTTGACAGATCTATGAATTTCCGTTATAAATTGGAGCTAAAATTCAACGCAAACTCCCTCTATACTGATTGCTTTCAGAATACCTACGTTGTATCGATGGACAGTGTTTATTTCGTCTATGCTGACGTGTTCGGCCTCTTTTTGACTGAGGAATACAAAAAAGCAGGATTTATGACTTCAATGGAAAAATGCGTCGGAGTGACTTCTCAAAAAATTCTATTCGAAAAGAATTGGCTCCATGACAGTCTGGGAGAAGTTTTTTATTCGGTGGATCGAGTTAATGGTGATCGAAACGTAGTTTACACCATGAAAGACAGTGAGTTGAGTAGGAAAATGCGAAAGAGGGCTGCTCGACTCAATAAAATTGGTGCACTCAACAAGGATCTACTCGTAATGGGTAATGGAGAAGAAGGCGTTCGAAAAGCCCTGGATTTATTGGAAGAAGACGCCGATTCACTCAGGAGAGAACGCGAAGATTTCTCCGCAGCGACATTTGGATACTTTGGCGTCCGAAAAGTGAAATACAATAGTCTTTTCACACTCAATGATACCATCTACATATTCAATCATTATGATTGTCGGTTGGATATTTTAAATCAAGCGGGTGAAATTGTGCGCACCGTCCCCATTACCTATCACCTTAAGAAGTATTGGGATGACGAAATCCATCTGGACCGAGTTAAAAAAGAATTCTATGCGGTATACATGCTAAATGGTGTACAACATCTGTTACGCCTTGGAATAACTGAGGACAGTCAAGATTCGATCTCAAAAATCACCAAGCATGCTTACCCTGAGAAAGTCCTTGTGCGGAACGGATACGCCTATTACACGTACAAACCGAATGTGGATGCGAACTTGAATAAACTCTACATGCAACGGCTTTAACTCTTCCTGTTTGGTTCAAGGCATAGTAGATTAGCGAGAGTTTCGTATCGCTTCAATCGAAATTATCTACAGATAACTCAACAATAGGGATGAATCACTGTTTTTCGTGATTTGCTTAGTATATTAGTTGAGCTCCAAAAACATATGATTAAGCGAATACTTCTGTGCATATTGAATCTGCTGGCGATTACTCATTTCGCAATTTCTCAAGTGGAGGATACTACATTTCAATACCTCGAAGAGGTGACCATTGAGTCAGAGAAAGAAAAGAAAGTAGTGTTCGAAGATCCTAAGTACTACATCGTAGATTTCGCTATTCGGGATACTCATGCGCTCATGCTAATGCGAAACTTTGGGACCTATTACTTGTATGAACTCGATGAGTCAATGAATTACAGGCATAAGTTGAAGCTCAATTTCGATGCTGACTTTTTGTTTGATGATTGCTTCGGAAATACGTATGTAGTATCGAAAGACAGTGTTTATCATGTTTTTGATGATACTTATGGTCTTTTTATTACTGAAAAACACCTCAGGAGGGAATTCATGAGTGCTATAGAAAAATGTGTCGGAGAGACTACTGACAAAATCGTTCTAAAGATGAAATCTGATTATACGGATAAGTACGTCTTTTACACCATAGATCGTGAGAGTGGTGATCGAAAAGTCATTTACGAGATGGAAGACAGTCCTCTTAGTAAGAGCATGCGAAGGGCTGCTGCACAATTGTATCAAATTGGTTATCTAGAAAAGGATCAACTAGCGAGCGATTCCCATGGAGGAAGCCTCCGTGAAACATACAATGCAATACAGGATGAGGTAGATTCACTGCGGACGGAGAGAGAAGATTTCTCCAGGGCCACATTCGGTACTCTTCATGCGATCAAGCAAAAATACAATGCCCTCTTTACACTCGATGATACGATATATGTCTTCAATCATTACGATTGCAAGATTGATGTGTTGGATCAGACCGGAACACTTATGCGCTCCATTCCTATAACGTATCACCTCAGACGGAATTGGCACGAACAAATCTACGTAGATAGAATCCGAAAGGAATTTTATGCTGTATACATGAGAAACGGAGTACAACGTCTTATTCGCCTAGGTCTATCGGAAGATAGTCAAGATTCAAGTGCAAAAATCACCAAGCACGCCTACCCGGAAAAGGTAGTCGTGCGAGATGGTGTGGCTTATTATACGTACAAACCGAATGTTGATGCCAACTTGAATAAGTTGTACATGCAGAAACTCTAATCGTCAGCATCTGATTTAGGAGCTTCTTCGTTATCTCCACTTGCTAATATCAAATGCTTGTACTTCGAATACAGGAAGGAGATGATGAGTAATAACACTCCGAGCGAAATAAATGCAATCGTTTTCCCTCCACTATCTACTTTCGCGATATCGTAAATGAAAAGCTTCAACAGTGTGATTCCGAATAGAATCAGAGCCATAAGACGCAGGTGAGGCCGTTTCTTCCAAATACCAAAGGCAATTAATGCAAAAGCATAAATACCACCGAAAATCGTTAATCCAGCACGGTAGAAATCTCCACCACCATTCATTCGCTTAAGGTGAATCAATTCTGAACAAACTATCCAGATCAAACAAATGTGAATGATGATTTCCATCGCTTGTCTGAAGAATCTATCAGGGTAAAAACGTCTCAAGGAATACCAATTCGCCCAAAGTGAGAACCCGAGGACAGCGTAGCCAATGTAACGAATGTTGTAGATGAGACTATAGGCCGCAGATGGTTCGCTGAATACAGGAAGATCCACAACTGCGCGATCACGAATAACACTCATGTTGTAGAGTCCAATACTTAAGAACGACAGGACGGCAACGGCGCTGGCTGTTCCGAGTATGAAAGAAAGCACTTTGTTTTTCCAGAAATATCGATTTCCAAGTTGCATCGATCCGACAAAAATCAAACTGAAGATTAGCATCCATATGGTCTTGATTTTGCGCGTACTTGAGAAGAAACGTCCAAAGAAGTCACCTTCCATTTCCTCCAAGTTGGCTCTCTGTTCCCAGTAGATATCAATCTCCTTGAGCATCGATAAGAATAGAACAATCACACCAAAGAAGACCAGTGAATTCGATAGAAAAACGAAGAACTCACTTTTGGCCGCCATCTTTGAGGCTCTTTCGACTTTCGTTTTGAAATAGCCAATGACGAAAATGACGCCAGCCAAAACTGCCGCTGAAAGAAAGTACTCGTTAAATATGGGAGCGATCGATTTTGGGAATGGATACGCATTGATAGCGGCGTTCATATCCGACCATGAAAGGAATAAGCTAATGAAGGCGAGAAGAATTGGGATATACGAGATTCTTTCGAAGAACCCATCCTCTTTTTTCCATCCGATCCAAAAGAAAACTGCCGCTTGTAATGACCACATAATGGTGATCCAGTGTCCGCTGAACATCATCGGAATAGACAATGTCGCATAGATCAACATGAATCCAAAAGATAGGTAGTACAATCGGTGATCTTCCTCTTTTTGTTTGGTCGTAATGAAGGTTACAAGTCCTTGAGATGCGGCAAATAACAATGTGTAAACCCCATCGATAATAGGATCATCATAAATTGCATTGGCGAAGACAATACCTGCAGTATACCCAAAGATTGAATTAAAAATAACGATGACTGTCCCACCTCCCAGAAGGTCTTCTTTGTACTTTAATTTGTTGGCAATCAACATTGCATAGAACATCACGTAGAAGACAATACTGAAAAGAAAGAGCGTTTCATAGTCTGATTCTTTCCAAAAGACTGCACGCAGCGACATCGCTAAAAAGATGAACCATGTGAGTCCGAATGAAACGGCAAAAACAGGCTGCCAATTTTTACGAAAGGCCAGAAAGAGAATTCCTGCATTGATGATAGTCATGTATACGAACAGCGCAAAAGTGGTACCCGTGTTATCCTGAAGTAAGAAGGGAACTGCGTAAGCACCTACCAATCCTACGATTGCAATCACTTGTTTGTCGTAGCGCACTGCGGCGAGAGAGGTGACGACGGTCAGTAGCAACATACTTCCAAAGGCGACCATTTTCGGAAATAGGGCGTAAAAATCGTATCCAATGAATGTAACGATATAGGCTACGGCCATACCCCCAGCGAACATCACTGCACTTAAATTCTCGTATTTCTTTTTAAGGTAGATGGCAAAACCAATTAAAATCCCTCCGGCTAGATAACCTAACGCAATTCGCATCGCTGGTCCGAGCAGGTCCTTATCGATGGCATATTTTACCCCAACACCAATACCGATTAAGATAATGGCAATACCAACCTTATTGGCCAAATTCTCTCCAAGGAAGGACTCAATTGTTGACTTCTCCTTAGGTTTTTGAACCACAGGAGCTGGTTTGGGAGAAATTGGCCTCGACTCACCGATAACAGGCCGCTCCTTCGGTGTTTCAACAATGGGTTGTATAACTGGAGGCTGTTTCTCCTCGATGGGCTCAGGAACCTTTTCTTCACGAACTGGCTCTTTGGGAGTCTCAATTGTTTTAGGTTGAATCTGCCGCGGCTGACTCGCTCTGGTCTCTTCAACCTGAGCTAACTTTTCTATTCTACCATGGAGCTCTCTGATTTCCTGTTGCAATTCATTAAAGTTACCTCTTAACTGAGTTTGCTTTTGAATTAACACATCAAGACGAGAGCGTAGCCGTTGGATTTCTGCACTAGTTGACTCCATACTGATTAGTTTTTGGTTTGTAAACTTATACTATTGAAGAGTTATTTAGGGGCTATGTAAAACAGTCGTTTTATGAGCCGAAACTCCTCTTCAATGGGAAGCATTTACAAGTCAAGTTTAGGGTTTTCGAGTAGGCAAAGTTCCCAATAAATGCTAAAAGACCGTTTTTACAATTCGAGAATTAGCTGCCCTAAACGCGCTAGGAATGGCTTCGCAAGCTCCTCGTACTCGTACTTTCCGTCGTTTACAGTGTCGTTCGAGTTGACGTATAAACTTGCAGTCAAAACATAGCGACGATTTGTTGCCGGATCATGAATAAAAGCAGTTTCTGTCACAAATCCATAGGATAATCCGATTTTGCTGTACGTGATTATATCATCATATTTTGGGTTGTCGTCTCCATGGATGAGGTACTTGTACAGATTGTCTGGATACTTCTTTTTGTCGAGGTATTTTTTCTTTTTTAAATCCTTTGGTACTGCTTTCATTGCATCCATCAACAACTCTCTGTGGTTTTCTCTGATGTTCCAACGAGCCTCTTCTGGGAAAAACTCAGGGAAGAAAAGGCGCATACTCGTTGAGTGAATGTCTGAAATAGGGTATTCTAAATTATAGTTGAAATCGAAAGGTCCATCTACGATTTCGCGACGATATTCGTGTTTCGAGCCATATAGCTTGGTGCTATCATAGATGTAATTGGCTGAAAACTCACTTAGCGGCAGGGTGCTCATGTCTTCACCAGTGGCAATGCTTTTTTTCTTGTCAACGAGAAGATAACCATGTGTTTTCAGGCTTTGTGGCATTTCACATCCTGAAAAATCTTTGTAGATATGCGTACCCAAAATCTTCTTTTCTTTCAATTTGCTATTGAGGTATTTTGGAGTCAGAAAATGATACAGTGAGCTGTAGTAAGTGTTATTGCTTATGATGATCAGTTCACGAATCATATCCTCAATGCTCGTGTTCTTTTCT
>JBGCDF010000075.1:0-3945 GCA_045105095.1 Crocinitomicaceae bacterium | reverse complement strand
GAGAAGGACCGTTTACACCGAGAATATCAGAAGTGGCGAGCCCAGCCGATTGACCAGCTTGAATAG
Organism: Crocinitomicaceae bacterium; assembly: GCA_045105095.1. Classification (GTDB taxonomy): domain Bacteria; phylum Bacteroidota; class Bacteroidia; order Flavobacteriales_D; family Crocinitomicaceae; genus UBA4466. The sequence goes on along the minus strand of JBGCDF010000075.1, from coordinate 3,879 downwards.
TTGGGTCGTTAAATGGAATCTGAGACCATCCGGTGGGCGCACTTGTGAAACCAACGATTCCATCCAAATCACCATTCACAAATGATTGAGCATGCATGTTGTTCCCGTAGAAACCGGTGAAAAGTAGTAGAAAAAATTGGAGTGGCTTTGCCATGCATTAGTAAGACGGTGGGCCCGAAATTTGGTTGTCTAGTGTAAGATAGGAAGTTTGAAGCGAAACCGTGCAAGTAAAGAGATGAAGCTGTCTGTGCTGCCTATCTTTTCTGTATCAAACGAATTGTGATTTGCGTGGCACAATTTTTGGTCTTGAAGCGAATGAATTAGTTAAAATAACACCATTAAATCACGTACCTTTTAAAACCTAACCTATGAAAAAAGTTATACTTTCAGTTTTCTTATTGGCCATTTTTTGTTTATCGATGGGATCATGTACCATTGAAAAAAGACTTCACACGCGAGGATATCACGTTACTTGGAATAAGAAGAAGGTGAAATCAAACACTCACTCAGCTGAAAAAGAGAGTGCAATTACATTGAATTCAGACAAAGTAGAACAAGGTATTTCCAATGAGGAAGTTGTACCGACAGTTTCAAATCATGGAGAGGATCAACCTGCACCAGTGTTCACAGTTTTCCCCGATCAAGATGAGGAACGAGAGGAACTGTTAGACACTGAATACAACGAAAATGTTGAAATGACGACTTCCGTATCCGAAGAAGTGATTGAGCTTCCTCAATCGAAAGCGTATCAATCAACAAAGAATAATGACACTGAAATGAGTACTGATCAAACTAGCCAGTTCAACAGTGAAAATAACGCATCAGCTGGTGGATCTGCTCTGTCAGTTATCGGATGGATCTTAATCATACTCGGAATTATTGTGTTGCTTTTGGTTAGTATTCTTATTGGAATCTTGGTCATGTTAGCAGGTTTAGCATTTGTTCTCGGCGGTTCTGGGATGAGAAGAAAGGCTAGAGCCTGAAGAACATAATTCCATCTTTTTCATATTCGGGGTGCGAGAGCCTCATCCCTCCAGTTAATTCTGGTAAACAGAGGGGTGAGGCTCTCGAACCCCGTCTTAATTCATATCTTTGCAAAAAAAATGCGTCATGAAGATCAAAACGGCAGACTTCGTTATTTCCAATACAGACTTCAAAAAAGGACCCTCGGACGGGAAGCCCGAATACGCGTTTATCGGTCGATCCAACGTGGGTAAATCGTCGTTGATCAACATGCTAACGAACCACAAGAAACTGGCTAAAACGTCAGGAAAGCCAGGAAAAACGCAATTGATTAACCATTTCATTATCAACGATGAATGGTACATCGTAGATTTACCTGGATACGGATACGCTAAGGCATCTAAGAAATCCCGTGGGGAATGGGAGAAATTCATTGTGGAGTACCTAACAAGGAGAGAAAGCTTAGTAAACGTTTTTGTTCTGTTGGACAGCCGATTAGAACCTCAAAAGATTGATCTTGAATTCATGAACTGGTGTGGAGAGAAACAATTGCCCTTCTCAATGGTGTTCACGAAGATTGACAAACTTTCAAGTACTCAACTTCAGAAAAACATGTCAAAATACCGCAAGGAAATGTTGAAGTATTGGGCTGAATTGCCACCCGTGTTTACCACTTCTTCAGAATCAAAATTCGGACAAGAGAAAATGTTGAATTACATTGGTGATTTGAACGCTGCAATTCTTTCGAAATAGCATGAACGCTGCTGAGATCACTTAAAATTGTATTGAATTCCGCCGCTTATTGGATATTGAAGGATGCTACGTTCAGAAACATGATCACCGTTTTGTAATAGAAAACGAACCTGACCTTTCCCGAAAATGGTAACTCTGCCAGCGATTCTATAAGAAACTGTGAGAGTAAGTTTTGGGACAAAAGGGCTCCACTGAGCATTCAATACGTGTTCATTCCATTCTTCACTTTGGTAATCATGCTCTGCAGTAGTGGTGTTTGTCGTGCTTGATGCGTTTCCTGGAGTTGAAATGGTTGTTATTACGTCAGTTGTAATAATCATACCATTATCATGTACAGTTTTGACAAGAGTGTAGAAGTCTGTACCTAGCCCTACTCCTAGATTAAATCGCCTTTTAGGCTTAAAAAGATTGAATCCTACTTCAAGAGAACCAACCATTGATGTCCTCTTTTCTTTAACAGTAATGTACCTCCTTACAGTGGTGCTGTAACCCGAATTGAAAAATCAAACAACGGCAGTAGGAGAGTAGAGGGGAAAGTATGAGTCTTGTCGATCAACTCCCGCACCAAGTGCACTGTAAACGTAGAATCGTTGAGTTAGTTGATATTGCGCATTCAATTGATAGAACGAAGAAGAACTTTGATCTGTTATTGTTCCCATAGTCTTACCTCCAGAGGCGTTTAACTCATAGGAAAGCGGATAGTGCAATTTGTCAAGTACGCGCGTTGCTGTTAATCCAACCGATAAGTTGGAAAGCTTGAACTCGTTTGATTTATCATTTGATTGGCTGAAGCACAAAGAGGTCAAGGTAAGTGTGAATAAAGTGATGTAGGCTTTCATGTTTGTATGAACGATCGTGACCCTCAAATGGTTGGAAAATCGAATTGTTGTCTAGTTCAAAAAGTGGTAGTGAAAACCTACACCCACTGGGAATTCAAGAAGTGTTTTTGCTTTTCCGATCTCAGGTTGGAGCACTAATAAACGCATTCTGGCTTGAAGGGAGACTGATAGATTGTCGTAAATACGATAAGACGCTTTGAAAGAAATTTTGGGTACAACTAAAGGCATTGATACATTACGAACCATTAATTTCCACTCTTCACTTTCTTTTAAATGTTTTGAATCGACTATTACTTCTTCTGGAGGGAAAGTAGTGGTGTAATAAACCGTTTGATCTTTGTTTACGCGATTCCATCCGGTGGATTCACTCTCTTGATAATGGCAAAAATCAAAACCGCCTCCTATCCCAATGCGGAACAGCCGATCCCTTCTGTGGAAATACGAACCAGCTTCAATTGAAAGGAGGAAAGATCGTGTTTTTTCGTTGACATGGAGTATACGATATAATTCGGCTTCATTGGTTTGACCAGCATTGACTTCATAGTATTCCTCAATATTATGCGCTTCTATATTCGTGTGCTCAGTTCTCATAGCAAGGCTACCTCGAACATACGCACGCACGAATTGAAATTCTCCAGTTACTCTTAGCATTTGTGAAGAGCGATGCTTGTTGAAAACATCTGTGTAATTGCCGTTATCAACAGGTTTCAAAGAATAACGACGGACTTCGTTGTTCGAGGAAAATACTTGATGAAGAGAAACACCGAGTACAAAACTCGAAGGGTAGGAATCGGCAGATTCTGAGACTTGACTCGAACAGTATAACGTTGAAACGATGAGAAGAAAAGCGGTGAATAACACTCTCATAAAAATGAACCGCTTAATAGTAGCTGTAAGTGGAGGATAGGTCATCAGATTATGTATGGATAAAAGATCATTACTCCAATGACTGCTGCAAAAATCGCACCAAGCAAAACGGCTCCTGCCGCGACATCCTTAATTTTTCGAATAGACTCCTTTCGTTCTTCGGTGACTTCATCGCACAGCTTTTCAATCGCAGTATTGATTCCTTCCAAGGCAAAAACAAGAGCAGAAACAAGCAGAATGATTACGAATTCACCTTTGCTAATTTCAAAGTAAACCCCCGCTCCGATGGCAATAGCGAACGCTACCAAATGAATTTGGAAATTCCGTTCAGATCGGATCAATACTCCAATTCCATTGAATGCATCCCGAAAACTCTTGAGCTGTTTCATCTTATTCTTTGATGAGTTTACCTGTATAAACAGTTTCCCCTTCGCACTTGATGGAGTAGATGTAATTT
>JBGCDF010000074.1:0-3871 GCA_045105095.1 Crocinitomicaceae bacterium | reverse complement strand
CCATTGGAGGCTCTGCCACGTACTCATGGAACAACGGTGTTACTAACGGAGTTCCTTTCGTTCCTGCCGTTGGCACCACATTATACGAAGTAACAGGAACAAATGGTAATGGATGTGCAAATACTGATGGGGTAGAGATTGTTGTTAATCAATCACCATCTGTCAACTTTTTAGCAACTGAGGATACCACATGTATTGCAGCGGGTAATGTACTTTTGATTGGCTCACCTTCTGGTGGGACGTTCTCTGGAACAGGTATATCAGGAAATTCGTTTAGCCCTTCTTTAAGTGGCGAAGGACAATTCGATATCGAATACCTTTTCACCGATGGAAACGGTTGTAGCGCATCAGAAATTCAGACAATTGTCGTAGAAGATTGTTCTTCGATCGGAGAAAATGAATTGGCCAACGTTCAGGTGTATCCGAATCCTACAAGCGGAGAGTTTACCGTTGAATTGGATGGATCGTTCACGTTTGAGGTACACGATGCACGTGGAAGAATTGTTCAGTACGGAGACGGAATGAATACCGCCGACGTGAATTTAAGCGAAACCGAAGCAGGAATTTACTTTTTGCATGTCATAAATTCAATCGGACAAAAAGTGGTACGCGTAGTGAAAAACTAAGGGTATTAAGAATAAAGGGAAATCCTCGCTTTGTCCCGATAGCCATCGGGATGAGGCGAGGATTTTTTGATTAATCATTCAGAAGTAATTCCGTCAATAGTTGATCAATAGCCAAAGCGATTCCCCGAAACTCTTCCTCATAGAAACCTCCTTTACTGATTTCCAAATCCAGCTGAATTTTCAATTCAAACAATTCTCGGAATACACTCGTGCTAGATTCCGCTAGTGTCATTTCTCTGTTATTTCTGATTGTTTTCATAGTTAGTTGTTTTAGGCTGATGACATGACGAGTACCGCAATGAAGAAAGCCCTGCGAAGCAATTCATTTAGGCTTTTGGAATTGCTGTATGAGACATAAGTTTGCCGACGAAACAGGTAACTCTCAAAACCTTAGGAAACAGATACGTTTTAGTGGAACGCAACAGATTGTATGAAATCGGTAGATTTTAGCCTTGTTCCAAAATTAGTCCCTAGCTTTTCTCTATTTTTGAGACAGACGAAAACGTCAGGAAATTTGATACCAAATAGGCATGGGGAAGATAAAAATCAACGGACACGGACATATTTTACCAGAACCAAGTGAGATTCCGAAGTTCATGAAAGACAAGAAGTTGTTCTGGATTGACGAGGATAGAAAGTTCATGCGACAGGGTGAAACTTGGTCCAGACCCATTACAGACGCTAGTTTTTTCTTCGATGAAAAATTGATTTGGATGGATCGATACGGAATTGATCATGCCGTAATGTTGAACTTGTCTCAGGTTTATGCCAATGGATGGGATCGACAAGACGCGAATGATGCCATTCGCTGGCAGAATGATTTCAACGCAAGTGTGCAAGAGCGCCGCCCAGATAAGTTCACGTGTGGTTTCGTTGTCCAGCCCTTGTTCATCGAAGATGCGTTGAAAGAAATCGAGCGCTGTGTCAATGAGTTGAATATGAACCTTCTCTGTTTGCCTTCGCACTTTTTGAATGCTGATGAGGAATGGTGTTCTGTTGCAGATGAAAGTGTGGTGCCCATTTTTGAATTGGCGAACCATTACAAATTGGCTGTAGAGATTCATCCGTACGATGGACAGAAAATGGTGAAGTTGAAAGATGAATTCTGGCGATTCCACCTCGTTTGGATGATGGCTCAAACTGCTGATACCTTGCACTTCTTCACACTTCGTGATTTCCCAAATCGCTTTCCTGATGTGCGCACATGTTTCGCGCACGGTTGCATGCTTGGGCAAGCAAATTATGGACGTCGCTTACAAGGATTCGATGGTCGCCCTGATCTATTCGAGGGAAGTCAAGATCCGCGAAGTTCTCTTGGGCATCCAAACTTATTCTTCGATACATTGGTGCATGATTCTTACACCTTGCAATTGCTTAAAACTCGTGTAGGTGCTGCACAGATCGTCTCTGGGTTGGATGATCCATATCCACTCGGAGAAATGGAAGGTATTCGAAACTCCTATCCTGGTCGCGTAATCGATTTTGCTGTTGAAGTAGACATTCTTACTCAACAAGAATCAGATGACATCTGGTATGGAAACGTATTACGCTGGTTAGGGAAGAAATCGCTTTAATTAAAAAATCCAGACTCATCCCGATGGTTATCGAGACAAAGCCTGGATTCCTTTACTGAAAAGTAAAATAATTAGTTCTTTACGAAGCGAGTTTGACCGCCGCCTTTAGAAGTCATGACATTAACAAGATAAACTCCGGACGTCAAGTTCGAAACATCCACGTTATTTCCTTTTTGTTCGATCATCACTTTTCCATCTGTGGATAATACAGTAACCCTGTCAATTTGAGCATCTGAATCAATTGAGATAAAATCATTCGTTGGATTCGGATAAACTGATGCCGTTACATCCGGTAATTCAATTGAATTCGCTGTCAATTGATAATAGAAGTCCGTCACACCAGAGAGGAATACTGATGATGTTGCGAAGTCAATATCACTATTTTCGATCTTTTTAACAAAACCTTCAGTGTCGTACGTATAAACTTGTTCAACGAACAAATCACCTGAGAAATAAACTTCATAAAGGGATAGTTGGTCATCCGCATTCGTCGTATAAATAATCTCTATTTCTACTGTAGTCGACGGAACTCCTCCAGTTACGGGATAGGCTTCAATCATTGTTGGAAGGCCTCCTACGTAGGTGTAGTACAGATCATATTCCCACTCAAGCTGAGTCCCATTGGATTGGTGCAATTGTAAGTTATCAACCTCACTTCCCGAGTATGTTATGAAGCTCTCAGATTGAGGTTCTAAACTAGAAGTAGTGCCGATCTGATAAGAAATAACACGAGTCATGTTGTTAGAAGCATCGTAAGTCATTGAATCGACAGATTCCACCGAAGGATTCCCAGTAGGATCGGAAATATAAGATTCTACCAACAAGTTATTATTTGCGTCATATTCGAAAATACTTTCAGCGTAAATATCAAATTGACTCACGTTCCAGAAAAAATATTCGATTTTGGTCAAATTATTTGATCCATCATATGTGTATACTGTGCGGTCGCCTTGTGCAACTTCTGATTCAGTAATGTTTCCGTTCACGATGGTATTTTGTCGTGAGTAAGCAAACTGTGGTGATAATACGCCATTGTATACGTTTACTTCATTCGACGGGATTTCAGGTAATTCGTAGAGCCAATCGAAGACCGGAGAGTCAAAGCTGAACTGCGGTTCATTCGAAGTAATAGAACCCTGCCATGAGGTATAGGTATAATCTGTGGAATCGATGTATGTTTGAACTCCAGTTTCATCAAATGACCTCTGTGTCATACCGACTAGCTTCTGCTGTGCATTAGCACCAAAGCTTATAAGTGCGATTGTGAATAAAATGTTCTTTTTCATTTTAAGGTATATTAAGTTAGTGCAAAGGTGGTTCTTTCCTTTGATGATAGAACAGAAAAAATCATAAAAGCGTTGGGTTTAAATTTCAAATTAATTCAAGTTTAAACGGTTTTTAGTTTTAAACACCTCTTAATCAGTAAATTAAAAGAGATGTTGATTTGTGAAATAAGAGGCTGTCAGGTAGCTTTTCATTCATTCAACCTGCTCCATAGACTGATGTATGAGCAAGCCCTTGCAAAGCACCTTCGGAAAATCGGAAAATCGGAGAATCAGACAATCGAGCTATCCAACCATCCAACCATCCAACAAATCCAACAAATCCAACCATCCAACAAATCCATCACACCACCATCGTGAATCGGACCATCGGAAAATCAGACAATCG
>JBGCDF010000073.1:0-3548 GCA_045105095.1 Crocinitomicaceae bacterium | reverse complement strand
GGTACCGATATTTCCGAAGTCTAACCAATAATCTACTTGTGAACTACACAAAGGATATCCCCCCGCTAAATCAACATTGATTGAAGTAATGATGGTATCAGGAAAAAATCCAAAATCGAGGCTATCTCTTACCGTGAAAACCGAATCAACAAATATGTTGTACAGCAAAGAATCCGTTGTAAGATTCCAGTACTGTGGTGTTTGAGGAAATAGTTGATACGCTCCTAAGGTATCTGAAAAATTCATTAGGTATGTGCCATCTGAATTCGTAAAGGTGAAATCACTAAGTGATGTTGAAATCACTCCCAATTGAGGCATGCCTAACTCGGCAGAGTCCCGAACGTCGTTTTGATTAAGATCAACATATAACTCTCCACTCACTCTCACCGTTGAATACAGCCCATTATGCAACCCAACAATTTCCCCATGAATGCGCTCAACTGTGAACACATCAAAATCTCCGTCTTTATCAGCATCACCAAGTGATAGAGAACGTGGCTGGGTAATATTAATTATCACGTTTTCTCCACTAAAGTTCATTCCACCTAAATTTTCATACCATGAAACGCGACCACCTCCATATAAAGCACCAACGATATCTAGATCACCATCCTCATCAATATCTTCAACCTCGATTTCATTTACTCCATGTCCAAAAGCAATAATTTGCTGAGAGCTAAACATTCCACCTCCAAAATTCTCGTACCAAGCTATCTTGTTGTCTGAGTGGGACGCTGAAAGTATATCGATATCTCCGTCATCATCTATGTCAGCGACAGTTACATACTCCACATTTGAGGCGCTGGTAGTTAATGATTGAAGATTACCAAAAATGGTATCTCCCAGATTCTCATACCACGCCACTTCGTTCGGGATATTGTTTCCTGAAACAACATCTAGGTCAATATCACCATCCAGATCGGCAGCCACAACGGACATGGCACCACCCGCGACAGTACTTATTTCGATTTGGGAACTAAAATTTCCTCCACCAGAATTTAGAAAGAGTGAAACTGTAGCGTCGAAACGGGAAGCTACAAGTACATCATTCCAACCATTCGTATCCATGTCAGCGACAAATACAGAATATGGAGCTGCCGTAACTCCGTTCGCAATCGTTTGATGCACTCCAAAATTACCTCCACCGAGATTCTCTTGCCAAGCAATTTCATATCCGAGTGCATTCATGGAATAAACGATGTCGGGATCACCGTCGCCATCCATATCTCCAGTAGTAACATCTAAGACAGCCGCGTACGGTAATGAATAGATATCTTTTCTTGAACTATAGATGTCATTTCCCTCATTTTCGAACCATGCAACGCCATCAAAATATGCTGCGAGTACATCAAGATCACCATCACAGTCAAGATCAACGTTCTCGATATCTTCGACTTGATGTACGTTACTTGAAATCCTCTTCTCAGGCCCAAGACTTAGACCTCCAAGGTTTTGCATCCAAGAAACACGAGAGTCAATTGAAGTAAAGGCCCCTAACAAATCAAGGTTGCCATCTCCATCTACATCTCCTGTAGTTAGGAAGTTTACTGGTTCAAACAGCCCTATACCCTGTCCAGGGCCAAACGTACCAGTTCCAAGGTTTTCGAATATGAATATGGAATCCATATTAGGGAGACTATTACTCCAACTTCCAGTAAAGATGTCTTGATCACCATCATTATCCAAATCCGCAGCGTGCACTGCGGTAACTTCATTCATATTTGTCGAAACAACTTGTTCTGGGCCAAAAAAACCACCCAAATTTGCAAACCAAGAAATTTTATCGTCCAACTCACTTGCCACTAGGATGTCTTTAACACCATCATTATTAAGATCTGATAGATACAAAGCACTGGCACCATTCATTCCTGTTGAGATGGTTTGAGCCACGGAAAAAGTTCCTGGACTTAAATTTTCGTGCCACATTACCTTATTTCCACCGTAAGCCGTAAGAACAATATCTAAATCAAGATCTCCATCCATATCTTCCACTGCAACATCGCTAGGGTCACCAACCGCAGCCCCAAATAAGTCTATTGCAGCGGCAAACGAACCTCCTCCAAGATTGGCAATCCACGAAATAAAATTACCCGTCGGATATACTATATCAATGTTTGAATCTCCATTAACATCAGCAAGAGCAAGGGCCTCCGGATTAATGTTCGAAACAATCAATTGTTTCGGCCCCCACTGATTACTTCCCAAATTTTCGATCCAGAATATTCTACCAGATAGGTAAACAGGAGGAACTGAATAGGTGTTGCACGTAACAACAATATCCATATCTCCATCATTGTCCATATCGGCAAACTCAAGATCATTCGGTTTAACCTGCGTACGTTCAATTACCCATTGACGACTGAGTTCACCGTTACCGAAGTTTTCATACCATGCGATTTTTCCATCATTTGCGGAAGCTGAAAACACATCTAAATCTCCATCTCCATCAATATCAAATAGATGAACATCGGAAGCGCCGTATACTGTACCAGTGACTTCAAACTCATTTCCAAACTGGCTAAATGAATAGTTGCTGATAATAAAAAAAAGGAACGTGATTAGAATACCTCTAATAATCATAGGTCATAAAGTTCTCGGGGATTAATCAATACAGCACGTTCACATGACCAGTCACCAAAACATCCTCCTGACCTTCCGTAGAGTAAAGCAATTGATAAGTATATACTCCTACCTGAACTTTTCTTCCTTTATACGTAGCATCCCATGTTTCCAGAGGATCAGATGATTCAAAAATCACCTCTCCCCATCGATTGAATATTCTGAACGAATACTCCGACATTTCACACACATGAACAGGACCGAATTCTTCATTAAAATTCCCATCATCTGGTGTAAAGCTATTCGGGATGTAGACTTCACAGGAACAATTTCGTGTTTGAATTTCTATTTGATCCGAAATCTGCCCACAACCATTCGTGGAAGTAACGTTGTAGATTCCTCCTTCGCTAATAGCTATTGTCGATTCCTGACTTCCATTCCCCCAGAGGATGGATCCATTTGAAGATGAAGCTGTCAAGAAGAACTGCTCGTCCTCACAAATTACCGTATCTGCACCCAATTGAAGGTCTGGTTCATTTGAGAAAGTAATCTGAATATCGTCTTGAGAAACACACACTTGACCTGCAACGATGGCAGAATAGGTTCCCGCTTGATTGACGACGAATGTGGTCGCTTGTGAACCGTCTTGCCACGTTGTTGTCGTATTGGGAACACTCGTTACCAATGTCACGGAAGATCCTGCACATAAAGTTGTATCGTTTCCAAGGCTGAAAACCGGAAGCTGTTCAACTGAAATATCTATGGTATCCGAATCACTGCCGCAAATGTTCGTCCCTTCCAACCAATACGTTCCCGATAGAGAAGTCGTTATTGAACTTGTCGTTTCATTTGTTGACCACAAATATGTATCAACCAACTGCACGTTAGAGTTGATAATTACGGAATTCCCAACACAAATAGTTGTATCATTCCCCAAAGAGACAGTAGGCAACTGAGTCTCTGTAACTTCGATAGAATCAATAAAACTA
>JBGCDF010000072.1:0-5817 GCA_045105095.1 Crocinitomicaceae bacterium | reverse complement strand
TCCTGCATATAACTTTGTTCTAACAATCAAGCATACAGCTTGAGAACAATTAAAAAAGGAAAATTATGAAAAAGTTAATGTTAGCGTTTGGACTCCTAGTTTCAGCGTTGAGTTTTGGACAGAGCATGAATGTGAAATCTGTTGCCCTAGATGGATATGATTTAGTGGCTTATTTCGCAAAGAATCAAGCGATTCAGGGGACGAATAAATTATCTGCTGAAGTCGATGGGATTCACTATTTCTTCAGTAGCGTTGAAAATCAAAAAACGTTCGAGGCAAACCCATCCAAGTATATGCCTCAATGCGGAGGGTTCTGTGCTACAGGTGTTGCAACTGCGAATGCAAAATTTCCTGTGGATCCTGAGAATTTCGTAGTAACGGATGGTAAATTGTATTTGTTTTACAATGGACCGTATCAAGGTGATCACTTCAATGGAAAAGATCCGTGGATGAAGGATCAAACTGCACTGATCAAGAAGGCATCTTCCAACTGGTCAGCACTCAAAAGTAAATAGAACGAAGTTTAACACATTACAGGGCCCGCTAACGTAGGCCCATGTGATACAATTATTCAGATAATGATAACGAGAATAGTTTTAGCAATAAGCATTGCATTAATGAATTTTCAATGCACAGCACAAAAGACCAATGATTTCGCTGGAAAGGTGTTTACGATTGATAATTATATCGGGAACAAGTTTGATAACAGGGAAGATTTAACATTTACGAAAACGCATGTAGAAGGATCAATCTGTGTTCAATATGGATTTGAAAAAGCCAAATATTCGGTAACATCAAATAATGAAACAACATCGGAATTTACCTGTGTAATGGTGAGTGAGGAGCATGGAAAGATGAAGTGGAAAGGTAAGTTCGTTGGAAATGAGATTTCTGGGAACTATGTCTGGACAAAGAAGGGACAGGATACAATTCATTACACGTTCAACGGGAAACAAAAATAAGATCATGAAAAAGAAACTATCATTTGCACTGTCCTTGGCCGGTATTGGCTTAATTGGTGTCGTAGCTTTGACTGTAGCATGTTCGAGCGCAGTCGCTTCGGAGAATACAACTCAAGCAGAGACGGTGTTATCCAAAACGTCACGAAAAGTTACTCAGAAAACCAAGGATTATTGGTATGACAAAACCGCTGAGTTGTCGAGCTATGAGTTGAGTCAGGCACGGTATGGTGAATTGCACAAAGGAACGGCTGTGTTAGTTTATGTTACAGAACCATTTTCGAAGTCATCTAATACCAAAGCGGATGAGCATCGAAAAGACAATGTACAAGTATTAAAGCTGAATCGAACGAAGAAGTGGCTAACCGGAATTTATCCATATTCGATTATGAGTAGCACCTTTTACCCTCTTGAAGATGGAGATGCTTCATTAAAAGTGGCTTCGTCATTGCAGGAATGGTGTGGAATGACATATCTCGAATTGCGAAATAAAAAGAAGTTTGAGATTGATTTCAATTCTTACTTCGAGGGGTTCTCATTTCAGAATCAACAGGTAGAAAAGGAACTGCTTGAAGATGATTTATGGACACTTATTCGATTGAATCCTGAATTGCTTCCAGTAGGGAAGGTGTCGCTCATTCCGTCCATGACATTCTTTCGTCTTCGCAGCATGGATATCGAAGTTTACACTGCGGATATACAGAAAGTAGAGGAGGAGAATGGTGTCATTGCTTACGTCGTAGATTATCCCTTGTTAGATCGTACGTTTACCATTCGTTATGCTAAGGAATTCCCGCACATCATTCAAGGTTGGGAAGATAGACACCTGAGCGGATACGGAGAAGATGAGAAAATGCTTACATCAAAAGCGGAATTGATCAAATCGGTTAAAACTGACTATTGGAATAAAAACCTGAATGAACATTCGGAGTGGAGAGAGAAGTTGGGGCTTTGATCAAAACCTTTGATGCAAAAAAAAGCGCTTCTCAAGAAGCGCTTTTTTTATTAATTATAGATGAAACCTAATCATCAAATGAGTTCGTGCTGTTGTTTTGAACACCCACGTTTGGATCTCCAACTGAAATTACTTTAAACTCAGTACGTCTGTTTTTCTCGTGTTCTTCTTCAGAACAGTCAGATTTTACTGAACCTTCACATTCACAGCCGTTCAAAAGAAGAGCCTCACCGTATCCTTTTCCGTAAATACGTTCTGGATTGGTGATTTTCGTTTTGATGTAAGCCGCAGATGCTTTCGCACGTCGATCAGATAACTTCTCGTTGTATGCTCTTGATGCACGACAGTCAGTGTGTGAACCAAGCTCAACTTCCATCAGAGGGTATTTGTTCATTACTTCTACAATCTTGTCCAATTCTATTTTGGCATCAGGTCGAATAATTGACTTGTTCAAATCAAAGTTGATTGGGTTGATTTCGATCAATTGCGCCAAATCAGTTACCATTGGATCGAGAGTAAGGTCTAAATCAGCATGAACATCGTATTGTCCTTCTTTGTCGAATAAGGTATTGTAAGTAACTACCTTTGGAATGTACCCTTCTCTCGAAAGGCTGAAGTTATAGCTTCCGCGATCATCCAATTTCTTATCAGTCAATGGTCGAAGGTAATCTCCTTTACCGTCCGTCATGATTTGGATTTTCTCACCAGTCATGTTGTCGGTAATCGTCATGATAACGCTGTCAAGAGGAGTGCTAGTTTTCGCATCTGTAACCAAGGCGTACAATGATAAACCAGGATCTTTCTCTAGCGCTACGTCTTTTTCTATTTCCTCTGTTCCTTTAGGAAGGTTCTTTGTTGAAACAGACGCTAAATTTGGGAAATAGTCCTCGTTCGTTGCACCAACGGTATAATCGAATTCAGGTTCCAGCCCAAATGTATACGCCCCATTTTCATCAGCGATAGCTGTACCCACTACTTCTCCCTCTTCATTCAACAATTCAACTTCAGCACCAGGAAGAATTTCTCCACTGCGAACGTCTGTAATAACTCCGTTCAAAGTCAAGTTGACTTTCAATTCACGAAGTAACAAGACGCTGTAGATGTCATCATTTCCACTTCCGCTAGTGCGATTTGAAGAAAGGTAACCGTTCTTTTCGTCAAGCATTATGAGTGCAAAATCATCTTTCGAAGAGTTTATTGGTTCTCCAAGATTGATTTTCTTAGTGAAGTCTCCCGCTTTATTTGGAATCATTGCGAATACATCCAAACCTCCTAGTCCGAGGTTACCGTCAGAAGAGTAGAAGAGGATTCCATCTTTTGTTACCCATGGGAACATGTCTTGTCCTTCTGTATTCAGATCAGATCCAAGGTTTTCTGGTTCCCCGAGTGTTCCGTCTTGAGCAATTGAGCACTTGTAAATGTCAGCGCCGCCAAATCCTCCCGGACGATCAGAAGCGAAGAACAAAGTTTTTCCATCTGCTGAAACGGTTGGATGCCCAACAGAGTAATCACGAGAGTTTAAAGTTGTTTCCCGAACATTCATCCAACTTCCATTTTCTTGATCAATGTCAGCAACGTAGAGTTTCAAGTTTTGAATCCCTTCTCCGTCTCGTCGTTGATCACCTTTTGAGATGTTGTTTCGTGTGAAGTAAATTGTTTTCCCATCAGCCGTAAGACACAATGGCCCTTCATGATAACGTGAATTATCCTTACGAGCAGTCATTGAAATCTCAGTAAGATCATTCTGATCAGATTTAGTTCCAACAAAGAAATCGAGGTAGCTGCGGTCGTTCCAAGTATGGATCCGCTTAATCGCAAATCTTTCGCGGCGATCAGAAATGAAACAAATTTTATTTCCTCCAAGAGGGTATCCACCAAACTCAACACTCTTGGTATTCATTGACAGGTGATTCACATTGAAGAATGCCTCCTGATTGATGATTTGATCTAAGTATCCTTTATTCTCTTTGTATTGAACAGCTCTTAAATCTGAAGCTTCCAATGAAGCGAATTTATCCATCCATTGATCACTTTCCGAGTACTTTCCATTCTCTTTAAGCGACTGAGCATATTGATATACATCTTTCGGAGTGGCCTCTACCGATTGAATCATTTCCTGATAATAGGTCTCCGCTTTTTCTGTTTCTCCCATTTGGTAGTAACAGTCAGCAAGTTTAGCTCTCATTGCAGGGCTATCAACTTCTGAATCAATTAACTCAGTGTAAATTTCCGCTGCACTTGCATAAGCGATTAATCCGTAGAAATCATCGGCTTCTGCCAATCGAACGCTTTGCCCAAACGAAAAGGTTGCGCAAAAGGTAAATATGAGTAATAATGTCTTTTTCATAACAATTAATTCTATCTAGTAGTTTAGAAATAACGCGGTGATTTAACTCCTTTATCTTTCCAGTAGAAATCATACGATAACAGTACTTCGTAAGTTCCCACGTTGTAGGAAATTAGATCTGTTATGGTTTGATCGTAGGCGATTCCTGCTTTGAATTGTGGTGTGATTTGGTATTGAACAAACGCTCCGAAGCTGTCTCCAAAACGATGAGTCAAACCAAGCCACAATTTCTCGTTGTAAATTCCGGCAGCACTTAAATCAACTGAAAGAGGTGCTCCATCTGTAACTTTAATGCTTGTAGTAGGACGTAACTTCCATTGGCGCGCAATATCGAATACTGCTCCTCCAATCACGTAGTAGTGACGACGTTCTCTTGCGTTTCCTGTTCCTTCGTATGCAGCTTCAAGAATTCGAGGAGTACTCACTCCAACAAACCATGCTGGTGCGTGGTAGTAGACCCCTGCTCCAAAGTTTGGATTGATTTGATTCTGAATATTGGTAATGAATTCAGGATCATTCGGATCAGTTGTTCCTAATTGATCAGTTCTTGAGTTCAACATATTCACGCCAGCCTTCAACCCAAAAGATAATTTCCCGGGAGAGTTATCAAACTTTAATGTGTAAGAGAAGTCACCGTAGAACTGCGTTTGTTGAATAGGTCCAACAACATCGTTTACGACAGTCATTCCCACACCGATGCTTTCATACTTCAGAGGTGAGTGTAGACTGAAAGTGGTAGAACGAGGACGTCCTTCAATTCCGACCCATTGCTCACGGTGAATGGCTGTAGCATTTAGTGCTCCATTGCTTCCAGCGTATCCAGGATTAACAAACAAAGTGTTGTCCATGTACTGCGTGAAGTGTGCCTCTTGCTGCGCGATTGTCTCGAACCCAACAAACGCGATGACGATAATTAGTATTGCTTTTAATGTTTTCATAGCTTTCTCAATTAGGCCTCTCGCTTCTTACGGCGAGAGGCCGTCAATTATTTATCGTTTCAAGTATATAAATCCTTGGAATATTCCTTTATCTCCTATTGTCTCATCCTTCGTATCGAGGATGTAGTAGTACGTTCCAGTTGGTAATTGATCACCAGTGATGTCCGTTCCTACATTTCGAGTACCATCCCATAGGTTATCGTACTCTACCATCTCGAAGACTTGGTTACCCCATCTGTTGAAGATTATAATCTCATTTCCTGGGTAGTTTCCAATATTTGGAATCACGAACAGGTCATTGAAGTTATCACCATTTGGAGTGAATCCTTCTGGAATCTCCAAGTCACATGGACGAGGACTACATGGATCATCTGGATCAGAAGTTCCGGATGGTACGAGTGGAGTAGAAGGATCATCAATTCCCGTTAACTCCTCACAATCTGTCAATCCGTCACCGTCGGTATCCACAGTGTTAATTCCAATCGGATCACATGGATCGTTAGGATCAGAAGGTCCGTTCGGTACACCCGGTGTTGATGGATCATCAATTCCCGTTAACTCCTCACAATCTGTAAGTCCGTCGCCGTCCGTATCCACAGTGTTAATTCCAATCGGATC
>JBGCDF010000071.1:0-5874 GCA_045105095.1 Crocinitomicaceae bacterium | reverse complement strand
TAAGAAAGAATCGACAAAACGATGTTTTACATGAAGCCGAAGTAAATTTCCTGCTCGAACAAAAAGTGTCCTTTAAAAAAGGAAAACTAGTAACTGACACTGTATTCGTAAATATTGAAGAAAAAATCAAACAATATCCATCCCTGTTGGCTAAAGTTTGCAATGATGATTTTCACTTGGACACATCAAATCATTATTGGTCAAAATTTCTTGAAGCAAAAGAAATAAGGAATCAAATTACGCACCCAAAAAATGGAGTAATATCACAGATAAAAACAGAACATCTATTCGATACTTCAGTATTTATATATTGGTACAATGAATTAGTCTTTGAGTTATTTGCAAAACATTGTGGATTCGAAAACTATCTACTTGTCGAACAGTATTCCTATAGACTGCTTTATAATGTAAATGGGCTGTTGGATGGAGACAAAAAAAGGATTCAGACACAGCGAAAGAAACATCAAAAACTTGAAGAAGAATATAACAAGATGAAGTAAATGAAATTTATAAGACCAAAAATTATTGGAACATTAAAAGTTCAAACAATGATGTCTGGAACGCTAGCCGTTATAAATGATATTAAGAACGCTCCTAATAAAATTATCGTTCCGTGTAGATCAGAATCACATGGTCTTGAAATCATTGAATCTATTAAAGCTGCTAAGCCAGGAGAACGATTGTTTTTATGAAGATGTGTTGGTAACACAGCCTACAAACCATGCGGAATTTTGCTTCGGAAAATCGTTTTTGGTTTTTAAAATCTATTCTTAACTTCGAAAGAACAACCATGGAAGCGAGCCGCACGTTTCGTAGCCCGATCCCGCTATCCACAATTCTACCCACAATAAACAAGACAAATATCAACCACCTCTTCTCAACTCATCAGTAAACCGAAAGCAAATAACATAACCACCACAACATCCATTTTATTAACTTAGAAGAACTAAACTTCGAACATGAACTGTTTTACAAAAATTGCGGGTTTATTCATACTATCCCTTACCCTATTCTCCACGAGCTTTGCACAAGATGATGCTAAGGACAAAGACACTACCAAATCATCATACGCTGGCTTAAAATTCAGAAGTATCGGTCCTGCATTAATGTCAGGCCGTATATCAGACATCGTGATTCATCCAACGAATGAAAACGTATGGTATGTTACTACAGGTTCTGGCGGTGTTTGGAAAACGATGAACTCAGCAACTACGTGGGAGTCTCTGTTTGATGGGCAAAAAAGCTTCTCCATTGGTTGCATAACACTGGATCCACAAAACCCAGAAATAGTTTGGGTAGGAACTGGAGAAAATGTGGGAGGTAGACACATGAGTTACGGTGATGGTATCTACAAAAGCGAAGATGGCGGAAAGTCATGGAAAAATATGGGGCTTACAGCATCAGAGCACCTATCAAAAATTATCATTCACCCTACTAATTCCAACATTATGTGGGTCGCTTCACAAGGTCCTCTTTGGAGCAAAGGAGGTGAAAGAGGTGTGTACAAAACAAGCGATGGAGGGAAGACATGGAAACGAACACTAGGAGATGAAGAGTGGGTTGGAGCAACGGATCTACTTATTGATCCAAGAAATTCCAATGTGCTATACGCAGCGACATGGCAACGTCAAAGAACCGTGGCAGGATATCTCGGCGGAGGCCCTGGAACTGCTATCTATAAATCAATGGATGGTGGTGAAACATGGAACAAACTCTCTAACGGATTACCTTCTGGCAATTTGGGAAAGATTGGACTCGCCATTTCACCGCAGAAACCAGACGTGATTTACGCAGCAATCGAATTGAATCGTAGAACAGGAGGTCTATACAAAAGTGAGAATGCAGGAGGTTCATGGACGAAAATGAGTGATGCCATCTCTGGAGGAACAGGCCCTCATTATTATCAAGAACTTTGGGCTTCACCCCACAATTTTGACGAAATCTACTTTGCGGATAATTATATGCAGGTTTCCTTCGACGGGGGGAAAACATTCCAGCGAATGAACGAGAGTGAAAAGCATGTGGATAATCATGCCGTAGCATTTAAAAAGAATGACCCTAATTACATGTTAGTCGGTTCTGATGGAGGATTGTACGAAAGCTTTGATAAAACCAACAACTGGAAATTCATAGACAATCTGCCGCTAACGCAGTTCTATAAAATTGCTGTGGATGACGCAGAACCATTCTATTACGTTTACGGAGGTACACAAGACAATAATTCTCAGGGAGCGCCTTCTCGAACGGATAATATTCATGGAATTCGGAATGCAGACTGGTTCGTTGTCTTGGGAGGCGATGGACATCAACCTGCAACAGAACCAGGGAATCCAAATATAGTATACGCACAATGGCAACAGGGAAATCTCAACCGCCATGATCGTACTACCGGCGAAAACATTTACATTCAACCACAACCAGCATTAGGAGAAAAGACCGAACGTTTCAACTGGGACGCACCGATCTTAGTCAGTCCACATAACCCAAAACGTATTTATCATGCGTCTCAGCGAGTTTGGAAATCGGATGATAGAGGAGATTCATGGCAAGCTATTTCTGAAGACCTGACGAACAACATTGAACGTATTCAAACACCTTTTTACGGTAAAAAACAAAAGTGGGATAATGCATGGGACATTTATGCCATGTCAAACTACAGCACGATTACTTCTTTGTCCGAATCACCCATCAAAGAAGGCTTAATTTACGCAGGAACGGATGATGGTATCATTCAAGTTACCGAAGATGGTGGAGCAAACTGGAGAAAGGTTAATTTCTCGAAAATTAAAGGATTACCGACTACCGCCTTTGTAAACGATATTAAAGCGGATTTGTATGATGAAAACGTTGTTTATGCCGTATTTGACAACCATAAATACGGTGACTACGATCCGTACTTATACAAAAGCTTGGATAAAGGTAAAACCTGGAAGAGTATTTCGAATAACCTACCAGAACGAACAATTCTGTGGCGCTTCGTGCAGGATTTTGAAAAAAGCACTTTGATGTTCTTGGGCACTGAATTCGGAGTGTACTTCACAAATGATGGAGCCGAAACATGGACAAAATTGAGTGGTGGATTACCAACTATTTCTGTTCGCGATCTTGCCATTCAGAAAAGAGAGAATGATCTAGTTGCAGGAACTTTTGGTCGAGGTATCTATATACTTGATGATTATTCCTCACTTAGAGAATACGATGCTTCTTCTGATGATGAAGCTCAATTGTTTTCACCCCGATCTGGCTTATGGTATATGCAGCGCAGAACACTGGGAGGTAGAAAAAAAGCTGCACAAGGAGATAACTTTTTCGTGGCAGATAATCCACCGTTCGGAGTAGAATTCACGTATTGCCTGAAGGATAGTTACAAATCTAAAGAGGATAAGCGAAAAGAAGCGGAAAAGAAATCGGAAGAAGTGGGAGAGACTATTGAGGTTCCTGAATGGTCCGAATTAGAAGATGAGAAAAAAGAGATTAAGCCAACTGTTTGGTTGTTTGTTTATGATGCAGAGGGTAATACGCTGCGTAAGATTAAATCACCGAACAAAAAGGGCTTTAATCGAATCAGTTGGGACCTTCATTTAGAATCCAAGCATACAATCACGGCGAAAAACCTGAAAGATGATAATAACGGTCACCTGGTTGGTCCCGGGGAATATAAGGCTCAATTGTTCAAACAGATCGAAGGGAGTTATACAGCTATTGGTGATCCTGTTGTTTTTCGGGTGAAGCAATTACACAAAGGGTCTTTGAATGGAAGTACTCCTAATCAAGTGG
Organism: Crocinitomicaceae bacterium; assembly: GCA_045105095.1. Lineage (GTDB taxonomy): Bacteria > Bacteroidota > Bacteroidia > Flavobacteriales_D > Crocinitomicaceae > UBA4466. The sequence goes on along the minus strand of JBGCDF010000071.1, from coordinate 2,097 downwards.
TAGAGCATTGGAAGAATATCACATCAATGAGGGTAAAAACGAGCGATCTTAATACTGACTTAAAGGATGTAAAGAATACTGTTTCGGCGATGCTAAAAGCATATGATCGTGCGGAAAAGAGTGATGCAGAACTGCATAAACAACTTCTTGAATTACGTGATCAGGTGTTGGATTTATCACAACGAATCGGCGGAAGTAAAGCCCGCTCTGAAGTAGGTGAGAAAAATGAATATCCAACAATTCGGAATTATATCTCGTACGCAAGTAGTATGAGCTCGACTTACGGTCCGACTGCTGCACACTTAAAATCCTTGGAAAATGCAAGGACTCTCTTGAGTGAAATGACTGTGAAATTGACTAAAATCCAGAATTCAATTGCTCCTTTGAAAGAAGGACTTGAAGCAATCAATGCGCCTAAAGTAAAGTACGAGTAAACAGAAATCTGTGAGGGGTGAGGCTCTCGAACCCCGAATTGAGTTATCTCGAAATCGCGAAACAGTGGGATCAATGTTAAAACCTGTGGAGAAATGAATGTTTCATTCTGAATACGACATTCATTTTATTTATGGTATTCCCTCTTCGAAAGAAGATTCAACACTTTTTGGTTGGGCACAAAAAGTGTTCAAAAAGGCCCTTTGCGCTTATTTTTAACTTCGGTGCTACTTCGTGGTCTACGATCAGAAATACTCTTGAAACGCGGTGTTTTCGGTGATCGTTCCGATATCCATCGTCACGCTTCCTCAAACACTAGCTCGTTTCAATTCGATTTCTTCGCTGCGCAAAATAGGCGCGGAGAATATCTTCGGTTCAATTTTTCAATTTTAGATGCGAGATGTTTAAGGTTTAAACATCCCCAACAATTGATACTGATCGAAACAGTGATTAACTGATCCGATCAATGCGAACAAAAAAATCCCAACAATCAATAGATCATTGGGATTCAGATTAGTATCAATTTCGATCTTAAATCGTCATAATATCAGTTTCTTTTGCTTTGATCAAATCGTCGATTTGCGCTGTTGCCCCGTTCGTTAAGTCCTGAACATGACTTTCACCGTCTTTTTGCATGTCTTCGGGAAGACCATCATCTTTGAGCGACTTGATCATGTCCATCGCATCTTTACGATTGCTGCGAACCACTACTTTGGCGTTTTCACCTTCAGCTTTTGCTCGTTTTACCAAATCGCGTCGACGCTCTTCTGTAAGCGGAGGAACAGAAATCAATAACGATTCTCCATTACTCTGCGGTGCAAAACCAAGGTTCGCATTAATGATTCCTCGCATGATTTCATCCAACATGGATTTTTCCCAAGGCTGAATAGTAATCGTTCGAGCATCCATTGTGTTTACGTTAGCCACCTGCTGAAGTGGAGTTGGCGATCCGTAGTAATCAACAATAACCCCCTGGAGCATTGCAGGAGACGCTTTTCCAGCACGAATTTTCAAAAGCTCACTCTTCAAGTGATCAATAGACTTGCTATTCGCTCCTTTGAATTCGTCATATACCATTTCTAATTCTTCTCTCATTTTCTTGTTGTTTATAGTGATCAGTTACGAACAATTGTGCCAACTTGATCGCCATCCATGACTTTGATCAAATTACCTGGTGTGTCCATGTCAAATATAATGATTGGTAGATCATTTTCCTTACACAGCGTAAATGCTGTCATGTCCATCACCTTCAAACCTTGTCCGTACACATCATCAAAACTGATCATATCGTATTTTGTTGCGTTTGGATCTTTCTCTGGGTCGGCAGAGTAAACACCATCGACACGTGTTCCTTTCAGAATTACATCCACGTTCAACTCAATAGCACGAAGTGATGCCGCAGAGTCTGTTGTGAAGTATGGATTTCCTGTTCCAGCTCCAAAAATCACTACGCGTCCCTTTTCAAGATGACGAACAGCTCTTCTTCGAACGTATGGTTCGGCGATTTCTTTCATCTCAATGGCAGATTGCAAGCGGGTTTGCACTCCTTTTGACTCAAGTGCTGCTTGTAAAGCCATAGAGTTGATCATTGTGGCCAACATTCCCATGTAATCACCATGAGTACGGTCCATTCCTCCTTCTTCGGCCTGCACGCCACGGAAGATG
>JBGCDF010000070.1:0-3921 GCA_045105095.1 Crocinitomicaceae bacterium | reverse complement strand
GTCTGCCCGGCGACCTCATTTCCAGCCACCATCATTTTATCAGATGTGAACGTCGCCAAATCTCCCAGAGCCGTAGACCCAGAAAAACCGTCAACTGCTTTTTCCTCACCTGCCATCCAAACAAAGTCTCCCGACATTTTGGTTGGGTAAGCAAAGAATAGGAAAGCACGAGCTGTCAATGCGACGTTGACGATATTCATTCCCGTTCCTCCGAAAATTTCTTTACCGATTATCACCGCAAATACTGTTGCAACTGCAACCATCCAAAGAGGAACATCTGCAGGCATAACCAATGGTATAAGCATTCCTGACACAAGGAAACCTTCGTGCAATGAATGACCATTAATTACACCAAATATGAATTCAACAATAAGTCCTGATGCATAAGAGACAACTACCAATGGAAGAACAACCAAAGCACCTGCTCCAACTTTCGACCAGAACTGTTCCAAATAAGCAAGGTCTCTGTTACCTGTTTCGGCAACCATTTCCCAGTGTCCCGTATTGTACATACCGAATAACAAACATGGGATTAGAGCCATAATTACCATCATCATGGTACGCTTCAAATCTACCGCATCACGAATGTGAGATCCTTTTTTCGTCGTAATCGCTGGAGTAAACGCCAGAGTAGTAAACGATTCGAAAATCGGGTTCCATTTCTCAAACTTTCCGCCTTTAGCAAACTTCGGCTCATGTTTGTGAATGATTTTTTCTAAAAATTTCACGTCTTCTAATTTTTAAGTCCTACATACACTCACTAGCGATCAAATCCAACCCTTGTCGAATTTTATCTTGAATGTCAATTTTTGAAGTACATACATATTCGCATAAAGCAAAATCCTCAGGAGCTACTTCGTAAATTCCTAAATTCTCCATTCCATCGATATCATCGGTAATTGCAGCTTTCACTAGTTGCATTGGCAATATATCGAATGGGAATACTTTTTCTAGTTCTCCTGTAACAACGAATGCTCTTTCTTCACCATTCGTATTGGTATCCAAACGGAACTTTTTGCTTTTTGGAAGAATCCACGTTGGGAATGTTCTTGAGTTCGAGAATCTTTTAAATCCTGGTGCCATCCAACCTTCAGTAGCAACGAATTTCATGTGGTCTCCTTCTGGAATAACCGTCACTTCATTATGATAGAAACCAAGATATCCATCCTGATCGATTTTATCTCCAGTTAACACATTTCCACTAACCACACGAACGTTGTCAGTAGCAATCTTCTCCGCAAGAAGATCGCTAACGTTAGCCCCTGCAAGTGTTTCGAAGTATTGTGGCTCTTTTATTTCAGATCCTGTCAAAGCAATAACCTTACTAGTATCGTACTTCCCAGTTAAGAAGTAACGTCCAATAATTGCTACATCCTGAGCATTCACTGTCCAAACAAACTCTCCTTTGTTAATCGGATCGATATGATGAATCTGTGTTCCAACATTTCCACCAGGATGCTTGCTTGTTATATTATTCACTTGGACACCCTTCGCGTTCTTAAAAACATCTGAGGACCCACCATTTGAACTAACAGTCAAATGAACTTTGCCTGATGTCAATTTAGCTAATGCATCCAAACCTGTTTGAAATTCTTCTCCTTTTCCTTCTAGCAAGAAGTTGTAATCTGGCGCAAGAGGCGCACTGCTAAATGCCGAGATGAAAATCGCTTTTGGTTCATTCTTTGGATCCGCCACGACGTCTATTGGTCGTTGGTTGATGAAAGGCCATAAACCTGAGGCTAGCATAGTTTCCTTAACTTGTTCTGAAGACATCTCAGAAACATTCATTGGAGAAGCAGCTTCAAACGATTGTTGTCCATCTGACTCAACAAGAACTTCCATAATTCGACGCTTAGCACCGCGAACAATCGCCTTTACAGTTCCACTAATTGGAGATGCAAACTTGACAGATTCTTCGTACTTATTATGAAATAAAATGCTTCCTGCTTTTACTGTTTCTCCTTCTTTGACAACCATTTTAGGTGTCATAGTATGGAAATCAGAAGGCTTAACCGCAACCATTTTGGGCAAAGGTAGTTCGGACTTTGCCGTCTTCGCCTCCCCCAAGAGCCTAATATCCAAGCCTTTTCTAAGCTTTATTGATTTTGACATGCTCTAACGCGTTTAAAATTTAAAGGCAAAAATAAAAATTTCATAGGCTTCGTTAACATTGTGCACCGACAAGATTATTGAAACAACTAATTTAGAATGATTCTAAATTAGTTGTTGTAACTTAACTTAGGACGTATAAATTTCGTCTTAATAAGAAATGAGGAAGATCTATTCAAACAAAGTTCTTATTTTGAGTCAGCGCAAATAGCATTATTTATGAATACGTTAACTACGTCAGGCATTCAAATATCGGTCAAAACGAGCTTTCGAAAAGACTTATCGGAAGTTATAGAATCCCGCTATTTCTTCACTTATCGTATTGAAATCCAAAACACTAATTCGTATGATGTTCAGCTCCAATCGCGAGACTGGTACATATTCGACAGTTTAGGCGAAGCTAGATTTGTAAGTGGACCGGGAGTTATTGGTGAACAACCCACGCTCAAATCTGGAGAAACCTTCATTTACACTAGCGGGTGCGACCTTCAGGCTGAGATTGGTATGATGAAAGGTTTCTACACTTTTGTAAACATTGGAAATGGAGAGTTATTTGAAGTAATCGTTCCTACTTTTAAGCTTGAGTATCCACCTAAGTTGAACTAAGCCTGTATGAATACATCAAAGCACCTGAACAAATTACTATTATAATCACCGAAACTATTTCCCACAAGTACCCTTGATCTTCTTTGGAATCTTTCAATGTGGTAAGTTGAACGGCAAGATCAATCATTTCATCATCGAGAGTGCTCATTTCCTTTAGCTCATTTTGTATTCTTTCAATATCAAACTTTATTGACTCGATGTTTCCTTGGTCATCGTCATTCATAGCAATTTCTAGAAGTAGTTTTAGACAATCTAACTGCCATGATCGAATTCCTCTTTCTGAAGATAGAGCTTCTCCTTTTTCAGCAAATTCCTTTGCCTTCAACCAATCTCCCAATTCAATATAAAAGATTGCTAAATTGAAAAGGCTTTCAACGATTGGTCTTGTGGCTCCAACTTCCTCCCGAATTTCCAAAGACTCTTGAAATAAGAGTACAGAAGAATCTACTTTGTCATGATAGAAATAATCAATCGCTTTATTGGTTATTGCGTTTGCTTTATAGGCGGAGGAGCGTGATCCTCCAGAATACAAAATACTGCGCCTGTAGTATGCGGACATCAACTCAACTTTACCCATGTTACCAGCTATCATCCCAAGGAAAGCACAACCATCCGCGGCAGACTCGTATTTTTCATCTTTCAAACAACGTTCAAGAAACTTCTGTACAAACAACACCCCTCTTGTTGTATCACCGTTCGCACAGATCGTTTTTCCGAATCCTAGCATCCCATTGTAACTTGCTGTATAATCTGAGGAGCCCGATCCGTGCAGAATAGAAGCCAAGTAGAGATTAGCGGCCTCTTCATAATCCCCAAGTAAAAAAAAGGCATTGCCGAGTTCATTTTCAGTTTCAGAAAGCAGTACTAAAGATCTTTCTCTTGAAAACACTTCTCTTGCTTCAATAAGAAATTCGATTCCCTTCTCAATATTACTTCCACGTATTTCAAAAGACCCAAGGTTTCTCATTCCAATTGCGTAAAGGCAGGAAGAATCTCGATCGATCATTTTCATCCCAACAATTCTGAGTGAATCCAAATTACTTTTGACGTAATAGTTCCAGGACGCAATCCCCATCTCACAACGTAAAACACTATCCTTTTCATTTTCGAATCGAGTAAATGAAAAGTTCTGTCCAAAGGAAAATGTGCACAATAAAAATAGCGCACTTAATATGAAATATCGAAGGAGTTCTTGCTTCATTAGTT
>JBGCDF010000069.1:0-4315 GCA_045105095.1 Crocinitomicaceae bacterium | reverse complement strand
GGCAGTAGTTACCTTGCCTACATTTTGATTGACATCGGTAGTAGAGATTAATTCTCCAGTGATGGCGTCTACAATACTGATTTCTCCTGTATTGTCGTTGATAGCATATAGCAATCCATTGCCAGTATTGTACGCAATGTGAACACCTACATCCAGTGTTCCGATTGGACTTAGAATTGCGTTTTCACCGTCCAGTTGGACAGTGTAAAGATCAGTTTGCTCACCACCATTGGGATAAGTAATATCTGCATAGTAGTATGAAAACTGAGTGCAAACTCCTTGACTAAACATGGCCAGACCAGAAAGAACTGCCATAGCTGTGAGTAAGGAACTTTTCAAGTTGAATTTTATCATAGCGAATTATTTAGATTTTTATTTCGGTTACAAAACTAAGACTCATTTCGACGAAAGTCAATTATTTATCGACGAACCTTTATTTGTGTGCTTAAGCACTTGATTTTGTGCTAAATAATTTGGTTCAAATTATCGAGGTATCAGGAATACACAGTAAAGCTGCGCCCCGCATATTATGAACAAAAAAAGCCTCCCATTGCTGGAAGGCTTTCAGTATTAAAGATGATTAGAGCTTATCTAGCAATCATGATTTTCTCAATTGCTGTTTCACTTTGAGTCACATATTTCACAACGTAGATTCCGTTTGGAAGCAACGTTCCGTCAAATGTCAATCTGTATGTGTTTCCTTCTTGTACATCTTGGTTAAGAAGTGTAACAACTGAACGTCCGCTCATGTCGAAGATTTCCAAAACCGCGCGTTCAGATGAACCGGCAACAAGTTGGATATTCGAAATTCCTTCGGTCGGGTTTGGATAGGCTGTGAAAGAAGATGCTCCTTCGGCAACAACCAATTCTGGAGAGTTAGCTGTAGGCTCTTCCATTCCTTCGTAGTTGTCTCCGCAGCCACCTGCAAGATCTCCTGCGGTTATTGAGAAGTCCAATTCGTATACCGTTTCCGTCAAACCAGGAACTGCAGGGTCTACAACTCTAAGTTGATTACCTCCATCACCTACTAGGATCATTCCGCTTTCCATTACGGCAGCGCCGTAAATTCCGTCGAGATCAACATCAAATTCTGTCGTTCCATCAGTGATGTTGTAGAAACGTCCTTGTCCGCGATTAATAACCCAAACGTCTCCATCATTTGTCTGGATGATATCTCCACCATCCACATCAACATCAATTGGATTTGAGGCCATTCCTGTTGTAGGATCGACTTCATAAACTGCACCATCTAGATTTGACCCTACTAGAAGTGTTCCGTCATTTCTAACGGTTGCTGAATACGTATCCGTTATGTTCATTCCTCCCATAGAGATGTTAGTGAATGTGGTTTGGATATCTGCTACTGGATCGTAAATAGCTACTTCACCTGTTGGGCCTTGGATGATGTACATCAAACCGTTGCTTTCATCATATGCGATGTGCGGACGGCCAAGGTTTTCTATTAGAAGCTCCAATGATACTGTTCCTTCTCCAAGAGTGACTCTGTAAATATCACCTCCTTGGTCGGCATTGGCTGCCAAGAACAATTGGTAGTTTTCGCATTCTCCTGTTTCGTTGTTATCATCAAAGCATCTACTGGCTAAATCTCCCCAGTAAAGTTCAAGACCTGTTTCGAATTCCATTCCAGTGGCGTTACCTGTGATTGGCTCGTACACTTCAAATGTACTTCCAAGGTCGCCATTGGCAATTAGTAAGTCGCCATTGGGTAATGCAGAAACACCATTGATTTCGGCTGCAGCTACAGTAAACTGGCCTTCACCATTTATTTCGTAGAATGTAGAATTAGATCTATTGGCATACCAAAGTGCGCCACCTGTGAAAACAAGATCTCCACCACTAATATTCTGAGATCCGAATACTTCTGCGTCACCTGTGGTTGCATCTACTTTGTAGATTGTATTTCCTGATCCTACATAAACGAATCCATCATCTCCTGCAACTACAGCAGGTATTCCAGTTACGTTATTTCCGTCTACATTGATTTGAACTTGAGCTTCCGTATCTGTCTCTAAATCGAGAATAGTCATCACACCAGTATTTACTCGTACGATGTACAAAAGTCCATTTTCACCCAATCCTAGGTGTGAATCACCATCAAGGGTTCTTAGAGCAGTTACATTTGCCGTACCCAAATCTGTTAATTCAACACCGTAAAGAATTACGTCGCCACCTCCTAGTGGAGTATGGATGTAGTAAGTTTGGAAGTCATCACAGTCTTGGAAAACAGGTTGACCATCGAAACAACGAGTGGCAAGGTCACCATTGAAAAGTGCTAGCCCTGTTTCGAAAACTTCGCCAGTAGCGTCACCTGTTCCTGGCTCATAAACTTCGAACAAACCGTTCAAGTTTCCATTTGCAATCAAAAGGTTTCCGTCAGGTAAAACCGATACGCCATTGATTTCTTCTGCATCTACGTCAAACTGACCTTCGCCATTGATTTCGTAGAAGCGTCCTTGTGATCGGTTGGCTAACCACAGGTCATCACCAACGAAGACCAAGTCTCCACCACCAACATTTCCTTCACCAAATACTTCGGCATCAGCCGTAGTTGGATTCACCTTGTAGATCATATCCGTGCTGCTTGATCCAACATAAACGTATCCATCATCTCCTACAACAACAGCTGGGATGCTAGTCACATTTTCTCCCTCAACGTTGATTTGACCGATGGTCTCAACTATTGGATTTAAAGGATTCACTCGGGTCAACATACCTGTATTGTGTCGCACGATGTAAATGAAACCATCTTTTCCAAGTCCCATGTGTGAACCACCTCCAAGATTGTCAACAAGTACAGAAAGATTCGCTCCTCCCATTTCATTAAAGTCAACAGCGTAAAGAATCACTGGGCCTGCGCCTTGAGCATTGTGGATATAGTATGTTCTAAGGTCTTCACATCCTTCAATAGAAGTACTTCTTTCAGAACATCCTGATGCCATATCTCCATTTTCAAGTGTGAAAGGCTCGTCATTGAGTAGAGCATTGTATGCCCCGCTTTCAGTTACTCCTCCGTCTAGGCTGTACAACAAGAATTGAGTGTTATTTCGTGATGATACAATAACGCTTGAGCCATCTTCAAAAGTGGCCATTCCTGTTACTTCATCATTTACGTTTCCTTTCAAGTCGTTGTCAAAACCAGGAATCACTTCGTATAACTTTCCTGTAGGCTTTGCAGCCAAGAATAAAGAGCCAGCATCGTCAAAAGTGATGTCTCCTCCTTGGATGTCATTTCCTTCAGCGAAATCTGAAAGCTCATAAGATTCGAGATCTACTTGGTAAATTTGCCCATTGTTTCCTGAGCCACCAATTAAAAGAAAACCTTCGCTATTGAAAGCTGCTACCGTAATGCCAACACTGGGGCTAACGCTTTCAGCTTCAGAAAGGGCAAAAGTAGAAGGATCCAAAGTGCTAATGGCCCCATTGTTTCCATTCACTACATAAATCAACCCGTTCATCTCATTATAAGCAATATGCGCAGCGTAACCCAAATCTTCCACAATAGGAGTTAGGATGGCATTTTCCCCTTCTAGTGAAACTGAATAAATATCCGTTTCGGTTCCTCCTGATGCAGGATAATTTATGTCTGCGTAGTAATAAGAGAATTGTGTGCAAACCCCTTGACTAAAAACCACTAAGCCTGATAAAAGGGCAAATGCGGTAAGTAGAGAGTTTTTAAAGTTGAATTTTTGCATAGCGATTTTCTTTTTATGTTAAGGTTGCAAATCTAGAGTGATTTTCGATGAATGTCAAAAATATATCGATGAATAGATTTAGGTACCTAACAAGGATACTTAAAAAGGGTTCGGGTTTTGCTTCACATTATTGTATTTTGACCAAATGCACAAAGCGACGTTTTTATTGAGCATAGTAATACTTCAGATTCAATGTCTGGCTCAAGACCAAGAATGGTCAACCGAGGAAATAGCTAAGATGGAGTCCAAAAGGTTCAGTGAATCGGGTGCCAAAAGTGCGACTTCAGCTATTGGCCAATCTTATGATTGGAAATATGCGGAATGCAAATGGGAAATTGACCCTTGGGAAAGACGAATAGACGGTGAGGTTGTTCATGGTATAGAGCTACTTTTTGAAACGGATTCCATCGATTTTGATTTAAGCACAGAGCTTAATGTACATGGAGTGTGGGTTGATGGAATAGAAGCTTCTGATTACGGGATTTCAAATACGAACTCGCTACATATAAAGTCTGACTTACTTGAAAATGGAACATTCCACGAAATTCGAATATTATACGGCGGTGAACCAAGACGCAATAATTACCTTTCATTCAATCAAG
>JBGCDF010000068.1:0-9295 GCA_045105095.1 Crocinitomicaceae bacterium | reverse complement strand
CTCTCGACGATTCTTTCTCCAAGATAGACAAACCTTCGTCCATCAACGATTGAAAGAAGGGGAACTGCTCATACATCTGTTCTCCCATCTGAAAATACTGACTGCCCTGCCCAGCAAACATGAAAACAATTCGTTGATCATTCAGTGTTCCCGCTTTATTAGAAGAAGCGTTAACATCTAACAATCCCTTAAGCTCTTCCACATCTTTTGCAATTAAACACTGCCTGTATCGGTAATTGTTCCTTCTGGACAAAAGCGTATAAGACATATCCGAAATACCAATGTCTGGATTATCCTGAAGGTATGACGCTAACTGTTGCTTGAATTGAACAATGGATGATTTGGTTTGAGCGGCAAGTGGTATTATGTGTGAGTGGTTATTTGAGTGATCACTTTCATCTGGTTCCGGAGGTTCCTGAAGTATGGAGTGTGCATTTGTTCCTCCGATTCCAAAACTACTGACTCCTGCAAATCGTGTCTTTTCGCTTTCCCAAGGTGCGTGCTCAGTGTTCACGTAAAATGGTCCTGAATCAAAATTGATCTGAGGATTTGGTTTCTTGAAATGTAGCGATGGAGGAATTGATTTGTGATAGAGCGTCAACGCGGCCTTTATGACTCCGGCAACACCCGCTGCTGCGTCGAGGTGCCCCATATTGGTTTTTACGGAACCAATAGCACATCTGTGATTTGTATCATAATTAAACGCTTTGTTGAGAGCTTCGATTTCAATGGGATCTCCAAGATTCGTGCCCGTTCCATGCGCTTCAATATATCCAATTTCGGCGGGCTCTACTCCTGCAATTTGTTGTGCCATTCGAATGCAATCATACTGCCCCTGAACACTTGGTGCGGTATACCCCACTTTACTTTTCCCATCATTGTTCACGGCGGTTGACTTGATCACAGCATAGATATGATCATTATCATTCTGCGCATCTTCCAAACGTTTCAATACTACAACACCGGCACCTTCTCCTGCCAAGGTTCCTGAACCTTCTTCATCAAAGGCTCTACAGTGACCATCTTTCGAGAAGATTGATCCCGATTCGTACTGATAACCGACCTCTGTTGAAGAATGAATACTCACTCCTCCAGCAACGGCCATTGAACATTCTTTGAGCATTAAATTTCTGCAGGCCAAATGAATCGCCACCAGTGAACTCGAACATGCCGTATCCAAAAAATAACTCGGTCCCTTTAAATCCAGGGAGTACGAGATGAGTCGGCTAATCGAAGTAACATTCGAAATACTGTTCGTAAAAAAAGGACTTACATTCGATGAACCAGAGAGCATCACATGCGTCCGCCAATTCAAATTATCGCTTGCGCTAAAAAAGCATCCGACTTTTTCACGGTAGGTCTCAGGATTGTAACCTGCATCTTCCAGGCCTTTCCAAACCTGTTCATGTAGCACTCTTATTTGAGGATCCATGAGAGCCGCCTCCTCGCGCGTGTATCCGAAAAAAGCATGATCGAAACTTTCTGGATTATCTATTCTACTCGATGAACCCACAAAATTGGGGTCATCAATTTTCTCTTGAGGAATATGTAAGTCGGCGAGCTCTGACTTTGTATAAAAATCAATGAGCTCTTCTGAATTTTCCAGATTTCGCCAAAATTTATGCACATCTTCGGATTTGGGAAACTTCCCTGAAATACCGACAATGGCAATGTCTTTTTTACTCGTTTTTGAACTCATATTTGTACAACGATATTATCTGAACAATTACATCAAATCAATCATTTCATCCATGTCGTCAGAAATATCATTTTTTAGCGGTCTAATTTCATCTTGTTCTCCTCGTGTGAGAACGTAAGTTGCCAGTGCTTTTGTTGAAGGGTATTCAAAGAGAGAAACTACCTGAAGATCAAGTTGTTCTTCTTTATTGATTGCATCACATAACCTAATTATTCCCAGTGAATTAATGCCCAAATCAAAAAAGTTATCCAGCGTACTGATACTGTCATCAGGTCTATCTGCAATATACGAAATAATTCTAATAATTTTCTCTTCCAAAGGGTTCTCTGGGGGCACAAAATCAACACCTGTTTTGATGCTCAAACCTTGTGGATTTGGCAGTGCTTTTTTGTCAACTTTTCCGTTGTTATTGAGCGGAAGTTCGTCCAGTTGAACATAGTACGATGGGAGCATGTAATCAGGAAGCTGTTGACTCAAAAATGAGCGCAAGTCTGCCACTGTTTCTTCTTGTCGGCTAACCATGTAGGCCACCAGTTCATTTGTTTCTTCTTCGTTAGGACGAGCGATGACCACTGTGTCCGTGATTGAATCGTGCTGTTGCAGTGCGTGTTCTATCTCTCCTAGTTCGATTCGGTAGCCTCGGATTTTCACCTGATCATCCATTCGACCGAGGTATTCCAAATCACCATTTGGAAGTAGTCGGACTTTATCTCCCGTTCGGTACAAGCGCTCTGAAGTATCGTATGGATTCTCCACAAAACGTTGGTTTGTAAGTTCTTCTCGATTCAAATAGCCCTGAGCAACGCCTTCACCTCCAATGTAGAGTTCTCCTCCGACACCTGTTGGTAGAAGGTTCATGTATTGGTCCAGTACCAGACATTTCACTGTTGGAATGGCTGTACCGATATTACTCATGTTCTGCTCTATCTCTGATTGATCGATGCGCTTGAACGTTGTATGAACTGTTCCTTCTGTGATTCCATACATGTTGATCAACTCACACGATGGATATTGTTTATTCCATTCTGAAAGACGACCTGGACTCAATGCTTCTCCTCCGAAGATCACCGTGCGAACGTTCAATTCGGTCTTTTTCTCCACTGCCATCTTCGAAAGACCGTAGAATGCTGATGGAGTCTGGTTCAGGATCGTTACTCCATGCTTTTCCATCAACTGGAGATAGGCTGAAGTATCCTGAGCAATGCGTTGAGGAACTACGATCAATTTCCCGCCAAATAGCAATGCTCCATACATCTCCCAGACTGAAAAATCAAAGGCGTACGAGTGGAACATGGTCCACACATCTGTTGAGGTAAACTCAAAAAGTGAAGGATCCGTTTTGAACAAACGAACAACATTGTGATGATCGATTTTCACTCCTTTTGGAGTTCCCGTTGTTCCTGAAGTATAGATGATGTAAGCCAGATCAGTTGGGTTGATCGTGTTTGACGGTCTTTCACTTGAAAGTGTTGACTGCACAGCAATAAATGCATCCAATTCCTTTTGATCAAGTAATAGTTTACATCCCGTATCTTCCTCAATGAAAGCAACGCGCTGATCTGGTGAAGAAGGATCAATTGGAACGTAGGCTCCACCACTCTTTAAAATCCCAAGAATCACAGCTGGAATCCACTGACTGCGTTCGAGTTTAATTCCGATTAAATCGTTTGCTTCGATTTCATACTTTGATTTCAGATAATTCGCGAACTGATTGGAATGAGCATCCAATTCAGCATAAGTCATTTGCTTTTCACCGTGATCAGAAGGGAAAACAATCGCTGTGTGATCAGGTGTGACATCCACTTGAGATTCAAAAAGGCTTACTACATTTTCATGTTGAGGATACGACACCAATTCCGTAGATCCTTTCCGTAATACTTCAATCTCCGACTCAGACAGGTAATTGATATTCGCCAATTTGTCCGATGGAGCAAGAAGTAATGCTTTGGTTAATTGCTTGAAATGCTTGAGCAGATTCGTCATCAGTTCAACGTCGTACACGTCTTCGTTATAGAGCAAATCAACACTTAGGAAGTTCCCTCGTTCTCTGAAATGTAGCTCCATATCGAATTTGACTTTCGTCTGCCCATTATCCTCGATTCCATCCACCGATTCTTTTTCCGAATCGGTCAACTCTGTTGATTCGCTCGTATTATGATACGTCAGTGATACATCAAAAACTGGATTTCTGCTTGGATCTTTTCGGACCTTTAAATCATCGACTAATCGATCGAAAGAGTACATCTGGTGGTCATAGGCTTTGAGAACCTTTGATTTTACTTGTTGAAAGAAAGCATCAAAACTTTCAACCGGATTCACTGAATTTCGGAGCGCTAGTGTATTCACATAGAATCCAATTTGGTCTTCCAGATCCTTGTGATCTCGTCCAGATACCGGCGTACCAACTATAATATCTTCCTGAGAAGTATATCGATGGAACAGCACATTCAAGATGGCCAAAACCGACATGAAATGGCTTCCACCGCTCTCCATTGAATAACTCTTCAAACGTCCCATCAAATCAGTATTCAGATACCCTCTCAAGGCTCTTCCGTTATTCGTTTTGATAGATGGACGTTTCTTGGTGGACAACAAATCTAAAACAGGTAATTCACCTGAAAGCTCATTCATCCAAAATGACTTATAGTCAGTATATGCTTCGCCTTTTAATTGATCCAGTTGCCATGCAGCGTATTCCTTGTATTGAATTCTCAGCGGAGAGAAACTCGCATCATTTCCAGCTTTGTATTTCTCATAAAACGCAAGCACCTCTCTGGATAGAACATCCATTGACCAGCCATCGCTAATGATGTGATGCATGTTATAGTAGAAAACATATCCGTCTTTTTCAACTTTCAGCAAAGTAGCCCTCAACAATGGACCATTTTCCAAATCAAATGGTCGGAAAGAATCTTCAGTTATGTATTCCTCTGCCTTCGTTTTTGGATCCGAATCTTCCAGAAAATCGTGATAAGCAATCTCAAAATTCGTTTCAGAAGGAGTTCTGATTCTCTGTCTTGGTTCGCCATTTGCATCTGTTTCAAACACGGTTCTTAGAATCTCATGTCGATCAACAACCGATTTAACCGCTTTTTTAAACGACTCGATATCAACATTATGATTCAAAAAGACATCACCAGGAATGTTATACGCCGCACTGTTTTTATCGTATTGGCTCAAAATCCAAATTCGTCGTTGTGCATCCGAAATGGCATAACTCTCCTGCTGATCAAGCTCAGCAATCTGAACGAAATCTTCCTTTTGCGCTTCCCGAATCAATCGGCTTTGGGCAGCGATGTTTTTGTGGGTAAACAATATTTCAAGTGACAACTTAACACCGAGTGTTTTTTCATACTCATTGCTCAATCTCACCGCTTTGATACTATGTCCTCCCAACGCAAAGAAATCATCCTTAATTCCAATGCTTTGCCTTTGCAACACGTGCTCCCAGATTTTTACTAGCTCTTTTTCAAGATCATTTGATGGCGGAAGATACTCGACGCCAGTATTCGAGATGAATCCTTCAGGGTCAGGAAGACTGCGTTTATCTATCTTACCATTCGCCGTAAGCGGCATTTCCTCTACTTGCAAAAAATGAGATGGGATCATGTAGGCTGGGAGAATACTCTTCAATTCCTCCCTAATAGATAGAATATTTAGCTCATTTTTAGCTGTGAAATACGCAACTAGCTCTTTTTCATTTTCGTGGTTTTCCTTTGTCAAAACAATGACTTGTTCAAGCTCTGGCTTTTTCAATAAGGCATGCTCAATCTCACCCAATTCAATTCGATACCCTCTAATCTTTACTTGATTGTCAATTCTTCCGTAGTACTCAAAATCTCCTGATGCGTTTAAGACTACCTCATCTCCACTTTTATACAACACATCTCCTTCTAAATAAGGATTTGGAATGAATCGTTCACGGGTTAGCGCTTCTCTACTCAAATATCCTCGAGCGACTCCTTCTCCACCGACGTACAATTCTCCACGAACACCTTTTGGAAGGAGCTTTCGATTTTGATCCAACACAACGCATGTTGATGTTGGAATGGCAACACCAATATTGCTGATACCTAGATCTATATCGGACTGAGTGATTTCCTTGTAAGTCGTGTGCACCGTTACTTCCGTAATTCCATACATATTAATCAACTTACACTCTGGATAGGCACTTTTCCAATCCTTTAGCCTGCTTACCGTCAGTGCTTCTCCAGCGAAAATGACCTTTCGAGCGCTCAAATCGCGTTTTCGCTTGGTCAGCTCCTTTGATAAGGAATAGAACGCTGATGGGGTCTGATTGACAATGGTCACTGCATGTTCTTCTAGCACATTAAGATAACTACTAGGATCTTGAATGAGATCTTTCGGTAATAAAATCAGTTTTCCTCCGAAGAACAAGGCTCCATACATTTCCCAAACAGAAACGTCAAATGCGTAGGAATGAAACAAGGTCCAGACATCATCATGTGTGAAGTCAAAAAGCGATCGTTCATTCGTTAATAATCTGACCACATTCCGATGTTCGATTAGCACTCCTTTCGGTTTTCCGGTTGTACCCGAAGTGTAAATCACATAAGCCAATTGTTTTGGAGAAATATCCTTCCCTACATTCTTTTTAGAGTTGTTCGAAATACGGTCACGTCCGAATTGATACTTGTACTTTTTGTTACTTCTGGCCTCTTTACTTGACTTGTTGACATTGAGAAACACGTCATACCTAAACTTCGTCAGCTCATTGTCAATCGTTTTGATTTTTTCAGAAACACTCACATCCACAATCTCCTCCATGTCCACTTTCAAATCGTGGAAGAAATTCCTAGCTACGAATAAATCTGCGGAAAAATCTGTCTTAGTCGTGAATCCTTTCCCTTCGTTGTCCTTCTTAAATTGTTCAAGATCTTCAATCAAGTTCTTTTTTCGATTGATGTCCATTACATCTCCAACAAAGATTTTTCCCTTATTCTTTAAAAGTCCAACACACGATTCAATTACTTTTTTCAGGTAATTATGCCCATGGAAGTTTTGAATAACACTGTTGATGATGATCAGATCAAATTCATTTTCATCCAATTCCCCAACCTGATGGGCAACTAGTTGTTTCAATTTGACATTCTGCAAGCCTTCGTTCTCGACCATTTTCTTGGTCTTTTCCAAGATGACAGGAGACAAATCTGTTCCGTAGTAAAACGCAACATCTGGAGCTAAACTCCTCAAAGTAATACCGGAAGAACAACCAATTTCAAGAATTCTGGATTGAGGATTCAAGTGTTCGACCAACTTTAAACGTACGTTTTCCGCATATTCCTTCATTTCCCCCTCTGGAATAGGAAGCCCAGTGTAACTACTCAGCCATCCTCCTCCTGTTATGAGATCATACGATTGCTCACCAACATGATCCCATAATTCCTGAGACATCATTGCATTTTCCGACTGCTCAACTTCCTTCTGAAGATCGTCACTATCGATGCAGAGATACGATTTTACACTATCCGTTGCCCATAGAAGACGATTGGATAATTCCAGTTGTTTTTTCCCCACAATCAAACATTTGACTTCTGCATCTTCCAACATAAAAGACAAACGTTCTTCAGGCATACTAAAATCCAGTGGGACGTACGTTCCTCCAGCTTTTAATACCCCTAGAATAGAAGCGATCATGTCAAAACCTGGCGCTAGTACTAGTCCGATTTTATCTTCCTTTGCTACTTCAACATCATTCGTTAAAAAGTGAGCTATCTGATTGGCTTGTTCATTGAGTTGTCGATAAGTCAGATCATTTCCTTGAAAAACAAGCGCCGTTCGTTCACCATTATGCTCAACCTGTTCTTCGAACAAATCGACAATTGATTTATTTCTCGGATAATTGATTTGGGCTTCCTTAAAGACAGAAATCAGTTCTTCCTCTTCCTTCGCCGAAATGAACTGTAAATCGTCGACGGACTTGTTCGGATCGCTCAGCGCGTTCAATGCAAGCAATTTAAATCCGTACATGAACTGTTCGATTACCTCCTGCGGGTATATATCCGTATTGTACTCAGCCAAGAAGCGCAGTTGTCCCGCTTCCTCTTGAAATTCAAATTTGATATCGAAAATACAGGTTCCTTCTTCGATCTCTTCAACACTTTCAAGGTCTTTGCTTGAACTAGCAACTTCGTCTTTATCACTTGTATTTTGTAGAACAACAAGAATATCAAAAATGGCATTTCGCCCCGTTTGTCGGTTAATTTCCAACTTATCTACAAGTCGGTCAAAGGGATAATCTTGATGATCATACGCTTCGAGTATTGTTTTCTTGACATGTTGAAATAACCCTGTTGTTGTTTCGCCACCTGTTATTGACGTCCGCAATGCGAGTGTATTTACGAAGAAACCAATTTGATTTTCTAACTCACGATTACTTCGACCTGCAATGGGCGTACCCACAATGAGATCCTCCATTCCAGAATACCTGAACAAGGTCGCTTTGAGTAAAGTCACAAGCGTCATGAATAGCGTTCCTTGATTTCCCGTCGAATAGTGATGAATCTTTTTTGTTAATGCGCGATCAAGATAGGTCACGAGCGTCTTACCATTATGCGTTTTCACATCAGGGCGTTTCTTGGCACCTGGTAAGTTGAACGTCGGGAGCTTTCCTCCTAACTGTTTCAACCAGTAGTTTTGATGATTGAGAAAGCCTGGCTGATTAAGCTGATCTAACTGCCAAATCGAGTAATCCTTATATTGTATGCGTAAATCAGGCAGACTAGATTCTCTATTTTGCACGAAGGAATCGTAGAAATTCAGCACATCTTCAATCAGTACATTCATTGACCAACCATCACCGATGATGTGGTGCATGTTGTAATAAAAGATGTATCCGCTATCTTCCACCTGCAGCAGAGCCGCGCGGATGATCGGACCATTCTCCAAATCAAATGCTAGGAGTGAATCTTGAGAAATATATGCCCGAGCACTTTCAACGGGGTTCTCCTCAGCGCGTAAGTCCAGTATTTCAATTTTGAAACCGAGTTCTTCTGCTTTAAGGATATGCTGTCTCACCTCCACTTCTGCTTTAACGCTTCGCTCTTCGCGAAATACCGTACGCAGTATTTCGTGACGCTCAATGGTCGTCATTACTGCTTTCTTGAAAGATGGAATATCAATTTCGTGATCAAGGAAGATATCCTGAGGCATGTTGTAAGCGATTGAACCTTCTTCAAATCGACTAAGAATCCACAAACGCCTTTGAGCATCAGAAATGGGATAGCTTTCCTGCAATTGCACTGGTTCAATTCTTTTCCTCGTAAACTGCCGATCGGTCAAAAAAGAAAGTAACTCGGTCTTATTATCTCTGAGTTTTTGTTTGATTTCGTTCGACAGATTTTTTACATCACCCGTCAATCTTAGGTTTACACCCGCATCATCCAAAGACAAATAGACCCCTTGATTTTTTAGTTCAGTGATTAATGGAAGTATCTCTTTCATTCATTAAATAATTAATTCATCTCCCTCTGCCTCAGAAGATTCTTCTCCAGTTTTTATCCATTCGAGTGTACCGATATCCTGCGCCAACTTACCGATCGTTGGATTCTCCAGGAAATTTCGTAGATCAGTCTT
>JBGCDF010000067.1:0-9412 GCA_045105095.1 Crocinitomicaceae bacterium | reverse complement strand
CAGCAACGCAGGAGTCTTCTGAAGCAGTTGAGAAATTTGCTGCTTTTGGAAAACTTACGCTCAATTCCGCTTATGAATTGAGTGATTCCCAGAATAGAACATTTATAGAAGGAGTTGCTGTTTCTGAAACAGAATCTCAATTACTAATTGCTGCTGCAAATGCTAATTCACCTGTAAATGGTGATGCTTCTAGTCGGGGCTTAACGAATGATCCAACTAACACGGTCGCGTCTCATAGCATCGGATCAGACAACTTTGAGTTATCATCAAATGTAACTGCTCAAATTCATAATGCATCTCAAAATGTTACGAATTCACACAATTCTAGTTATGAGAGTGAATTGAATGATAGGTTAGCACATACGGATGAGGTGGGAGAGAAGAACTTTTATGTTCGAGAACCAAGTGAATTAGACATTTACGAAGGACGCGTTTGGAATGAACGTAAATCTCCTTGGACAGGCCGAACGTATTCTTCATCGTCTGCAAGTAGTCGAAGATCACTGAAGGACCGCCTCAATAAGTTTACTCGCTCTATCGAGCGCATGATGAATTCTCCAATTGCTTTGCAAAACTCGCGCGATCCTCATTATCACGTCCCTGGAATGACAGCGAACGATATCAGCTTTAGTTCTTCTGGAACATTAATCTCAACGAGAGTTCAGACACAGTCAAGACTGCAATGGCAAGGAAAGGAAAATGAGCAATTGATGAACCAGATTTCTGCAGATGGTTATTCGTACGGCATGAGAGGCGGATGGGGAGTGCAATTGAATCATCAAATGTATGGAAATGGCGGTATTCAGGCTGCCCAAGCTGCATTCACCTATTCTCCGAAGATTTCCGTTTCCAAATGGTTTTCGATTGAACCTTCGGTTCGCATGAAAATGGGGAACAAGCGTTTGAATCCTGAACAGATGCAAGGCACAGAGCTTGTGGAAATGGAAAGAGGTAACACACGTGAATTCTATGCGAATGGCGATACGCCAATTGGTAGAAGCCTTTGGTACAGAGATCTAGGTGTTGGGCTTTTGGTGAACACAAAATGGTTCTTCGCTGGAATTCAAGGAGATAATCTTTTCAGACATAAAGACAATTTATATAGTACGAACTGGAGCGACCCGCGTAGAGTGGAAAATCACTTAACAGCGACAATCGGTAGTGATTGGGTTTCGAGAAACGAAAAAATGAGTCTTTCTCCCTATTTAGTATATCAGAAGAATGAAGATCTTTCTGAAGTATGGGGTGGAGCGAACTTCGCATATAAATGGTTCAGCATTGGAGCAGCAGTTTCAAGTAATTTAGAACCTGCAGCGTCCATAGGTATGAGATTTGATCATTTCAGTTTACACTACAATGCGGATTACACGCAGAGTTCAATGTTAGAGGAAAAAGCACTTTCACACCAGTTGACGGTTCGCATAACGGCGAAGAAGAGTGCGGCAAATAGAAGGTTATTTAAACGATAGATATGAAGTATTTTTTGAGTTTAATTGTGGTTGGATTAATAGGAACGAGTGCGCAAGCGCAAGATTTGGAATTTACGCAGTTCTATGCGAATCCGATCTACCTTAATCCAGCATTGGCGGGATCGAATGGATGTCCCAGGTTTGCAATGAATTACCGAAATCAGTGGCCATCTTTATCGGGCTCATACGTTTCGTATGCCGCGGGTTACGATCAGTATTTTAAAAACATCAATGGTGGATTTGGAGTATTGGCAGTGCATGATGTTCAAGCGCAAACGATTAATTCCTCACAATTGGGAATTATGTATTCGTATCACTTGAAGTTGAATAGAAAGTGGACGATGAACTTCGGAGCGAAAGCGAATTACTGGGTAAAAACATTAGATTGGAGCAAATTGACCTTCGGAGATATGATTGATCCTCGCCGCGGATTTATTTACGCTACAGGTGATGTTCCTCGGGGAGGAACCAAAGGATTTTTCGACGCTTCTGCCGGAACGGTGTTGTTTAATGAGGTATTCAACATTGGATTTGTGGCTCAACACCTCAACACGCCAAACGAGTCGATGATTATTGGTGAATCAAGATTACCCATGCGATTCACTGCTCATACTTCAGCATATATTAAGTTGGGACAGAAATCTCAATACTCAAATACAACGGCGATTATGCCTTCAATTATTTACTCATATCAAAATGGGTTCCAGCAGTTGAACGTTGGTACATACGTCAAATACGGAGCATTCACAGCAGGTGCTTGGTTCAGAAACCGAGACGCATTCATTCTAACCTTAGGAGTTAGAACAGACAAGTTTAAAATAGGTTACAGTTATGATGTAACTGTATCACGATTGAATAATGGAGTTTCAGGTGGTTCACATGAAATCTCACTTGGATTCAACTTGAATTGTAAGGACAAACCATCTACGTTCCGAACAATTTCGTGTCCGTCATTCTAATAATCTTGGTTCAACTTCCTTTTCTGGTTTGGTAAGTTGATACTAGTTTGATAAAAGGTTCATCTTTGATGAGCCTTTTGCTTTTTCTAGTAGTTATCAAGTATCAAGTATCGAACATCTAGGGTTTAGCAAGCCTTTGCAAAGCAACAAGGGATGTAAACGTCAGTTTCATCTTACCGAAGTCCGGACTTCAAGAGCATTTCGACGAGCTCAATGTATCACCTCAGTCCTCAATTAACACTTCGGACAATCGGATAATCCAACATCGCCGAAGGCAGCCACGCAGTGAATCCCTTGCAGTGAGCCTGTCGAACTGAACAATCGAACAGCGCAGCGAATCCAAAAATCCAAAAGCGCAGCGAATCAAACAATCCAAAAATCCAACTACTCCACCGAATAAACTTTCTCCCCACCAATAAACACCGTATTCGCAAAGTTATTCTTGAATGTCGGTCGATCAACAATCGCTTCATTGAATATAACAAGCGTTGCGTCCTTTCCTTCTTCCAACGTTCCCAGTTTAGTCTCTTGAAATGATCCGAAAGCCGCCCAAATAGTCATTCCTTTCAAACATTCTTCCAGCGTGATAGCCTCTTCAGGTAAGAAACCTTCCATGGGGTAGTTCTCCACTGTTTTTCTGTTCGTTGCAGAGTGAATGGTTCGGAAGGGATCAGTGTATTCAACTGGGAAATCCGTTCCGATTACCAGTAAACCGCATTTTTCCAATAAGGTTCTGTAAGCGTAAGACCCATGCATACGTTCTTCCCCCAATCTAGATACGGCCCAACGTTGATCTGTGGTAGCATGCGTAGGCTGCACACTGGCGTATGCTCTTGAACGTTCGAATAACTCGAAATCGTTTGGGTCGATATGCTGTGCGTGTTCAATTCTCCAGCGATAATCATTGTTTCGTGTATACGCATCGGCGCACAATTCCAGAATGAGACGATTCGTAGAATCTCCAATCGCGTGTGTGTTCATTTGATATCCTATTTTCTCGCAGAAATCAGCGATGCGCTTGATTTCATTCATGGGAGTTGTTAAGTGACCGAAATGTCCGTGTCTATCCGAATATTCTTCCTTCATAAATGCTCCGCGACTTCCCACGGCGCCGTCACCGTAGACCTTGAAACTTCTGATGTACAAATTCTTGTTTTCGTAAATTCCGTTTTTCTCGGCAAAAGCCATGTTTTCTTCATCTGGCAGCAACATTCCGTAGATGTTTAATTTCAGTGTGCGATCATTTACCCAGTTTTCGATGATTTTTCGGTCTTTGGCAGAAAGGCCTGCATCATGAACTCCCGTAACTCCGTAGCTAAACAGCTCCGCCTGAATCCCTTTGATTGTCTTGTTTAGCTCTTCCTTAGGATAAGCAGGAATCAAGTCATAAATAGGTTTCATTGCATTGTCAATGATCATTCCAGTAGGCGTGCCATCTTCGTTATATAAGAAGTGTCCTCCCGCATATTTTTCAGGAGCTGCGTTAACTATTTCTATCACCTTAGACGATTTCAGTAAGGTGTCATTTGCTAACATCGAATGCCCATCGATTCGAATCAATGCTACAGGTACATCAGGAAAAACAGAGTCCAACATCTCTTTGGTTGGGAGTTCGCTATCCTCATCCCAAAGTGATTGATCCCAACCAGCTCCGATAATGAACGTGCGATTATGTCTGGCTTGGTACTTTTTAATCCGAACGATCATCTCTTGATAAGACTCACAGCCAAATAAATTTACTCCTAATTGCATTCGGGCATAAGACAGCAAATGTCCATGCCCATCAGTTAGACCTGGATAAATGTCCTTCAATCCAGCATCGATATACTCGTCAGCACTATACCTGTTCAAAATTTGACGCTCAGGACCAACTTCAACAATCTTCCCATCTTTAATCGCAATGGCATCAAAAATATCTCCATCCGAATTCATGGTGTGCACCTGAGCATTGTGAATGACCAAATCAACGGATTCACCTTTCATGCATGATTGGAATGAGAAAAATAAGATCAAGAGGAGGGAAGAGAACAAATATTTCATCACGAAGAATTTAGATCAAAAATACTGCTTTCCTTCTTTGAAACAACAACCGAGGGGAGGAGCCCCCTAACCCGAGGACTGATCCCGCCTAACTCGAGGGGTGAGGTTCTCGCGATGCACTGAGCTGGTCGAAGTGAACCCCGGACTTCGAGAGCCTCAGTCCTCAATTAACACTTCGAACAATCGAACAATCGGAGAATCGGACAATCCAACCATCCAAAAATCAAACAATCTAATAATCCAACAAACAATTAATCCAATAACGGTATGCTCACCTAACACGGAATTACTAATTTTGAAATTCATTAAAATTAACACATGGAAACCCCAAAAACGTACGAGCCGCAAAAGGCTGAGGAGAAATGGTATGCACATTGGATGGAAAAAGGATATTTTCATTCTGAACCCGATGATCGTGAGGCATATACAGTCGTCATTCCACCTCCAAACGTAACGGGTGTCTTGCACATGGGACACATGCTGAACAATACGATTCAAGACGTATTGGTTCGTCGTGCTCGTATGCAAGGGAAAAATGCATGTTGGGTTCCTGGAACAGATCACGCATCGATCGCAACGGAAGCAAAAGTTGTACAGAAATTGCGCGCTGAAGGAATCAAAAAATCGGATTTGACAAGAGATGAATTCCTTGCTCATGCTTTCGAATGGAAAGACAAGCATGGAGGTATCATTTTGGAGCAATTGAAGAAGCTTGGAGCTTCATGTGATTGGGATCGAACCAATTTCACAATGGCACCGCAATACTCAGAGTCGGTATTGGATGTGTTCATTGATCTCCACAAAAAAGGAAAAATTTACAGAGGGTTGCGCATGGTTAACTGGGATCCAGAGGCTTTGACAGCACTTTCTGATGAAGAGGTAATGCACAAAGAAGTGAACTCGAAGTTGTTTCACGTTCGCTATAAGGTAGCGGGATCTGATGATGATTGGTTGACAATCGCAACAACTCGTCCTGAAACTATTTTGGGAGATTCAGCAATTTGTATTCACCCAGACGATGAGCGCTTCAAGCATTTGCACGGAAAACAAGCGATTGTGCCGATTGCGAACCGCACCATTCCAATTATTTTGGATGAATACGTAGAAATGGAATTCGGAACAGGATGTCTGAAAGTAACACCTGCACACGATACAAATGACTACGAACTAGGGAAGAAGCACAACCTTGAAACAATCGATATTCTCAATGCAAATGGAACGGTTAACGCCCATGGACTGCATTACGAAGGTCAAGACCGTTTCGAAGCGCGTAAATCCATTGAGAAAGAATTGTACGATAAAGGATATTTAGTTAAGACTGAAGATCACATCAACAAAGTTGGATTCTCAGAAAGAACAAACGCCGCGATTGAGCCTCGTTTATCTTTACAATGGTTCGTGGACATGAAAGAACTATCTGCTCCTGCGTTGGAAAACGTAATGAACGGAAATATTAAGTTCCACCCAGAGAAGTTTAAAAATACCTACCGCCACTGGATGGAGAACGTGAAGGATTGGTGTATTTCCCGTCAGTTGTGGTGGGGACATCAAATTCCAGCATGGTTCTACGGTGAAGGAATGGAAGATTTCGTTGTGGCCAAAACATTGGAAGAAGCGTTGACTTTGGCGAAAGAAAAAGCCGGACGCGAGATCGCTGAAGGTGATTTGAAACGTGACGAAGATGTATTGGATACATGGTTCTCAAGTTGGTTATGGCCGATTTCGGTATTCGATGGATTAACAAATCCTGAAAATGACGAGATCAAGTATTACTATCCGACCAATGATTTGGTAACGGCTCCGGAAATTATGTTCTTCTGGGTGGCGCGTATGATCATTGCTGGATATGAGTATATGGATGAGATTCCGTTTAAGAATGTTTATTACACAGGGATCGTTCGTGATAAATTGGGTCGAAAAATGTCGAAATCCCTTGGGAACTCGCCTGATCCGATTGAATTGATCAATAAATACGGTGCTGATGGCGTGCGTATGGGAGTGTTGATCTCTTCTCCTGCAGGAAACGACTTACCGTTCGATAGTTCACAATGTGAGCAGGGAAGAAACTTCTCCAATAAATTGTGGAATGCTTTCCGTTTGGTTGACTCATGGGAAGTGAATGCTGATTTGGCTCAACCTGAATCATCTGTTCGCGCTATTGAGTGGTTTGAAGCGAGATTCAATGAAGAATTGGCGAACATCAATGAGTTGTTCGATAAATTCAAGATCTCGGAAGCACTGATGTCGATCTATAAACTAATATGGACGGATTTCTGTTCATGGTACCTCGAGATGGTGAAGCCAGGATATCAGCACCCAATTGATGCGAAAACTTTAGAAGCGACAAAGGATTTCTTTGATAAGCTGTTGAAAATTGCTCAGCCATTTACGCCTTTCATTGCAGAGGAATTGTGGCATTTGTTGCGCGAGAGAAACGGAGAAGATATTATCGTTTCAAGCTGGCCGGAAGTAAAAGAAGTGGACAAAGCGCCATTGAAGCAATTTGAAACGGTGGAAGAGGTAGTGACGAACATTCGTAACATCCGCAAGAAGAACAACATCGCCAACAAGATAAAGCTGGAGTTGTTCGTGAAGAAAAATAGCGAACTAAATACGCGTTTTGATGCTGTAATCGTGAAAATGGGTAACCTGTCTCACTTGGATTACACAGAAGAGAAAATTGCGAATTCGAATACATTCGTCGTTAATCAGAATGAGTATTTCATTCCATTCGGAGATTCAATTGATCTCGAAGCAGAGAAAGATAAACTTTCAAAGGAACTCGACTACACGAAAGGTTTCTTGAAATCAGTTCAGAAGAAACTTCAGAATGAGAAATTTGTGAGCGGAGCACCTGAGAAGGTTGTTGAGATTGAACGCAAGAAAGAAGCTGATGCTCTCGGTACGATTGCCGTATTGGAGGAGAAGCTGGCGAGTTTGTAGTAAGCTACAACGAATACGAAATAGGATAGAGGATCTTCCGATATTCCGATAACTATCGGAATCGGAATGGTCCTCTTTTTTTGTTGTGCGTTCCCCGCTAATTTCTGATCATACTTCTAATTTCAGCGAGAAGAGCGGGTCAGGCTCTCCGCTATATCTCCGACATCCTGACGACTGTTCGTGTCAGGATCGTCGGAGGATGCCGCTGCGATCCTTAACGCAGGAACTCGTTTTCGAAAGAAAGCAAGTTGAAACGCATAAATGTCAAAACGTGAAATATTCAGCGAAGCGTTCAAATCCAATTGATAGCATTATCACAAGCAGAACTACGAATACTGTCAAATTAATTATCAGCGGAGCAAGGTGGAGTTTCCAGTTTTTAACCGTAAGTAAAATAGATTTTAAGGCTAGCAGTATCGCGAAAATGAACCAAGCAAAAATGACCAGGATTCCTGTTTCTGGGGCATACTTTATATCGTTAGGGAAAGCGTAGTTGACAAGAAAAGTACATAGGACGAATGCACAGTGTATGATTAGGTTAATGATAATTCTTTTGGTTCTTTGTCCCATTTTCAAAATTCGTCCGAGTTTCGAAGTTAACTAATCAATTTCATAACATCTAAAACAGGTGTTTATACTCTCCTTAGTTCGCCGTGAGTAGTATACATTTAGATTTCAGATTTGGATAGATCACCTAACTCAAACCACTAGGAATCACTACTATTCAATCGAGGCGATATCCGAAAAGCCAAAAGAGTAGGAGTAACTAACATTTTCAGACCATGTCTAATTCAAACAAAAACGAACCCCAAAAATCTTCAGTAAGGCCCTGGAAAGAATGGAAACCAAAACTTCCGGAAGGAAAAAATAACGGTGCTCAATTCGGAGTGTTATCCAAACTTCACGGTACTTGGGTAAATTGGAAAGACGGACCAACTGGCTTACACACAACCCCAATGCCTTCACCAGGAACATCTTCAGAGACGATCTTTGGTGTGTTTCATTTCGAATCTCAAGAGTATAGGGAACAATTGAAGTTTACGCAGGTAAACGCGCCCGTCAGAAATCGCGGAGGGTCGAATGAACAATTCAATGGTGCCGTTAAGTACGAAACTGCAATCGTAGATGATAAGAACGATCTTCAACATTTTGAAGATGGAATGTACCTCTGGTTAGGTGACAACACAATGCCTTGGAAGGATGACAGTCCATATCAACATCCACCTACGATGTTCAAGCATACTTCCGATGCAAAATCTGTGGAAGAAGATGGAGGTGAACCCGTAATTGGACCCGGTGAATTAGGGCCACAGTTCGTGCCTCCTTATCAAATCTCTCGTTCTGGTGTGATTCCGCATGGAACAACTATTCACATAACAGGAAATGCGCAAGCACCTGTAGAAGGTAAAGCTCCGCACATTGCAGATCTTTGGGAACAACAATATTTGGCTGTTTCTCCAACTATGGGTATAAATCCAGAGGAAGATCTCATTCCAGGATCGCGTAAGAAACCAGCGTGGACAGAACTTCCTCGTGAAGCTCAAAACCCTGATGGTCCTCCTGGTGATAGAGGTGTTAACAGTGGAAGAGCTTACTTCCAAAAAGTATTCAACTATGATGATTTTGGAGCTAGATTCCCGTTCACCGTTCAACCTAACCTGAAGCTGAGTGATGCCAATGAAAACCTTGAATTCAAACAGTACCAGTTGATCGAATTGGATTCTTTTCACGACACGGGACATCAAGGAGCAACGATCAATAATGTAATGGTTAATCGGTATTGTAAAGTGACTAGAATGCGCTTACGCATGTGGCTGGAAGAAGTGTATGATGAAGAGTTTGGTGGACTCATCGACCAACTTCAGTATGAGCAAATTGTTGATTTCGAATTTCAGTTTGGCTCTACGGGTGGTACAACCCAGTGGCCGCATATTCAAGTGAATACTTTACGACGATTGAAGGATATTCCTTCAGATAGACGTTTAAAACGAATTAAACTTC
>JBGCDF010000066.1:0-10513 GCA_045105095.1 Crocinitomicaceae bacterium | reverse complement strand
TCCCAAAGCGGTTCCATGTACGGACCGATTTTATCATCAGCACTTCCTGGGAGAAATCCTATTTCCTTATTGGATAATGGAACAATTGGGCGTGCTAAAATGATCTGATGGTATTTCTTATGCTGTTGAAGAGCTGAGGCCAGCGCCAACAATGTTTTTCCTGTTCCTGCCACTCCTTGAAGTGCCACCAGTTTGATGTTTTCATTCAGAAGAGCATTAAGAGCAAATGCCTGTTCCGAGTTTTTCGGCTTCACACCGTAAACAAATTCCTTTTCGATTCGTTCGATTTGATCGAGTTTCGAATTGTAGACCGCCAGTGAGGAGGAAGTACCGTTTTTCAAAATATAATATCCGTTGGCGATCTTGTGCTCTCCCAAAATTCCATCTTCATCGATTGAACCTTTGGTGAATATCTGTCGAATTTGATCGGAATCAACGTTTTCAATCAGTTTAATTGCACTCGTATTCAGTTCTTCAGTGCTTACTTTTCCAGTTTGATAATCTTCTGCAGTAATGCCAAGCGCCTTAGCTTTGATACGCAGATTTATATCTTTTGTCACGAGGACAACTTCTCTGTTTTTTTCTTCTTGTTTTAGACAAAGGGCTGAATTGATGATTTTATGATCGTTTTTCCCTCGGGCATAAATATCCTCCGCATTGTTTTGTTCAGGCGAGCAGTTCATGATTACTTTGAACTTCCCGTGGTTTTTCCCTAGACTGATCCAATTTTGTAAACCATTTTGTCCGGAAATTTTATCTATGAATCGAATTACTTCACGCGCTGTGAAATTTTTGGTATCGTTTCCTACTTTGAATTTATCGAGTTCTTCGAGGACGGTTATCGGAATAACAACGTCGTTTTTATCAAATGATGTAATAGATTGGTGATCATGTAGGAGTACAGATGTGTCCAAAACGAACACTTTTTTCTTTTTCGGCATAGAGGGCGTTTAATTTCTTTAGTACTGAACAGGAGTTTGAAAGTCATGATGCTTCCGATTCCGATAACTATCGGAATATCGGAACGCATCGGCTTGTTTCCTTTGAAGTTACAAGAATTGCGCCTGTTTACACGCTAAAATCTGATAGAGTTATTTACACACCTTTGTTAATGAAAACTTTATTTTACCAATGTCAGTTTCTTGGTGATTTTCTGCCCATTTACTAAGACATGGACGAAGTACGTTCCAGATTCCAGATTCTTAGAATTTAATGTCAACAAGGTCTCTCCACTCACTGATCCGTAGTAGATTTTCTCCACAACTTGACCTGTCATAGTCGTAATCTCCATCATCACCTCGGATACTTCCTGCAATTCTAAAGCGATATTCGCATATGAAGTAAATGGATTGGGAAAAACACGAAGATTGAAACCAGCAGTTTCTTCGGGTAGACCAAGATCATTGGTGATGTTATTTCGACCCGCATTTAGAATTTCTCCTGTCGTTTGATCAATCAACATTCCAACGAACACCATATTGTTTACTTCTGATTCTGCAGGAATGGGATACGTCCAAGTGTAAGTCACTTGCTGTCCACTTGTCACTGATGTTGGAACTGAATTAGATTGACCATCCCAACCACCAAGAATGGTGCGAGCAACATGCTGATAAACTAAATCTGATCCAAAAACGGGATTCGCCATAGCACTCCATTCATAGCCGTAGCCAGCCAGTGGTTCGCCTCCAGCATTGTAGTAATTTACTTGATCATATGTGTTGTCTTGAATTTCATTTTCAACGACGACACAATTCAAGCGGTAATCGATTGAAAGGGTGGCAGCGAATTCAGCTGTAACGGCCACTTCAATGTTATTCCCAATTTGGTTAGATGAAACACTAATTGCCGCCGGTGGAACTTGTGTTATGCGTTCAGTATATGCTACTTCGAATTCCGATGGATCAATATTCACGAGTGCTCTGTCAACAAGTCCAGAAGGATATCCGTCAATTTTGGTGTTCATTCCAGTATCGTAAATCGCATCGGTCATGGGGTCGTTGTTGTGAACGGCAATTCCGACCCAGTTTTCAGGATAGTTTACATCCATGAAATCCATATAATCCCAACCGCGCGGACACCATCCGCACCAAGTTCCAGTAGCTTCTTCACCAACGACTAATTTCTCCGGAATAAACGTCATTCCACTCAGTGTTGTTGAAGTAGAATTATTCGCTTGATTGTTGTCTACAGTTCCATTCACACTGACGATACTTGCCGTTAATGGATATACAACGTCAGAATTTACTGTCAGTAGATCATTGAATGAAAACGAAACTACCTCCAAAGGAGAAATGTTTGTAGGGAACGTTTGTTGATAGGTGTTGGTTCCATCTGTCCATTCTGCTGTGAACGCAGAAATTGGGGTAATTCCTGTATTCTTGATATCAAAATTAATTGTTGCTAATGAGGATGCTGGATGATAGGCTTTATTAGTGATTGCCACCATTTCCGCATCAACAATTGGAACGACTTCCACTTTAATATCATCGATGAGAAGAATGTATCCATCAGTAGAATTATTTCTAAATCCGATATAGATGGTTTGACCCGCAAAAGCATCTAAATTTGCCGTTCTTAATGTGTTCACATTCTCTTCGGAAGCAACATCAAAGATCATTGTTCCTGTAAGCATTTCCGAGGGGGTGGGTCCAGAGGCATTCACCCAAACTTCATAACCATCTGAATTGGGGAAATAAGCTCGTCCTAGCCATGAAAGTAGGTTTCCAGAAGGGCCGAGTGAAATTGCAGGAGTTGACATCCAATCATCTGAAGTGCCAGCAGGGCTATACGAGGAGGTACTTTGAGCAGTTAAATTTGAAGAATTTGTTGCGTCGGGAGCGACAATCCATGCATCAGTGAATTGAGAAACACTCGAAGCTACGGTAAGTCCATCTATATCTGTAATGGTAAATCCAGCCAAAGATGCTCCTTGAAAATCTTCTTCAAACAGGATTTGGGCATTGGAAGTGGACGTTCCAAAAATCAGCATACAAACGAGAACGAGTAGATTCTTCATGACGCAAAGAGTGTTTTAAAATCGCACTCGCTTTAAAGGTAGAAAAATTGTGGGTTTGGTTCAAATGACGCGGTTGACTTAGAAATTTTCCAAATCATATTCCACTGCAATATCAATTAAGGTACAGAGAATTTCATAGCGTTGATCATCCAAATCAGTGAGAAAAAAATGCCCCACGCGTTTACGTCCTGTGAAATCCAGTTCTTTGCTGAGTTCTCCGAATTGAGTGCCATTCATGAAAGCAACGAGCGGTTTACCTTTCTGCACATCCATGTATGCCATGATCCGCTTCAACGAGAAAAAAGGAAGCCCATATTTCACCGATTCTTTGATGGCAGGGTGAGAATCGATGATGAGTTTACGGGTTAATCGCAATTCTTCTGCGCAGTGCTGTCCACGTTTCTCTATGACCGACTCTAAATTCACTCTTGAGGTAATTTGTCTTTGAGAATTTTTTTCAAGCCGATGTTGATCTTTCCGTAGGCAATTCTAGACTCCAACGAATCAATGGTGAACATTACGGGAGTGTAGTTGAAATCCCAGAGAACAGATTGCGTCGAATCGCTAATCGTAGCAGGTTGAAATGAACTGGTATAGAAACTAACCGATTCATCATCCGTTTGCATATTCATCGGAGGGAAGAAGAGCATTCGTACTTTGTTTTCCTCTCGTGTCAGAATTCCTTTTGAATAGAGCTTGCGAATGAACTCAGGGCGATTGTCTCCCATCGATAACTGAAGAGAGAATCCTGAAATCTTGGTCTCTTTGTACTTGACGACCTCGGTAATCATGAAATTTTCGTCTAGTTCGGAGACAATGTAGGGTTCTATTAAGGTTTGCAAGCCTCCCTGACGATAGGATAAGCTCCCGTTCCATGTTTCCAGAAAATCGGCTAATGGGAAACTCACTCTATTCGAGCTTTCCTTCAAAAGTTTGTACAAAGGATGATTCTGATCCTGTTTCAAGCGATCAATATTGAGGTTTACATTGATCAATCTACGGGTGAATTCTGTCCGCTCAAAGCGCTGCACACTATCGTTTAAGGTAAATGGGATAGTATCCATGTTCGTGAGTCTCGCATGAAGCGTTAAGCTCATTGAATCGGAGCTTGAGGCCAACAATGCCGATTCGACTCCGTACTTCTGAAGTTCCTCAGATATGATGTTCGCCTGAAGTGATTTTTCAGCGAACAACTTCTCCTGAATAAATCTTCTCCAACGAGGATAAATGGATTTCACACGTGAGTTGACGACGTGATCAAAGTACTTTTCGAATGCTTTTCGATCAGCGATAAGCAGCCAATCTTTTCCGTACCCGACGGATAAATTGTATTCTGGGAAAATGAAGATGTTTTGTTCGAATACAGTTGAATCTTTCAGCTCAGTGACTTTCCCAAAACGCATGATTCCAGGCAACAATTTCGAACTGTCGGAGACATGAATCATAACTCCCCAGTCTCCGATTTTTTCTTTCGGTTGTTGACCGAAGAAGTATACAGGGAGCTGAAGATTCAAACCATTCACCTTTCCTTGGCTCAAAATGAACTCAGGGGTTACGAATTCGCGAAAGGAAACCTGGTTGTTGTAGGTAATCGGGATCAAATCACGGGATAGGTTCAAGACATTCGTTCGCCCGATAACTTCATCCAATGGCAGTCGATCCACAAAACGAGGAGATTCATCTTCGACTTCCCAAGGTCTTAATATAAGGAGAGCAGTAAGTCCGAGACCTAAAAGAACAATAGCAATTGTTGCTACAACTCGACGCATAGTGAACTTTTATTTCGAGATAACGTAAAGGCTGTTAATCAAATCTAAAATGTACGTTCCAGCATCTGTTCCTTCACCATTGAATTGGTAAGACAATTTGTAATCTGTGCTCGTTTTCGTCGCTTTCGCACTTGACATTACAAGGTCTCCCGATTTTCCACGAATCACGTCTAACAATTCATTTTCGTAATCGCTGAACATGCGAGCGGGAAGATCTTCGATAGCACGATCAGTATTTACTTTTGCGTACATCATTCCGCTTTTCTTCGCTTCTTTTGCGGTTTTCTTGTTCAACGCAAGCGAACCATATCCATTCGAGTGATTTTGTGCCAAATCCGCATCGTTTGTTACAATGAAGAGGTCATTTTTCAGGATGAAGAAAAGAGGAGCAGTATTTAATACGAGGTTTTCATACACCCAGTAATCCCCCTTATTTTGTAATTCTGGATAAACACGTGAAATTCGTTTCAAAATACGTTCAGGGATATCATTTCGTTTCGTTGAAAATCCGAAAGTGAAGACGGGCATTTCTTCCTCAGCTTCTACTTCCTGCTCTGTGTACTCGAACGTTTCTTCGTCGTAATCAAAAATGATCTTTTTCGTTTTGATCGTCTTAACACCGTTGTACGTTCCAAACACGTTCCCTTGATACAGATCAAACAAGGCATCTTTGTTGATGAACTCGTCGAACATTTCCAAGGTAATTGCAGACAAGGAAATCGGTCCTTCTGAATCTGTGAACATTGGTAGCATGTATGCGTACGTTGTTTCGTACGCCTTGCGCATATTCACGGTGTATGTGAAGAATCCTCCATTATCTTCTGGGATGTACTTCAATACCGTTTTGTCGAACTTCGTATCGGTCATCTCCATGTAGATCTTCCCGAGATCTTCACTGTATCCCATTTTCATGTCTACGTCCACAGAATTGTCACGAATATTGATGTCCCCCAAAAGTAAGTTGTCATCGTATAACGCGTCAATGTTTCGAGCGAAAGAAGGGTAAATCATACGCATGTAATCCATATCGTTTTCGTTATAGATATTACGCGAATTATCCATAAAGAAGATCCCGTCTGAGGTGTGACTCACCTGATCTTTGAATCGATCATCAATGGACACTAAGCTTTCATTATCGACAAATAGTTCATCGCATAGACGCTTGATGCAATCTTCTTGGAAGATGAGTTCTACAGAATCCCTCAATTCCCAGTAGGTCTTTTCGTAAGGGTTTTCATCAGCAATTATTTCTGTGTCTTCTTCAACAGGATTGTTGGTGTTTTCATCCGTTTCGTATTCTTCGAACTCGCTGAATGCTTCTTCTGATTCCAACTCATCCATCGCCTCTACGAGTTGATCTTCAAGGTCTCGGACCATATCACTCTCTTCATCCCAATAATTCCAGTCGTCGTAGTAACGGTATTCATTTCCGCGTGCATACCAAATGGAATCCGTCATTTCTTCGACATCGTAAAAACTTGGTTCTATGCGAAAAATGATGGCAGAATTCCCTCGAACGGCGATGCGATTGAAGTATGATTGGTAGAATTCAACTCCTGAGTAATTGCTTTCTGTTTTTTCATAATCATCAAATACCTCAAAAAACGTTTGGC
Organism: Crocinitomicaceae bacterium; assembly: GCA_045105095.1. GTDB lineage: Bacteria > Bacteroidota > Bacteroidia > Flavobacteriales_D > Crocinitomicaceae > UBA4466. Next base: position 4,115 of record JBGCDF010000066.1, on the reverse strand, counting down.
GGTCTGCAATGCCCAGCGTAAATCCTGATACATTGAATCGCTTTCCATTTCCTTGAAAGAAGTTGATACGCTGATCGAAATCCACTCCTGAATCTTTCAAGGTTTTTCCCGATGTAGAACCGTCAAATAGTTCCTGCTGTACTTCCTCCATGAATTGGTATTTCACCAGATCATCCATAGAAATCTTTTGCAAGACATTCACATTGTTGATGCTAAAAACCGAAATGGCATCTTTGGGAATGAGGTCCTCAGATTTTTGTGCAAATGAAGAGTAGAGTAGAGCAGTAAATAATAGGGTTGATAGTACTTTCATTGGATCAATTTACACTGAAAAATTCAGCGTTATTTCTATGTTTCAAAAGTACGAATCAGAGTTCTATTATGGCAGCCTCTCAGGAGTTTGTTATGAACAAATTGTGTTTTTTTGGGGAAACTGTGAAATCTGGTTGAAGCATGATACTACTACCCACATTATTCGCACTGTTTATTGGACACATTTGATTGTATGCTGCTTGGTAAATGTGAGAGAGTGAGTTCCAGAGTGAGTGCGAAGGGTATGATCTTGTTCTCCGCTAATTATTCGGAATGTGTCTCTAGAGATCATCGGTGAAATGCTCGGTGCGCTTGGGCTTTGAAAACTTTTCTTTGTTATAGGATTTCGAAGCACCTTTCGGAATGGATAAAGAATCCCATTCTTGATCGGCCATCATCTTCCCAATGAAAACGATTTGTCCAACGTGGTAGGAATAATGAGCCAATTGTCTGTTAATCGCTTCGGTGACTGAATGTCCCATGTTTCGGATGAAAATTTCTCTGTCTAGATCTTCTTCGCTCAGAGGTGTGATCGCGTTGAATAGACATTCCCATCCTTCGTTCCATTTGGTCAACAATTGCTCTTTTGTCTGAATGTCGTCGTCAAATTCTTCGTCGCGTTTTCTCCACTCCTTTTCTCCGTCTGTTGTGAGAAAGTCGGTCCATCGAGACATCATATTCCCGTGCATGTGCTTGACGATGGTTGCGATGCTGTTGCTTTCTTGCGCGACTTTTAAAAAGAGCTTTTCTTCAGGGATTTGCTCAAACGTTTTTTCGCCGAGGCTTTTATAATACTGGAATTGTTTGATGCAGCTAGATAGAAATTTTTCCATGACGGTTGTTTACACGGTTTCGATATTGTATTAACTAAAAGAACGACTTCGGTTTTCGCTCAGACCCATCAACAAGCTGTTAACGGTGCAAATCACTTTAGGTGAATCACGTTGTCTAGCAATTGATTTTTCTGAGAAAGTGAATAAGCATCTGTACGCACCATTACCGCTTTCTTGTTTTTCGCCAAAACCGCATCTGCGTTGTCGCAACGGTCGACTTCTTTTGAGAAGCGAGTGATGGATGTGTACGTGCCTTCTTTCAGTAGTTTTGTTTCTTCTGGGGAGAGTCTGCTTGCCCGATCAATATTCATTTTGGGAATCGATCTGGAAAGCGATTTATCTGTGTGTTCTAACCAATTATGATTCAATTCTTCTAGGTAACGTTTCTTGCTGTTTTCCTGTGCCACAGCTTTGATGGCAGCCTGAAGGTTTTCTACTGAATTGAAATCAAGTTTAAGTTTGAAGATAAAATCCGAATAATTCGACTCAATTGTAAGGTTCGAAATTCCTTCTTGTCCTTTCAAAGAGATGATTACATCATCGACATATCCTTTGATTTCATCCAAAGAGGGAACGCGTTTTCCATCCAGACTATCCAATGCGAGGTAGGAATTCAGTTTTATCTTACTCGAACTGAGATTCACAGTATATTTGAACGTTCCTGAACCATCCTCATTGATGGCAAGGTCGTCGATGATTTCAATGCAACTGGTGAACGAAAACAACAATCCGATGGCAAAAAAGGAGAATAGGTACTTCATACTTCAAAATTAGACATATCCCAGTTTGCAAAAATGATGCCGCAGGAAATGAATCATAGTAATATACAAAATTACATAACTCAATTCTGAAACTTCTATTTCCTTCATTCTTCCTAAATGTATTCGTATCTTTGCGCTCAAACAATGGCTATGTCAAATCAAGAACGAATTTCAACTGATCGTGCCCCAAAACCAGTAGGATTATATCCTCACGCTCGAAGAGTGGGTGAATTATTGTTTCTTTCCGGAGTAGGTCCACGTGTGGCAGGTTCGGATAAAACGGATTCAGCGGTTCCTGGATTGAAATTAGATCACAATGGAAACTTCATTGAGTTCGATTTTGAAGCGCAATGTCGCAGTGTATTTGATAACGTGAGAGTGATTTTGGAGGAATCAGGGTCGAGCTGGGATCAGCTGGTTGATGTGACTGTTTTCCTAGTGAATATGAAACGTGATTTTCACACCTACAACCGTATTTATGCGGAGTACTTCAAAGATAATCTTCCGTGTAGAACGACTGTTGAGATCAACTCACTCCCGACTCCTATCGCCATTGAATTAAAATGTATTGCAACAATTAAATAACTATGATTTCATTTATTATTCGCTGTATTCTGGCAGCAGCATCTTTGTTTCTTACTGTATTCCTTTTCTATCAAGGTTATTGGGGATGGGGAATTTGTATGATTCTCGTGACAGCTATTCTCGGGTTCTCATTCTTCAGAAATGAAAATATGATCCTCGCATTGAATGCAATGCGTCAGGGAGATACTGAAAAAGCAAAGAAATACATCAATCGAATTACGCATCCTCAGTTCCTAGTGAAAAAGCAACATGCTTACGTTACTTTTCTTCAGGCGGTATTGAATACACAGGAATACGGACATGCGAAGAGTGAAAAAATGTTGCGTAAGGCAATTGGTATGGGCTTGAGAACTGGTCAGGACAATGCTGTGGCAAGAATGCATCTCGCAGGAATTTGCGCTCAAACGGGACGTAAAAAAGAAGCGCTTACCTTGTTGGCGGAAGCGAAAAAGTTGGATACTTCAGGAATGATGAAGGATCAAATCAATCAAATGCAGCGACAACTGAAAGTGGCCCCATCTAAAAACCAAATGAGGATGGCTCAAATGGCAGGTGGTCGTAAGAAAGGTCCACGACGCAAATAATTGTGAGTGACCAAAAACTGTACGTCTCTGGCTGGAAAGATTACGAACTAATCGATGCTGGGGGAGGAAAGAAGTTGGAGCGGTGGGGGTCAATCATCACGATTCGCCCTGAATTACAAGCGTATTTTCGATCTGGTAAGCCATTCGCAGAGTGGCGAAAATTGGCGCATTGGGAATTTCATGAAAAAGGCGGACAGACGGGTACATGGCAATCACTTAAGCCCAATACTCCTCGGGAATGGATGATTCGTTACAATGAGTTGACATTCCATCTGAAACTGACAAAGTTTAAACATCTTGGCTTGTTCCCTGAACAGCGGATTAACTGGGATTTCATTACTGATCGTTTGAATGACAACTCTAAGTTCCTCAACCTTTTTGCGTATACAGGAGCTGCATCCTTGGTAGCCAAAAATACGGGAAGCGAAACGCTGCATGTCGACTCTGTAAAACAGTTGATTTCATGGGCAAAGGAAAACATGGAGTCGAGTGGTCTCTCCGATATCAAATGGGTGCATGAAGACGCTTTGAAATTTGCCCAGCGCGAGGTAAAGCGTGATCGAAGTTATGATGGAATCATCATGGATCCTCCAGCATGGGGAATTGGTGCGAAGAAGGAAAAGTGGAAACTCGAAGATAAGATTGAAGAACTATTGGAAAACGCTTCAACGTTGATTGGTCAAAAAGGGTTTTTGGTTGTCAATACGTACTCACCTCAGGTAAAACTTGAACTTTTACAAAGTCTGGCAAATAGGCATTTGCAACGTCGACAACCAATCGTCCAAGAACTGTGGATGAAAACATCAACAGGCAAAGAGCTTTTCTACGGAAATGTCTTGCGAGTGGGATAGGTTGCTGCTCTAAGTCCCTTAAATTGTGAATTCTTATATTTGTTTAACTAGATTTCGACTATTTAAACGCTTCAAAATGAAAAAGATATTGAATAATTTGAGTTTGATTGTTGGCCTTTTTGTCTTCATCATTCCCGGACATCTTTCTGCACAAAGTGGAATGAAATTCGATGACATTAACGACTATGT
>JBGCDF010000065.1:0-21363 GCA_045105095.1 Crocinitomicaceae bacterium | reverse complement strand
CGGCTTCGTTGGCTTCAGTACCTGAGTTGACTGCGTATACGCAATTCAAACTTTCTGGAAGAAGGTCAGATAATTTTCGAGCAAAACTCAATTGGCTGTCCTGAACAAATTCGCCGTACACCATCACGTGCAGGTGGCGGTCAATCTGAGTCTTGAGTGCCTGCACTACCTTAGGGTGATTGTGCCCGATGTTATTCACTGCGACCCCTGCTATCATGTCCATATAGCGTTTGCCACTTTTGTCGTAAATGTAGATGCCCTCGGCTCGATCTACTTCGATGAGGTAGGGACTTTCGTTCGTTTGTCCTTGGAATTTAAGGAAATCGTGCGCGTTCGATGACATAGTTGCTGTTAGTTCATTCGACTTCGATTAGGGCGATTCTGTCCTTGCCCTTGTCTTGGACGGGCTTGTCCTTGACGTCCCTGACCATCATTCAATCGATTCAAAAGCTCTTTCTTAAATTGTTTTTCAACGCGAAACAACTGAACCGTCTTTTTGTAGCCGATTACTTTAGCAATTTTCTGGGTATGCTCTTTTTTCAATTCAGCCTCTTTGATTTCGCTGTCAAGAATGGCCATTGTTTTTTCTTCAATTTGCTTTTCTGATAGGGAAGAGAAACTGTTTTTTAAGTCCGTACTCTTCGTTCTACGAGATTTCTTTTCTGCCTTGATAGCGTCGTTCATGTCATTGTATATTGGCCAGAACTTTTCTGCTTCTTCGGTGGATAAGTCTAACTCTTTCGTTATGTACGCAATCTTGAGTTGCTCAATTTTATCCTTTTTTGTCTGTCTCGGAGCTTCGTCCTGACTCAAACCATAGAATGAAAACAAGGCAACTGCGAATGCCAACATTGATTTTCGGAGGGTATTTGTTACTTGCATAATTTCCTATTAAATAAATGAATCTTCATCTTCGTCGAAATCTTCTGAATCGATTCCTTCTTCGTTAAAATAATCTAGTATATCATCAGAATCTATTTCATCGAATGAGATAGGTTCTGCAATGGCAATATCTGTTTCTTCGGGAGTTGGTTCGCTTATTTCTACATCCGTAAAAGACATTTCTTCCACGTCCGAATCACTCAAAGCCTCCACAATTAAATCTGTTTCGAAATCCTCAATATTCTCGTCAATGTAGTCGTACACATCGCTTGAAGAAACTTCTGTAAGTGCCAGAATTGGGTCTGAATCCGTTTCTGTTGTTCTGTCAAAATTCATGATTAGAATACCCGCGATAAAGATCGCTGCGGCAGCTCCAATCCAAACAACAGGGCGTTTGTACAGCGGGATAATCTTTGTCTCCTTCTGCGTTTCTGGTTTGTTTTCCTGTTGTGATTCAATAACGGAATTCGCCAATGCTTCGAAATATGAAGCATCGGGAACAGGAGTTTTTCCAGGTTTCAGATGATCGAATATGTCGTTTTTTTCTTCCATTACGTTTCTTAGACAGCCGAAGATGTCATTGGTTTAATGCGTTTAAAATATATTCTTGAATTTTTTGTTTGGCATGATGAAAATTAGCTTTCAAAGCACCTTGACTAGTTGACAATTTCTTCGAAATTTCTGCATACGGGAGATCTTCAAAATACTTCAACTGAAAGACGAGAGCCTGTTTTTCAGGTAAGGATTCAACCGCTTGCTTAAGCAGTTCTGAAATTCGTTCGGCTCCAAGTGTATCCAACGATTGATTTCCCGCAATCACTTCCAACATCGGTGGATCTATATCCACTCCGGTTCGACGGTTTTCCTTCTCCAGAAAGTTCAGTGCTTCATTTCTAGAGATGCGATAGATCCATGTGTAGAGTGAAGAGTTTCGCTTAAAACTAGCTAAGTTTTGATAGATTTTCACCAAGACGTTCTGCAGAACATCATTGGTTTGTTCATGATTTCGGGTGATTTTGCGAATTTGCGAATACAGTATTTCCCCATAGGTTTTCACAAGCAATCGAAATGCCTGATCAACAGAAGATCCTCCTTGATCGAATAAATCTAGAATTTCTTGATCTTCCTGGGGAAATTGCATCTATTTACTTCTTTCTCTGAATCGCTTTTTGAGCAGCTTCTACAATGTTTGGTGTGTCAATGTTGTACTTCGTCAAGAGTTCTTCTGGCTTACCACTTTCTCCAAATGAATCGTTTACACCAACAAATTCTTGAGGAACAGGATCGTTTTGAACAATTACCTGAGCAACAGAATCTCCTAAACCTCCATTAATCATGTGTTCTTCAGCAGTGACAACGCAACGCGTCTTTGCCACAGAATTGATAATTGCTTGAGTATCCAATGGCTTAATCGTATGCATGTTGATTACTTCCGCAGAGATTCCTTTCTCCGCAAGAATTTCAGCCGCTTCAATAGCTTTCCAAACCAAGTGTCCGCATGCGATGATGGTAACATCAGCTCCTTCCATCAATGTATCAGCTTTCCCAATTACAAAATCAGCATCTGGTTTTACGAAAATCGGAACTTTTGGACGTCCGAAACGCAAATAAACAGGTCCTTCATAATTAGCGATAGCCATTGTTGCTTGTTTCGTCTGATTGAAATCACACGGAACGATTACCGTCATATTTGGCAACATTTTCATCATTCCAATATCTTCGAGGATTTGGTGAGTAGCACCGTCTTCCCCTAATGTTAATCCAGCATGCGAAGCACAGATTTTCACGTTCTTATTTGAGTATGCAATCGACTGACGAATTTGATCGTACACACGACCTGTAGAAAAATTCGCAAATGTTCCAGTGAAAGGAATCTTTCCTCCAACCGTCATTCCAGCAGCCATTCCCATCATGTTCGCTTCAGCAATTCCAACTTGGAAAAAGCGCTCGGGGAATTCATCTTGAAAGGCATTCATTTTGAGGGATCCGGTAAGATCGGCACAAAGTCCTACAACATCTTTATTCTGTTTACCAATTTCCAGAAGTCCTTCTCCGAATCCTGATCGGGTGTCTTTCGTACCAAGTACTTCAAATGTTGCTGTCGTTGTCATAACTTAATAGTTGTTGTTGAGTTGGAATTAATTCTAAAGTCGTTTTGCATGGTGTAGGTAGAGGATTTCAAATCCACTTGTCGATACACTAATCTATATTCTCCGGGTTGCAATTGAACGCGACCATTTCTACTATTCTGTTCGAGGTTTGTTACCCAATCCCAAGTACCGTTGTCGTTCTTCATAAAGATCTGTCCGGTAATCTTGTTAATTCCTGAATAATTGATGAACCCAGGAGCTTTGATGTTTATATCAATAGTGGAACTTTGCTCGACGTTCACTGTTGCGTAAATTCGAGGTAAGGTCAATATTTCAATGTTGTAGGTTCCTACAATGTACTTGTCCTTTGAACCGATTTTCTGAGTATTTAGTGTTGTTGGATTTCCATCTTGCATGATCCGTGCGTCGATCTGGTATGGTTTTGCCGCGTTAATGTATCTCAGACGGATATTCCCTTGAGGAGCATCTACTTCAATCGTATTGTGCACGTTTCTCTTGATATCGATGTTCTTTTTCTCAACTCTTGGAGTAGTATTTACGACCAAGTCATAATCAAGAGCAGGATCGATAATCAAGGTATCGGGATTGCCATATCGGTTGATGGTATGTGTAAATGTGTACTTGAGGTTTGTCGTTCCTGCTTCGTATAAGAACATAGTGACATCCGTCTCTGTTGGAGCCCCACTGATGTCGTTTAAGTTGATTTGCACAGTCGTGTTCAGAAGTGCTTTTTGAACGACGTTTTGAAGCACTTTCTCAAATGATTCACGTGTTTCTGCATCTTCGTATGATCCAATACATCGGAATTTTTCCAGATAAGAAAGGTCCATTCCTAATCCGATAACGAAAGGTGTAACGTTTACACCTTTATCTTTCAGTTTTTTGGCGATAACACACGGGTCATTGTCACAGGCTTCCAATCCGTCTGTGATGAGAATGATCACATTTCTTGATGTGTTATCTGGAAAATCTCCTGCGGCTGCTTCCAATGATCGCGCAATGGGTGTTGTTCCTTTCGCTTGAATTGACTTTACTCGGCTCTTAACACGAGAAAAGTTGTCTTGTGCAAATGGGACTTCCAGTTTCGTATCGTTACAGTCTTGAAAAGTTGCTGTAATAGGGGACTGGTGTCCATATACTCTTAATCCGATTTCTAGGTTTGGAACACCTTGTAGGTCGTCAACCGTTTTGGCTAAAAGTTCTTTGGCTGCATCAATTCGTGTTTGAACTCCCCATCGGGCATTCATACTATTCGATGCATCTAAAATGAAAAGTATACGTGTCAGTTCCTCCTGTCCAAAAGAAAATGAACTTAAAAACAAGAGTAATATGGCAAGCGCTTTTTTCATTTAGTAATCCCCAAGAGTTTCTTCTAGTTGGTTCAAGGCACTTTCCAATTGTTCAGCATTCGGAGCATTTCCATGCCATTTATGCGTTCCCATCATATAATCTACGCCTTGACCCATTTCAGTTGTCATTATAATAACGATCGGTTTTCCCTGACCTACGAATGACTGTGCGTTCGCAATTGTTTGCTTCATGTCTTCGAAGTTGTGACAGTTCATGTCGAGTAATTCCCATCCAAAAGCATGCCACTTTTGCGCAAGGTTCCCAAGAGACAGTACATCATCCACGTCTCCGTCAATCTGACGACCGTTGTAATCGATAGTTGCAATGAGGTTGTCAACCTTGTTGGCTGCCCCATACATAGCTGCTTCCCAGATTTGTCCTTCCTGCAATTCACCATCTCCGTGTAGTGTGTACACCAATGAAGAATCTCCGTTCAATTTTTTTGTCAATGCTGTTCCTAAAGCACAAGACAATCCTTGTCCTAAAGAACCAGAGGCCATTCTCACTCCTGGAATGTTTTTGTCTGTGGAAGGGTGACCTTGAAGGCGTGTTGAAAGCTTACGAAATGTAACCAATTCATCAACAGGAAAATATCCCGATCGTGCCAAAACGCTGTACCAAACAGGAGAAATGTGTCCGTTAGACAGGTAAAAAATGTCTTCACCCTTACCGTTCATGCTGAAGCTTGATGCATCGTGTTTCATTACTTCGAAATACAACAAGGTTAAAAAATCCGCACATCCTAAGGAACCACCTGGGTGTCCTGAACTTGCTCCTGAAACCATACGCACGATGTCCCTTCTAACTTGTGATGAAATATTTTTTAACTCCTGAGTCTCCATTATGACTGTTATTTATAAGATTTACCCCTGTTTTTGGTTACAAAGCTAACCTTTAATTCCTGAATTCATCTCCGTTCAAATCGGAACTTATCAAGGAAATTCATCATTTATACACAGAATTTGACATCCAAACAAACGGGTTATCTGTCAAGAATGAAATATATGCTTTGACCCAAAGGCTCTTGTTAAGTTTACAAGAATAGGACTTGTTTATGTTAGATTTCTAACGGTTAATTCGTACATTCGCTCACCTTGAAGGTATGTTCCGATCAAGCGATGCATACTTTTTCTTAGAAATTACGTCACGTTTATAGGAACATTGTTAAAACAAAAAAATCACTTCAAAATGAAGATAGTATTATCCATTCTTTCATTACTCGTAACAGTAGTAGTATTTGGTCAGGTTGTCGTTGGATCGTCACAATATGATAATCTTAAGCAGTCTGGGCAGCTAGATGGCGTCAATTTGTTATCTAATCCTTCCCTCTTTGACCCAGCGGGCTTTACTCCGGTTTTTTCTCCGCCAGGAATGTCTTCAGGGAATCGGTCGGCATGTGATTGCTATACTGAGCCTGACTCATCATACACGCTTGCCATGCAGCCAAATGATGACGGTTCGAGTGCGTTGATTAACATTCCATTTAACTTTTGTTTTTATGGACAAACATACAACTCGTTCTATATTAACAACAATGGAAATATAACGTTTACCAATATTCTTTCTTCGTTTTCATCTACGGCATTTCCATCTGCTAACAACCAAATTATTGCACCTTTTTGGGCCGATGTTGATACACGATCTGGAAATGGACAGGTGCTCTACAAAGTTACACCAACGGCGGTCTATATTAACTGGGAAGATGTTGGTTACTACAATCAACAAGGTGATAAGTTAAATACGTTCCAGCTAATTATTACTGATGGAGCCGATCCTGTTGTGAATCAAGGAAATGTAGCTTTTTGTTATCAAGACATGCAATGGACAACGGGATCTGCCTCTCAAGGTGTGAATGGATTCGGTGGGATTCCAGCGACATGTGGAGCGAACAAAGGAGATAACATTGGGTATTTCCTGATCTCGCAGTTCGATCATCCTGGAGTTGATTTCGACGGTGCCCTCGGTAACCCTGATGGGATTAGTTGGTTAGATTACAAGAGTTTCTACTTTGATCTTTGTAATACAAGTAATGTTCCCCCTATTCCTGAAGGGATCTCTTCCTGTGATACATTCAAGGTCTGTAGTTTTGGAGATACAGCTGATATTTCGATAAGTTTCTTATCCCCGGAGGTCACCCAGTCAACCAGTATTACCTATAATAACGGGGGCTTGACTACGCTTCAACAGGTAAGTAATGTACCCGGAAACACAGCGGAACTCATACTTCGGATTATTGGAGATCCAGCCTCAGCAGGAACCTATGATATAACGGTGACAGCAACGGATAATTTTGCACCGACTCCAGGTGTAACTACAATAAACTTTGTAATTCTTATCGAGGACTCTCCTGTCGTCATAGATCCAGTATTGACGCCCACGGAGGGGTGTGATAGTGTGCTGGTGAATGTGCTGAATGGTCCTTTTGATACCTACTTGTGGGATGATTCCGCCAACGATTCGACTAATTGGGTTTCTCAATCTGGACCAAATGGTGTTACCGTGAGTGTAAATGGTTGTTACAAACGAGTTGAAGAGGATTTCAATATCGCTACGGCGCCAGTGTTTAATTTACAAGGTAACCTTAGCGTTTGTCCTGGATTAACTGCCGATGTCTACATTCCGGATTCATTAAATTTGGATTCCGTTACTTGGAATCTTGGAAACATAGCTTTGGATTCATTGTTCAGCAACTCTCTGAGTGCTGGAAACTACAATGTTTCAATCTGGGATTCTTCAGGTTACTGTCAGGCTGATACATCATTTACTGTTGTCGAAGCCGTGGAATCTACTGTTTTCACAGGTGACACATTGTGTAGCGGAACAACAACTTATCAAGTGGCCGGTTTGGGTAATCCTTCTGGTACATGGTATTCTTCCTCTCCACAGTTGACGTTTTCTGATATTAATGCTGTGAACCCCATGCTTACGGCTTTAACACCTGGTACGTACGATATCAGTTATTTGGATAACTGTAATACTGGAGATACGGCAACGCTGATCTTTGTTGAGTTGCCTACAATTTTCTCAGATACATCATTGTGTCAATCAGATTTCCAAATTGTGGGAACGTCCGTCTACCCTGAGAATGGTAGTTGGTCTGAACCAACTGGAAACGTTTCTTTCAGTCCTTCAGCAACAACTTTAAACCCGCTAGCTACCGCTTCAACAAGTGGAATTTACACTGTAACATATACGGATGATCTTTGTGGAAATACAGCCTCAGCGGATATCGAATTCATTTCTCCACCGCAAATTTTTGGAGATACCTTAGCGTGTAATTACAATATGCTCGTTACAGGAACTCAAGCTTACGCAGGAGGGATTTGGACAGCTTCCGATACTACGGTTCACTTTGATGATAGTTCATCATTGAATCCATTCATCGAAATTAACGTTCCTGGAATATACACAGTAACGTTTACGGATGACGTATGTAATATGGCGGTGAGTGCAGATATTGTATTCCCATCATATGTTTTCGTTGCTCTTCCTGATACAACAGTATGTTTAGGTACAGAAATTGACTTATTGGCATTCGAAAACGGAGCGGGAACTGATTTTGTTTGGGATACTGGTGAAACGGGACTTACAATTACGGTTTCAGAGCCTGGCTCTTATAGTATTACAGGCTCTAATATCTGTCACTCTTGGACAGCAACTTCAATCTTGGATAACAAGTTATGTGATATTAGTGTGCCAAACATCATTTCACTTTCTTCGCAAAGTGGAAACAATGTGTGGTTTGTTCAGCAAGAAGGAATCGCTGAGTATGACTGCGTCATCACGAACAGGTGGGGTAATATTGTGTATGAATCTACTAATCCGGCTGGACAGTGGGATGGGAATACGCCAAATGGAACCCGAGTAGAAGAAGGAACATACTTTTACACGATTAAAGCAGCTCTTGACAATGGCGAACCTCTGGTAAAACAAGGGTTTGTTCAGGTAGTGCACTAAAATACACTAGATACATTGAAGGCTTCTCTCAGCTCCGATAACTATCGGAATGGGGAGAAGCTTTTTTTATGATTTGAGGTTTCGATCTGCAAATAACATTTACCTTTAGAACCGATTATAATAAGAACGTTTATGAAGGTAATTGGAGTGAATGGTTTTGGTCGAATCGGCAGATATTTTACACGAATGACCCTCGAGAATTCTGAAATCGATGTGGCGGTTGTAAATGACCTTTCAGATATCCATACACTTGCTCATTTGTTTAAGTACGACAGCGTTCATCGTCGTCTTGGGCATTCGTTTACTATAGAACAGAATAAGCTTGTTTTCGAAAGTGGTAAAGTGATTCAGTTCATTTCAGAGAGTGACCCTGAGAAAATTCCCTGGGCGGATTACGGGGTAGAAATTGTATTGGAATCTACAGGAAGGTTCAGGACTGAGGAGTTGGCGAGTAAGCACCTTGTTGGTGGAGCGAAAAAAGTGGTTATGTCAGCGCCTCCGAAGGAAGGAGATGTACCGACGCTAGTATCAGGAGTGAATAACGACCTACCTGAAGAAACCGATTTGATTGTCTCCAATGCTTCGTGTACAACAAACTCTGCAGCGCCTATGCTCAAGGTCAGGAAAGAGATTTGTGACATCCAAAGTGCCTTTATTACGACTGTTCACAGTTACACAACTGACCAGCGTCTGCACGATGCCCCACATATAGATTTGCGCAGAGCTCGTGCTGCTGGAGAGTCTATCGTACCAACGACTACGGGTGCAGCTAAGGCACTGGCGAAAATCTTTCCTGAATTTGAAGGCCGAATAGGTGGTTGTGGTATCAGAGTGCCAGTTCCGAACGGTTCTTTGACCGATTTGACACTGATTGTTGATAACCCTCCAAGCGTAGACGCAATCAAGGCTGCGATGAAAAAAGCAGCGTCTGGAGAATTAAAAAACATCCTCGAGTATACGAATGACCCAATTGTTTCCGTTGATATATTAGGGAACCCCCACAGTTGTCTTTTCGATGCACAGTTAACCAGCGTTGTCGGAAATATGGTCAAAATTATGGGATGGTACGATAACGAAGCGGGATACTCTAATCGATTAGTTGATCTAATCTTAAAACTGTAAATGTATTGAGGAAATTAATTGCGTGTACAGCGTTCATGGGAAGTATTATATCTTCTGCTCTAGGACAAAACGCCTTTGGGACACTACACGGTAATTTCACTCCAACAAATTCCGTTTACATCAATCCATCCAGTATGTTGGATGCGAAAGTCTGGCTCGATATCAACATTGTAGGTGCGGGTTCGTACACGAATAATAACCTTGTTTACTTGCAAGATCAATCATGGTTTTCCTTACTTCGTGATCTCAACCAAGTGCGAAAAGGAGAATTGACAGAAGACCGACTTCCCACAGAAAATGACATCGGATTTAATCAAGGGCGTAGATTTTACCACATGTACAACCGCAATTTTGTGACTGGACCAAGCGCCGTTTGGAGTCAGGGTGATCACGCTGCAGGATTGGCTTTTGGTGTTCGCAGCTACACATCTGTTCGAAGAGTTCCAAGTTTCGTTGGGCAATTCATTGAGAATGGGGTGCCTGATTTCACGGAGCAGCACGATATTGATTATTCCGTACAAAATATGAGAGTGGCATCCTTGCAATTCGGTGAAATCAAAGGTTCGTATGCCTACACTTTTCTGAAACGACGACAAGATATGTTCATGGGCGGGATTTCAATTTCCAAATTTGTCTCTTTCGCAGGAGGAGCGGCCAATGTATATCAAATGGATTTCAACGTGGATAATGATTCCCTTGCCTTCTTGTATGATGTACAAACGGATGCCATGTACACACCAAATCCAAGAATGAATTGGAAAGCAGGAATGGGACTTGATCTTGGATTCACCTATCAGAAAATGTTAGGTGACGCGAGTTCTTACTATCCGAATTCACCTAAAATGGGGTGTAATGAGATTCCTTACAAATACAAACTGGGATTATCGATCATAGACATTGGTTCACTCAAGTTTGATGAAAGTGACGTCCAGTTTGCTGGGTATGATTTTGATAATTATTCATGGGAGGATTATGCAACTGAACAAATCAATGAGGATAATCCATTAGATTTATTCCAGGCGCTGGAGGACAACATCGATGAAGGTCAGGTTCGAAACCCGAATAAAATTCGTCTCCCAACCTACATCTCAGCGCAATTCGATTACAATGTTTGGGCTTCGCGTTTTTATGTCAACGCTACCTTGATTCAAGGGCTTCCAGTTGGTAGACGACAATTTGGGATCCGACACGCTAATTCTCTGAGCATCACACCTCGTTTCGAAACCTTTTGGTTTGAAGCAGCATTGCCTATTAGTCTATATGAATATCGTTACCCGCAAATGGGGTTGAGCATGCGATTGGGACCATTGTCAATAGGAACGGATAAACTCGGACATTGGATTATGCGATCAAATCTTTACGGTGCAGATTTATATTTCAATCTTAAGGTTCCAATTCGATATAACCCGAAGTGCAAGACGAGAATGAAAGGATCTCATAAAAGAGGTAAACGTGGTCGCAAGGGTGTTACCGACTGTACGTATTAATGCGTATGATTAAAGAGATTCAACGATTGAAAAACGAAATGCCTATACAATGAAAAAGTATTTGGATGCGAACCAAGAGGCAGGTAAGCAATTCTACATGGACTTCCATCAAAAAGGAAAAATCACCATGCTCAATTTGTTGAAATTCAAAGCACGCGCTGATTATTCCAACTTAGAATCTATTCAACCGGAGAACGAAACCTCTGGAAAAGAAGCTTACGAATTATACATGGAATGTAGGCAGCCTCATTTGGAAAAGGCTGGAAGTCGTGTTGTATATTTTGGTGAGTGCAATCGTTTTCTGTCGGACCCGAAACCGAATCTTGGGATGCAATGTTGATTGTGGAGCATGCCTCTGTTGCTAAGTTTATGGAGTTTGCCCAGAACCAAGAGTACCTGAAAACAGCAGGTCACAGAGCTGCTGCTCTGGAAGATTCTAGACTTCTTCCATCATCAGAAAGAGGATAGATATTGGATTATCGCTTATAGTATATCCAAGCTCCTGGAGCCATTCCTTGTAACTTTGGTAAATCAGCGTTAGCTGCTTCTGAGCTTGGATACGATTGCACACTCACAGCATGTAATTCTCCTTTCATGAAAACTTCAGAGTTCAGACCTTTCGCCTTGAATTCGGCCGCCAAGCGCTTCGCATTATCTTCCGATGAAAACGCTCCAGCGATTACCTTAAAAGGTCCGCCTGAACTGGATGATACACTTACAGGTTCAGGTGTCTTTACCTCAGGCGTCGTTATTTCAGGTTCTGGAGTTTCTACCTCCATGGTTCCATTCGATCCTTCATCAACTTCTTCACCCAAACCTTCTTCGCTAGACCCTTCTTCATCGTTGTTCGATGCTTCGACGTTCTCACTTCCATTCTCTGGTTTCGAGTATTTATCTTCTTTAATTACATTGGAGATTTCATCTTTCAAGGAATTCTTTTCAATGTCTTTGTCCTTATCTGCAAGGAAGGGAATGTGTTGTTTGAGTTCATTGTAATTGCGTCCAACATAAGCGCCACCAGCAATAATTCCTAAGGCTACTATTATGAGTGTCACCCAGAATCCTACACCTGCTTTTTTCTTTTCTTCCTCTTCTTCACCTTCTCCATTTTCTTCTTCGCCGTTTTCAAGTCCCGATTCAATTTCAGGATCTAATGCGACAGCCGAAGTTGGAGCGATATCATCCAAAAGAGGCGAAGGTTCCAATGTTGTCTTTTCGGGAATGAAATCATCAATTTCCGAAATCGGTTCTGGAGCAGGAGGGATTACCTCGGGTATTTCGACCTTAGACTCTACAATTGGAGTCGGTTCTTCAGGGATCACTGATTGAGGCTCAATAATTGGCTCAGGAACTGGAGGTATTACCTCAGGTATTTCGACCTTAGTCTCTACAACTGGAGTTGGTTCTTCAGGGGTCACGGGTTCAGGCTCAATAATTGGCTCTGGTTCAATGATTGGTTCTGGTTCGATGATTGGTTCTGGCTCGACTAAGGGAGCAGGGACAATTTCAGGCTCTGGCTCAAGGGTAGGCTCTTCAATAATCTCTGCTGCAGGTTCAGATGTTGGTTGTTCGGTAAAGTCACTTCCCGTTCCTTCTTCTTGAAGCTTCGCATCGGCTGGTTCTGGAACTGTTTCAGTTAGCATTTCAGGAGCTTCTTCAACAACAGGTTCTTCCACAGCAGGCACCTCTTCATTTACAGGTGCTGCCGCAACGGCCGGTGCGGAAACTTCTTCTTCCGTTGTCGCTTTTGTCCAGTTTTCGAATTCAATATCTCCGTCGTCTTTCTTTTTGAAAGTTCCCAATTGGAACATGGAGAAAGATTCACCTTTGTCCAATTCCGCTTTAATTTCACGAACGTACTTTGCAACTATGTTTTTCGCATCTGCCTCATCGACACCATCTTTCTCAGCAATAAAAGAGGCTAGCTTGCCATCATCGTGCTGCAAATACGGCATAAACATCGTTTCTCCCGTTTCCTTGTTGGTGACAGTAAGTGCACCTAAACCTGGGATAATGATCGTATTGTTGTCTTTGAGGATTTCCAGTAAATACTTATTCATAGTTGTCGTTTAGCGTATGAAAAATAAGGATAAAAAATTAGAATGGGATGTGGGTTAAAAAAGATCGTTGAATCGGAAGGTATCTTTTAGTCGAACTCCTTTTTCGGTATGCTGAAGTGTAGCACATTCATTCATACTATCGTGCTCCAAAAATAATACGTGTTCATTGTCCGCCGCCTTAGTGAGGAATTGCCCTTTTTCTTCAAGTGTGATTAGCGGGCGCGTATCATATCCCATCACGTAGGGCAGAGGTACGTGTCCAACACTTGGAAGCAAATCAGCCATGAAAACGAGTGTCTTTCCTTTGTAGTGAATGTGAGGAATCATCATGCTTTCGGTATGACCGTCCACAAAAAGGACATCGAAATTGTTGAATACATTCGTTGTGAAATCACCATTTCGCTCTACAAATTTCAATTGTCCACTTTCCTGAATAGGCATGATATTTTCCTTAAGAAATGAAGCTTTTTCCCGCTGATTGGGTTCTGTGGCCCATTTCCAGTGCTTTTCAGTACTCCAGTAGTAAGCATTCTTGAATACTGGTTCGAAACCTGTTCGGTCTTTGTTCCATTTGATGGCTCCACCGCAGTGATCGAAATGCAAATGTGTCAGGAATACGTCCGTGATGTCATCTGCAGAAAACCCTAGTGCGTTTAAGTTCGGCTCAAGGCTGTTCTCATCCGACAAATAATAGTGCGAAAAGAATTTTTCTGTTTGCTTATCCCCAATACCAGTGTCAGTCAGGATTAAGCGATCTCCATCCTCAATCAACATGCAGCGCATTGTCCAGTCACACATGTTGTTAGAATCTGCTGGATTCGTTCGTTGCCAAAGCGTTTTTGGAACAACTCCAAACATGGCTCCTCCATCTAACTTAAAATTTCCTGAACTAAGTGGGTATATTTTCATGTTGGTCTCATGGTGTTTAATTGGCGATGTAAAGTACGCAAATTGCAAGAATCGCAGAAACTAATCCAATGATTTTCTGTGTAGAGGTAGCTTCTTTAAATGCTGTAAATCCAATAACTGCGGATAACAAAACAACCGAGACATTCGTGATGGCGAGAACAGTGGAATCATCCCAACCAGTGGACTTATAGGAGAGAAGCAGTAAGTATATTGAGAAATAGTTGGGGATACCTAAGATGATACCCGCTAAAACATTCTTGAACTGAAACTTGGCGCTTCCTTGGATGTATCGAACGCTTAAAATGATTAAGCCCAATGCACCTGCAAGACCGAATCCAATAGCGGAGAAAAGAGAGGCATTTATAAATTCAAATTGCGTATTCTCTACATAGCTTAACACGAAATCAAGTACCCCACTGCCTACGAAAAGCACAACTAGCATCCACAATGCGGAGGTTTGACTGTTCTTAGATTTCGATGGCTTGGAAACCAAATAAACTCCAAGAAATGCTAACAAGATTCCTAAAATCTTCAAAAGGGTAATGGATTCACCGTACCCAATGATCATGAAAATCAATGAAATCGCCATGCTCATTTTAACAGCAATGGAAGTAGATGCAACCCCATTCAATTGGGAACTTTTTCCCATTAGCAGGAACAAACCAATGAACAATAGGGAGCAAAGTACGGCATAGTACATCCAACTGTTCTGTTCAAGGCATTCGGGATCCCATGTTTGACCGTATAGCGTAAAACCGATTGTAAATGCGGTGAAATAGTTCACTACAATAGCCTGAAAAGTATCGATTCCGAATTTTTTGAAAAGCTTGAAGATGACAAAGATCAAACTGGAACTTAGAACCGAAAGGAGTAATGGGATCATAGTGGACGAAGATAGGAAATGTGATCACCAAAAAAGACTTCTTCTTTGATCTTTTGTCCGTTGATTTCGGGAGCAGGTGTTCCCGATTTAAAAGTGGATTTTCCAGAAATGACCCGTGCTTCATCCCACAGATCGGAATCAATGAACGATTGCAACACGCTTTTTCCTCCTTCGATTAGCACAGACTGAATGTGTTGCTCATAAAGTGATTTCAAAATGCGCTCAGGAGAAAGTTCAGTAAGTTGAACATATCGCACGCCATGCTCTTCTCCTTCTTTCTCGACATTGAATACAATTGTTTCCACCTCTCCATTCTTTACTTTCGTAGAAGAAGGTATGGCGTTGTTACTATCCAATACTATTCGAATAGGATTTGTTCCTTTCACTGCTCGAACGGTCAGAGATGGATCATCGTTAAGTACGGTGTTTTTGCCTACTAGAATGGATTGAATTTCAACTCTCCATTGGTGGACCTTCACCTGCGTTTCTGGAGCAGAAATCCATGATACCTCTCCTTGTTTTCCTTCTGAATTATCCAACAACCCGTTTTGAGTCTGGGCCCATTTCAATAGAACAAACGGTCGTTTTTTTTCGTGAAAAGTGAAGAAGGCACGATTCAACTCCAAGCATGCTTGTTCGCACACGCCAACAGTTACATCAATTCCGTGGTCCTCAAGACGTTTTACTCCTTTTTTGAAAACTTTTGCGTGCGCATCAAGGGTGCCAATGACAACTCGTTTGAAGTTTTTTTCGACAAGAAGATTGGCACATGGAGGTGTTTTTCCGAAATGAGAACAGGGCTCAAGTGTTACGTAAATGGTACTTTCTTTCAGAAGTTCTTCATTCTCAACGGAATTAACCGCATTGACTTCTGCGTGCGGCCCTCCAAATTGTTGATGGTATCCTTCCCCGATGATTTTTCCTTCGTGAACGATTACCGCACCGACCATTGGATTTGGCGCAACATTGCCCTTTCCAAGTTCGGCCAACTGCAAACAGCGAAGCATCATTTGTTCGTCAAACGTCATGGAGCGAAGATACAAAAGAAGCGCCACGATTCTGGCGCTTCTCTTCAAACTAACTCGGAATTCAATTCAAATTCATATTAACTTAACCATTTTGGTCCGAGTAGTTTCACCAGAAAGGTGTGTGATTTCCAGTTGATAAACACCGTTTTCAAAAGGGGAAATGTCAATAGCACGATTTTGACTCGTGGATAGTACTGTTAAAACAACTTTACCCTTGGAGTCAACAATTCGAACTTGGAGTAATTCATCGATGGTCGATGATAGATGTATGATGTTTGTTGCTGGATTCGGGTAAACGGACACTGAAAAGTGCTCGATTTCATCCAGCCCAACATTTCCAGTACCCCCTCCTCCTGAAGGTGCATAATTACAAAAAACGTCATTCAAGGTATTCACCAATGGCGTGTGTGCGATTACACCAGATCCTTCAGCAGTTTCAATGTAATCTCCCGTAATTTCCCAAATGATAGCTCCTCGTATTTCTTGTTCCACGATATGTTGTGCTTTTAATTCTATGGAAGATTCATTGTCATACGAAAGGAAGGTGTTGAGCCCGTTCTTTCCAGTGAAGTAAGGTACTTTGGCCGTAGCATCCCAGTGCTCATTGAAAAGAGATTGCTGGAGAAGAATATTGTAGTATAATGGTGTTCCTGCGTCAATGCTAAAAGTGATGTTATCCGCAACTCCATTCGACGGTCCATGAAGATTCGGTGTACCATTCGTTTTTGCCGAACGACCATAAAAAGCAATACCTGCGGTGATTTTATCTTTTGGTACGTTATACGTATTGATTAATAAATCGATGCTATGAGATAGATTAAAGGCTGGGTCTCCAGACTGAGGTGCAAAAAGTGGAGCATTATGGTTAGTGACGGCATCCCATGTCCCGAAGAAATCATAGCTCATTACGTTTATAATATCAAGCAATGGTGAAACGGAATTCCAATCTACGTTGTCCATGTGCTGCTGATTGGCGCCAACAGCTGCTGTTAATAGCATCGATTTCCCAATACTAGTACCATAACTGTCGATAGCAGTTCGTACTTCCTGCAGGAGAAGTGTGAAATTTTGATAATCTTGAGGTGAACCATTATGGTCTGCGAATCCGGGGTATTCCCAATCGAGGTCTATTCCATCGAAATTATAGGTCTGTAAGAGATTGACACAGGCCTGAGCGAATGTCTGCCTTTTGACAGGATCGGCAGCAATCCCAGGGAAATTGTCTGATAGGGTCCAACCACCAATGGAAGGAAGAACTTTTACGCTGTTTGAATGAGCCTTCGAGATCAGAGATGTATTTGGAATGTATCCACCATTTGCCCAGTCAATTTCACCCAGCAGAAGGTTTTCATCTGCCCAACTATCAAAGAATGAAATTGAGCCATCCAATTCGGGTTTGAGGAAGGCGTAATTGAGTATGGTGTATTTTGAGTAATCGATGGTTTGAGGGTTAACCAATTTATTTCGATCATACCATTGCCAACTTGGATAGTATCCAACAATTTCCTTGCAGGGCTGAGCGAAGGTTTTGCCTACGGAGGCAAGAATAATACAGCAAGTAATTAACGTTTTCATATCAATCATGTTTATTTGAGAGTGTGTAATTTGAATTTATTTTCTCGGACAAACATAGCTTGGAATACCTCTTGAAAAGTCGGTTACACCAGCGGATTGATCAATTAGGGAGTCTATATTTTACATGTTAAATATTGTTGATCAGTTGTTTAGGTAGTTTTTTCGAAAATAGGATGGAGTGAGTCCAGTGAGGGACTTAAAATTGGAATTGAAGGTAGATAAAGATGAAAAACCCACAGAAGTTGCGATTCCTTCTATGCTGTAGTGACCAAATTTTTTATCAATTAGCATTTTCTTAGACTCTGAAATACGAAGCTCATTCAGCCATCGACTGTAGCTGATGCCGTAGTGTTCGTTGATAGCTTTCGAAAGGTAAGTTCGGTTAGTTCCGAGTTTTTTAGCGATTTTATCTTGTGTTAAATCTGGCTTACGAAAAGCGCGATCCCCGATAAGGAAATCTTCGAAAGCTTTTATCAAGGTCAAATCTTCTTCGCTCAAGAGAGTGTTCTTATTTTTAATACGTGTGATCGAATCAATATTTTCCTCAGTTAGATTTTTCCTGAGTAGTACCCGATTCTTCTTTTTGATGATTAGGAATTGCCTCAGTAAGACAGCGCAAAGTATGGAAAGTAAGGTGATGCTTCCCCACAAGATCCAATTCTTCTGTTTTTTCAATTCGATTGTCCTTTTGAATGCGTTCTGCTTTAATCTGTGGATAGTTTTTTGATTGATTTTCTCCAATTCAACGGCATTCTCAGCAGCTTTTTCTATGTGGACACTGTTGCGGATGCTATCATGAGATTTCAGGTAGATGAATGCGTTTTCATAATTACCTTGGCGTTTATGTAATTCAGAAAGTGTCAAATCAAACCTTATTAAATCAAGCTTGAATCCCTTCTCTACTGCTAATTTACGACCTTTAAGTAAGTAGTGCATCGCTACATCAAGTGAGTCCTCGAGTAGATAAATATCTGCCAAATTCCCGTAAGTTCGTACTTCAGCGAAGTAATCCTTCGTTTCGCGAATAATGTCAAGCGCTTCATGGAATGCGTTTTTCGAAAGATCATGTTTTCTGAGATGTGTCAAGGATAGCGCTCTGTTCAACTGAAGATACAGTTGGACTTTTGCCGATGCGTTTTCAGATGAGCGCTCAGCTTGATCATAATATACGAGCGCTTTTTCATGTTGATCTATCGCTCCATATGCCAAGCCAAGGCTGATATAGGCAATTTGTAAGGCTTCTTTCTCTCCTGATTTTTCCAAAAATCCGATTCCCTTTTGGATATGTTGTATGGCGCTTGTGGGGTTTTCTGAACGATAGGTGATTTCTCCAATTGTCACATAATATTCTCCTTTAATGTATGCAGATTCAGAATGGAGCGTTACCGATAGCTTCCGTAATTGTTGAAGGGCAGTAGAGTGATCTCCAAATGTGCTGATACGAGAAGCGGCGGCAATATGATTCAATGATTTACTTGGTGCTTTCGTGAGTAAATGATCTAACTCTTCTTTCAAACGAAGCGCTTCTGAACTTGAATTACATTGTTGGTAGAGTTCAATAAGTTTGCTTAATCCGCTATGGGACGCCCCTGTTAATTGTTGAACGATTGACTTTTTCTCGTAATTATCCGGATATGCATTAGACAGAAAAGAGAACGTCCCAAAAGTGAGTATCAATAAAATGCTCTTCATGTTTCAAAAGCAGCGAAGATAGCTTTGTGGGGTGTACAATTGTGTTCAGATTATACGCTATTCTGAAATTCCTACTTGGAAAGTTGAGTGACAGTGAAGTTCTCCAAGCTTCCGCTGAAATCAAATTCTGACTCCACAAAGAATTCCACCTTTCGTGCTTTCCTAGAGGATACCTCTGGTAAGTGAAAATAGAATTCATATCGGTTTGATTTTCCTTCGACACAGAACACGTTGAATAGTCGAATAAGACTCTTTTTTTTGCCGCTTCTACATCCTAAATAGCTCGTTTGAAACCCTGTTTGCGCTTTGATGTCTGCTGAGATTTTTAACCAAGTATCTTTCTTCCCTTTCACTTCGGCCTGCATAAAAGGATGTTTACCTATTGGGTTGACTTCTGTTGATTGATAAAGAGGAGTCTTTCTGTATGCGCTTTCATCGTTCAACACTTCATCCGTATCCAGTAAACTCATATCGATAGCTGTTGGATGGTTGTTGAGGTAAATACGCGAATAGTAGAGGCGATTGTTATCTCTTGTGTGCATGATTCCATCGTTGTACTGTCCAATTTGAAAGAGATTGACGAACACTAAATATCCTCCAACAGGAATGAGCAGCCATTTCCACTTCTTTTGCAAAATTGTATGGATCAAAGCCGCCAGAGCTAGAGCAAAAACAGGGTAACTTTGAGTCAATGCGCGAGTGGAGTATTGCGCCCCGTATTTCCAATCGGCCCAAGAAATAATGATCCAAATATTCAGTAAACAAAAAATGATCACCGATCTTCTGAAGGGCATATTCTTCATGAAGAAGAACCCAATGATGAATAGAATGGTAACGGGCGTATAAATGAACCAACCCGTTTCCCAACCAAACAAGACACGAAAGAAAGGCGTGAGAAATCTCCAACTACTCCCGACATCATGAATGAAGGTACCTGCAGTCATTTTCCAGTATATCAGTTGAGGTAGAACTCCGAGTAAACCAAAAGCGAGGGCTATGTAAATGTGTTTTTTATGCTTACGGACAAGTGCCCATTTCTCTTTCTTTTTTTCCTTTGTTTGGGTATTCCAGAGTAGAGGAATAAAGAGCATGATCGCTTCCGTAGGTCTACAGATCGTGGCTAAACCAATGATTAATCCAATTGCAGCAGCCCAGATGAAGGAGGGTTTTTCATGCCATTTGATGGTGGCATAGAGAATCAGAACGTACAGGGGAAAAATGTATACATGACTGAGCCCAGCATCTACTGATATGTACTGGACAACATTTGAAGCTAGGAAAAGCAGAACCAAACTGATTGCCACGGTGAGGTCATCGTAGTATCGTAGCAGCACCTTACGCAGAAGAAATAAAGCAAGTATGCAATAGAATAAAGCGCCGTATGCCAAGGTGTATTGATATGGTGGGGAGAATCCATCAGCGGGATAATCAGAATTCAGCGCGATCACATGGGCAATCCCAAAAAGTGGCATCTGAAGGATTGAAACTCCTCCTAAATATTTGTTGACGTAGTTACCGTTTTCTGCTTTGTGTGCCTGGTAGAAATTTTCATCAGAGAAATGGTATTTCTCATTCATTTCAGGGTACCAGTCTAATTCGGTGAAGTCATTATAGATAAATGCCGATGGCAAGTACATGTAATATCCGAATCCATCCCAAGTTGTCAGTACCATTGGATAGCTTCTGTCAAAATAGGAATACGTGTAACGTGTGTACAACAGACTAATTGAGACAACAATGCACGCCAGAAATGAGAAAATTTTTGTCAAAATGGGAAAATTGCTGTGTGAAGATACTTTTTGGCAGGGATTTTTGGCAGTCAAAAAGTCGTAATTCTGTCAATTCATCGAAAAAAGGACACCTTTTGTCTGATTTTAGGTGTTCTGAGGAGTTTTGGCACACTTTTTCGTCTATACGTAATCGAATAGTGGTTAGGTTAGGTTAACAGAGAACTCCCGTTCTCTGGGGAAAGCGGTCTTCGGACCGCTTTTTTGTTGTTGACTTATTTGTCCGTTCCATTGCATTTCTTTTCCTGTCAAAAAAACCAAATTGATATTAGCTAAATGTTGACTCATCGCAGATACTGCACCATTGGTCGTTTTTCGCTCAGGTCTTTAATGTTTGGCACATTTTTTCGTCTATACCTAATTGAATAGTGGTTAGGTTAGGTTAACAGAGAACTCCCGTTCTCTGGGGAAAGCGGTCTTAGGACCGCTTTTTTGTGCGTTGAGAATGGGGGAGCGTCGTGGAGGGAGAGTGTGTAGATCTCGGTGGTCGCAGTAGCATTAAAAAAAATAACGGTTGACG
>JBGCDF010000064.1:0-17622 GCA_045105095.1 Crocinitomicaceae bacterium | reverse complement strand
AATAGAACTTAGTATGTTATCGGCGCCTATTTTAAGGAGTGAAGGAATCGAATTGAAACGAGCTAGTGTTTGAGGAAGCGTCCCGATAACTATCGGGGCGATCACCGAAAACACCGCGTTTCGAGAGTATTTCTGATCGTAGAAAAATAAGCGCAAAGGGCATTTTTGAACACTTTTTGTGCCCAACCAAAAAGTGTTGAATCTTGTTTCGAAGAGAGAATGTCGTAAACAAACTGTATGTTGTTTTCAGAATGAATTATACATTTCTCCACAGCTTTTAGCATTGACCCAATATTCTCTTACAAACTGATTTTCGTCATAGTTTTCTGACGCTCCTTGCACTAATTTTATTCTGTAGACAATGGGAGCATCTCCATTACAGGATATCAATAATCGTGATTAATTGTTTGACTGATAAAAGGGCAATGCAATCAATGTTTCGGTAACATAAAATCAGACAAATGAAAAGAATAATTATCCCAACAGACTTCTCGCAGAATGCTAGATTGGCACTTGATTATGCGATCAATAATTTTAACGATACTAGCACGGTGTTTTGGTTAACGCATATCTATCGAATGCCGTATTCAGGAGCAGTAGTCTCAGTCGATTTAGATAATCTTCTAAAGGAAGATCGAGAAGAAGACATTAGAAAAGAATTAGCAGCAGCACGTGAACGGTTTCCGAACGTTCAAATTAAAGGACACGCTATACAAGGCACGTTCATCGATGTAATCTCGAAAATCGTTGAAAATGAATCCATCGAAATGATCGTAATGGGAACTACAGGAGCTACCGGAGCGAAAGGAGTTCTTCTTGGAAGCAATGCAGCCAACGTTGTGAAGCACGCGACAGTTCCCGTTCTTCTCTACCCAAATGACTGCGGAGTAATGTCCACGAAAAAGATCGTTTTCGCAACCGATTTGAAGCATGTAAAGGGATATGAAACCTTCCAACCTATTCGACAGATTGTCAAGGGGACAGGATCAAAATTGGATATTTTACACCTTGATAGTTCCAAAGATGACGCAATGTCTATAGAACGTGAAACCTTACGATTAGATACCATCTTCCTTGATCTCCCACATGGATTTCATTCTAAAGAATTAAAGGTGGCAGAGGAAGATATTTTGGACTACGCGCACGAAGCTGATGCAGATTTGATTGCTATCGTTGCAAGAAACTACGGGTTCCTTGAGCGCATCGTTCACAGAAGTACTTCCAGAAAGTTAAGTATGTTAACGGATGTTCCGCTCTTGATTTTACGAGAGCATTAGTCCACGCGAATCACTACAGCTGATTTATTCTCGACACCAAAATCGTCATCACTGTCGTATTCAACAGAGAGAAGTTTGATCACGTGATTATTGTAGACAACAGAATCCACTGTCGTCTCACCAAGACCAAGTTCAACATGTTCTTTGTTATCAAGCTTAAGCTGCACTTTAACGAATCCAGGCCATACGCATATAGCATCTGGAGGACAGCGGGATTCATCAAGAAGTTCGGTGTATTTCACCTCGATTTGCCCCGAGTTCTCTGTTTGAACGAGAATTGATGAGTTGTGCCCGATGGCAACTTCTTCGGTCAAATCAAACACTTCTTTCTCGCATGAAGTGAGGAGGAAAGCAAAAGAAAGAAAAATAAAAAGTCTACGCATTTGTTTAAACTCTGTTGGAGATGCTCAAAATACCAAATTGCTACGGTATTCTGGCATTCTTGATCCATTTTTTTGTAGTTACAACCTAGGTTCGATTAGCTACGTTACTACTCCGTGGCTTATAATCTGCTCAGGTTTAAATGAAAAAGGGAGAAACCGGTTAAACCAGCATCTCCCTACTTAAACCAAAAAGGTGAATTATTTCTTAACGAAAGAAAGTGTTTCTTTCAAATCTCCTGATTGTACTTCGATGAAGTAAACTCCATTACGAAGAGAAGAAACGTCAATTGATCCATTGTAAGATCCATCTAACAATAACTGTCCGCTAGTTCCAAATACCTTGAACGCTTCAACTTCGATTTCACTTGAAATTGAGATGAACTCAGTAGCTGGGTTAGGGTACGTCGCGATTGATCCAAATGGACTCGCTTCATCAATGCTTGCATCTGGAGCTGTGATTACAACACTTCCTAGTGCAGCTTCGTCAGCAGGATTGGCGTTACGGCCAGTAATGATAAATCCGTATTGAACAATTAGCCCAGCAGGAAGTTCTGCAGCTGTAACTGAAACATTGAATACGCCACTTGTTGGAAGCGCGAAAACATAGGCTCCTCCCAAAGCGTCAGCAAATCCATTTGCTGGATCCAATGCTTTTATAAAGTACTGAGCAGAATATTGAGTTGTGTCCAACGTGAATGCTGAAACGCTTCCTGAGAATGTCAAATCGGCATCGTTAAATGTTGCTCCAGGCTCAACAAACGTAAGGGCTTCCATTTGTTTGTTCCCTTCCATTGTTGTTTGATTGATCCAGAAAGCATCTCCTGGGTTTTCAGCGTACGTGTTGAAGTTCGGCTGAAGGGTAATCGTGTTCGCAGTTCCATCGAGCGTAGTTTTAGCTTGATCCACAGCCCATGAAGATCCGAATTGGTAACCACCGCCATCAGAAGGTAAATCAAAAACGTTCATATATGCGATCCAAGCATCGGATGCATCGGCAGAAATGTTATTCTGTCCAAAGGTGTATGTTGTAGCCGCAGCCACGACAAAAAGTGAGGTAATAATTTTTTTCATAATCGATAATTTTACACTAAGATATTGTATTTGAAACAATAAGTAAAATTTTTAGGGTATTTTTTGATTCAGAATAATTATTCATATTGAAGTAGTAACTTGAGATTCAATTTATTTCATATGAAGTCAATACTCTTTATGTCGCTTGTTTTATGCTTGTCATCTAAGGTGAACGCGCAAGATACTTTTTCAATAGTCGCAGTGGATTCTGTAACGGGTGAGGTAGGTAGCGCTGGTGCTTCCTGTGTCGACTTATTCATTGTCAGCGTTCCAGGTGACGACTTTTTGGGACAACTCATCCCAGGAGTTGGAGCGATTAACACGCAGGCATATTACCTGCCAGCGAATCAAACGAATGCGACCAACCAAATGAACCTTGGGCAAACACCGAGTCAGATTATCCAGTGGTTAATTGCTAATGACATTCAAGGACAACCCGCCTTTCGCCAATATGGTATTGCGGCAATGGTAAATGGGAGTCCCGAAGCGGCAGCTCATACGGGTTCCTCAACCGATGATTTTAAGAATCACATTGTCGGCCCGAATTACGCCATTCAGGGAAACATCCTTTTGGGACAAGAAGTACTGGATTCCATGGAGGCACGTTTTTTAAATGAGGAAGGAGATTTGGCCTGTAAACTGATGGCTGCGTTACAAGGTGCAAACATGATTGGAGCGGATACACGATGTGCTCCAAATGGAACATCGTCGCTTTTTGCCTTTGTTAAAGTGGCTCAACCGACGGATACGTTTGGTTCTCCTTCATTTTTGGAATCGGTGCGTACGTCTGGTGGTGCTGGAATAGAACCCATTGATTCCTTACAAATCAAATTCGATCTCGCTCATCCCTGTGGGAGTGCATCAACGGAAGAGTTAATGTTTAACGAAGAGGCACTGAAGATTTCTCCAAACCCCACATCAGATTACATCACCATCGATTTGAAAAATGGGAGTGTCGAAGCGTGTGAGTACGAAGTTTTGAATGTGAATGGTCAGCAAGTGGTATCTAGAAGTAAGCTAACTTCGTCCAAGATTGATTTCTCAAAATTGGATGTAGGGATATATTTCGTGCGTATCCATTCTCCAAAAGAAACCTATGTCCGAGAAGTCATAAAAATGTAATGAACCCTACCAGATCCAGGGAATAACTGCTTTTCGTTTTTGAGGATAGTCGTCAAAATGTTCCTGATACCAATCATGATGATTCAATGCTCGCGGAACGAGGTTCGAGAATGTCCATATGGCGAATGTCAGAGCGGGTAAACTCCAAGCAATGATCGCGAAGCCTATCCACTCGATGATTTCCCCAAAATGATTTGGACATGAGATGAATTCGAATAGCCATTTCCTCGGAATTTGATAGCCTTTTTGCTCCTTCCGTAGCGCAATGAGTTTGCTGTCTGTAATTTGATTAATCAACATTCCTCCTACGAAGAGAAGAAGTCCAATGATGACATTGAGTGAGAAGAGTTCGCCTCCGCTGTAGTCCATGAATCCAATGAAATAACCATTCAGAAAACCGTTCACGCCATTAAAGAAAATGGCACTGAACACAATTACGAGCGGCATTTTCTTTCCCTTCGTTCTGATGCGTAAGGGAAAAATAATTGTTCGATTGAAATAGTGAAATGACCACAATCCGATCAATAAGCATTCAACAATGTCCTTTTCACTTGGTCCGAACACGGCTAATAAAGGGCAAATCAAGAATGCAGGGAGTTCCATCAGAAACCAGCCCCACCGATTATCGATCATTTTTCCCCACTGCTTATTCGCATGCCGTCCGTATGGCGCCCGAATTTTGAATGCCACTAAAACAATTAGTGTGATGAGTGCCACTCCAATCCAGAGGTAATTGATCCAATTAAACGTGAATTCACTCATGTTCGTTCAAGTTTGAGGTGCCGAAGAATCGTGTTAGTTCTTCCTTATTCCCAGATTTATAGGCCTTATACGGCTCTGAAAGTGTTCTCAAATACCATTTGGCAATTCCCGCGAAAGGTCGCGTGAAAAATCGTTGAATGGGCGAGACGCTGGCGTGAAAACGTTCGAAATACGAATTGATCGTATCTGATTGAAAGTGCAGAATTTCTTCCAGATCATCACCGTCCATATAGTAACCGCAGTGAAAATTCATCGTGGCGAAGGTATATTTTGGGAAGTTGACCTTTCCCATTCCAAAACTGTGGAATGCACGTGAAAGAAAATCAACATAGCTGATTCTGCATTGATCTCCTCCTCCCAAATTAAAGACCCGCTTGTTTAATTGATCGAGATGGTCAGGAACATTCGCAAATGCCCTTGCCGTGTCCCGCATGGTACATATTTCCATGGGAGTATCTAGTGGAACATGAAAAATGATTCCAGAAATGGTGTGGTTTCCAATTCCCATGATGGCACTCAAACGTAAAATCGTCCAGTTCAATTGTGAGTTTTGAATATCGGTTTCCGTCAGAATTTTCGCTACGCCATATTGATCGTATTGTTCTGAGTCGAGTGGGTCTTCAACATGGATTTCAGGGTTCTTCAATCGATCTCCATACACAACGACAGAGGAACTAAATACCAAAAAAGCATTGGGTGCATGATCCTCCAACACTGATATGACATTACGTGTGCCTTGCACATTGATAGTGGTAGAACGTACATCGTCATCATGAAATGCGGGAGGAATCAACCCCGCTAAGTGAATCACCACATCCTGATGCTTGCAAGCTGGAATCAGACTTTCTGTATCCATAATATCTCCCCAAAACACTGAAATAGTATCAGAGTAGGGCAGTAATAGTTTTCGATTCTTTTTCGAATCTCTCGCAAAAACAGCTATTCCCTCTAATTGATTACGCCCTTTGAGCTGTCGGAGTAGCTCGATGCCAATTGCTCCAGTCGCACCAGTAATCAGTATTTTTTTGGGACGAGTCACGAATTAACGACGATCGATCGGCGGCAATGTTTCTTTCAACCATTTATAGAATTCGCTGTGCCAAATCAAGCTATTTTGATAATCCAATACCCAGTGATTTTCCTCTGGAAAAAATAGTAGTTTACTGTTCAGCCCTTTCAATTTTGCCGCTTGGAATGCTTCTAATCCTTGTCCAATCGGAACACGGAAATCCTTTCCTCCTTGAATAATCAAAATTGGTGAGTTCCACTTGTGAACGTGCTCAACTGGGTTGAAGGGTCCGTAAGCGTTTGCCACGTCCTTGTTGTCTTTATCCCAGTACGGTCCACCCAAATCCCAGTTCACGAAGAAAAGCTCTTCTGTGGTTCCATACATACTTCTCCAGTTGAAGATTCCATCGTGCGCAACAAAGGTTTTGAAACGATAGTTGTGATGAGACGCAAGATAAAATGCTGAGTATCCACCGTAGCTGGCTCCAACACATCCTAAACGATTAGGGTCAACGTATGATTCTTCCGCAATATCATCGATGGCAGAGAGGTAGTCTTCCATATTCTGCCCACCGTAGTCTTTCGAAATTTGTTCGTTCCACTCAACTCCATAACCAGGCATTCCACGACGGTTTGGAGCAATGATGATGTATCCGTGGGAAGCCATCAATTGGAAGTTCCAGCGGTACGAGTAGAACTGACTCAAGGCTCCTTGAGGTCCTCCCTGACAGTACAATAAGGTTGGATATTTCTTCTTAGGATCGAAGTTTGGAGGATAAATTACCCAGCAAAGCATGTCTTTTCCGTCAGTCGTTTTTACCATTCGCTTCTCAACCTTACTCAATTCGATGCTGTTGTAGAAGTCCGTGTTCGCTTGAGTCAATTGGCTCATGTCTCCACTGCTCAGATCCACGTAAAACAGTTCGGAAGCATGGTTCATATCTCCACGCATCACAACCATACTGCTCTTTTGATGTCCAACGATTCCACGAATATCAAATTGACCCGAAGTGATCTGTTTTGGCATTTCCAGCTTATCTGCTGATTTCGGTAATGGAACACTGAATAACTGAACTGTTCCGTTTGTTGGAGCAGTGAAGTAGATCATTTTTCCATCATTCGACCAATGAAAACTGTTCACCGTTCCGTCCCATGCTGCCGTGAGGTTCACTGGAATCGAATCGATCATGATAAGGATATCGTTCTTATCTGACTCGTATCCATCACGTTTCATTTGCAACCACGCCAAACGCCCTTGCGACGAAAATGAAGGCTGAGTGTCGTAACCTAAATTACCTTCTGTGAAGTTTGTTGTTTCACCCGTTTCAAGATCATAAACATAGATGTCAGTATTCGTACTTACGGCGTACTCGGTTCCATACTTTTTCTTAGCAACGTAGTATACTTCATTACTTTCAGGACACCAAGTGTAATCTTCTGAACCGCCAAATGGCTGAGTTGGGCAATCATAAGGCTCATCCAGCATGATATCTACGCTTTTTTCTTTACCAGATATTGGGTCGATAATCAAATGACTATATGCTCCATCTTCCCACTGATCCCAGTGACGATAGTTCAACTGATCGTAAATCATCATGTTCGATTCTGTTAACTCTGGGTAAAAATCTGTTCCGAACACTTTCTTCAATTTCACGTCCCGAACGTTGATTTTGTATCGGCCATCAGGAGAAACATCCGTATCCACAAGATACTCTGAGGGCTCTTTGATTTCCATAGGGCGCCCACCATCAAAACCAATGGTGTAGAACTTTTTTGACTTCGTATTTGTTGCAACATCCACTTTACTAACGGCATAAACGATCTTCGAACCATCCTTTGAAACTCCCATTGGAGAGACACGGTTCAATTCAATCAATTGTTGCGGAGTGATCCCAGTTTGCGAAATCCCTGTGAATGCTATTAGCAGTAGGATCGCGCTTGAAATAAATTTAATCATAAGTACATGTAATTTTTGCTCAGCGAAAGATACGTAGATTTTGTAACTTTTACGTGGGAGAGTAGTGAGTATTGATCTGTGAAAAAGTACTATGTCATTTCGTTTGTAACCGGCTATTTCAAGCTGGAATTGTATGATCTTCGTTATCTTTGACATATGGACGCGCAAAATGTACATTCCGATAAACTCCATTTGATCAACTGGATCACTCGATTGCAGGATGCTTCAATTGTCAAAGAATTGATGAAGATTCAGTTGAGATCAGATGAAAACGCGGAGATCGACGTTCCAACTTGGCATCAAGAAAAAGTTCGTAGTCGCATTAGTACAACAGGAAAGGAAGAATATATTTCAGTTGACGATCTCGACAATCGAATTAGCTTAGATCAATGAATGAATATGATTTCAACATTGCCATACATCCTGAAGTTTATATTGACCTACAAGAAGCCGTCAATTATTACAACTCTAAACGAGAAAATCTAGGCGATAGATTTTTTCAAATGCTCGATCAAGGATATTGTCCCTAAGTACTGACGCTCCGTTATATTCCATAAAATACGATGATATCCGTTGCGTACATGTTCCATTTTTCCCGTACCTCATTCATTATCGAGTGGAGAAGGAAAGCAATTCTGTGTACGTTGATGCCGTCATCAACATGAGTAAGAATCCTGATACTAATTGGTCGAAGCGCTGACATGTAAGTGGTTTAATAGGTCGTCGAGGTATATTGACTTATAGTTGATGATAACATCTCGTATTTCAATTAATAAAGCGGATTAAATAGATTTTGTAACTTGCTTTAGCGTACAGTGCTCGTTATGAAAGTTACTCTTGTCCTTCTTGTGTTGTTATTGTTTTCTGGTTTTTCCGGATTATCTCAGTGCAACGGAGCTTTTTCACTCTGTTCGAAGAAGTATGACGAGGTGGCTTATCTAACAACGCATAATGCGTTCAATTCCTCTCAAGGCAATTTTAATCTCCCCAATCAAAACCTCGATATTACTGCTCAGTTGAATATGGGAGTTAGGGCCTTTATGTTAGATGTGTACAATTGGTTCGGTAATACGGTTGTGTATCATGGATCAGCGGTTCTAGGAACTAGTCCCTTTGAAGATGAACTCACGAAAATCAAGGATTTTTTAGATACTAATCCAAATGAAGTGGTCACAGTGATTTTGGAATGTTATGTAAGCGCGGATGATATCGAAGCGAAAATGAATCAGTCTGGTTTGATGAACTATGTATACGAGCATCAACTAGGTTCGCCTTGGCCCACGTTGGAGGCGATGATTACGAATAATACGCGTTGTGTGGTTTTTTCTGATGTGGATGATGCATCAGCCAGTCAGGGTTGGTATCATTACATGTGGACGAATATGGTCGAAACACATTATTCAAATAATGCCCTTACAGATTTCAGTTGTGATTTTAACCGTGGAGATTCCATCAATGATCTGTTTATTTTGAATCACTTCGTGACCAATTCTGTTCTGGGAACAGGGTTGGAAGCGGAATCTGAGATTGCTAATTCCAATCCATATTTTATCAACCGTGCGTTACAATGTCAGCAAGAAAAAGCGAAGTTCCCCAATTTCGTTACAGTTGATTTTGTTGAGTTGGGAGATTCGAAACTAGTAGTAGATCAGTTGAACGGAATCGAACCCTTAAGCATTGCGGAATCCGATTATGTTCATCAATTACAGGTGAGTCCGAATCCAACGGAGGGCTCTGTAATAGTTTCATCTGATCAGTTTGTTTTGGATGAGCTGAAGGTCATTTCCTTGTCTGGGAAAAATGTAACGGGTCAGGTTAATGCCATACAAACTCAATCTAATTCTTGGACATTGAATTGCGATTCATTGGAAAGCGGGGTGTACTTGATTGAATGCGGATTGTATTCTACGAAGTTGGTTAAAGAGTAGTTTTGAACTAGATTCAGGCGGTAGAATTACCCCCCAACACTCATTGGTTTTTTAGTGAACCGAATCTCAAGCCAAGTGTAATCTCGTGCATACTTCGTGCTATTCCGTATTGTTGATTGAGGGAATATGCAAAAGAGTATCCGATTCGGTAATTTTCCCTGACAATACCTGTCGCGTTAAACAAGATCGTTTCTGTTGTGCGATAACCGATGCCAGCTTCAAAGATGTTTTTGAAATTATATCCGACATTGAAATCCTGGGAGTATTCAACCAAATCAGTTCGGAAGGAAGATTCCAATATTAGGAAGTTGGGTTCTGGAGATAAGTTAATTTGGTAACGAATGTTTCCGTTGATCTGTGGTTCCCATGTTCGATTAGATTCTAGAAAAACAGGGATTTGCATAACACCCAAACCTGCAGTGAGTTTTTCTCCGTAATACGCAATACCGGCATCCAGGAAAAAGGCATTGTCATAGGTGGTCATTGAATCGAGTGAATTACAGAAAGGAAGGCTGTAAGGACTGAAGCGACCGTAGTTGAGTGCCGCACCGAATACCAGTTTCTTGTCTTCACCTATGTCGACCTGATAGTTGTAATTGAGTTTGATTTGTTGGTTGGTAGA
Organism: Crocinitomicaceae bacterium; assembly: GCA_045105095.1. Classification (GTDB taxonomy): domain Bacteria; phylum Bacteroidota; class Bacteroidia; order Flavobacteriales_D; family Crocinitomicaceae; genus UBA4466. Next base: position 7,492 of record JBGCDF010000064.1, on the reverse strand, counting down.
GCTTCCACGACTGATATTGACATAATTGAAACCGATGGCGTGCTTCTCTTTTATGTTCATCGCATAGTTGATCAATAATGACGGCGAGCAAGAGTTCCTCTCAAAATCACTGCGGTAACTAACGTTCCCTTCATGAGCGAAGTGCACTCCACCCATAGCAGGGTTGTAATAGGAATAACTATTCCAGTACATATTGTTAATTGGTTCGACTTGAGCAGATACGTTGAACGACGAAAGAAGAATAAAGATGAGCAAATATTTCATGTGAAGTGTTTATCTATCTAATGCTTCACAGTGAAAAAGGGTTGCATTTAATTAGTTGGCAACCTGAAACCAAGCGTGATTTCGTGTGAACCTCTAGATATGCTACTCAGTTGATTAATTGTTAAATCATAGGAATATCCGATTCGATAGTTCTGCGCAATGATACCAGTCAAATTGAACATAACAGCATCGGAAGTACGGTATCCAACCCGAGCTTCGACAAGATCATTCCAGTTAAAACCGACATTGAAATCTTGACTGTACTTCACAAAATCTGTTCGAAGTTGCGTTTCAAAGATCAACTTTGAAGATCCCAAAAATGGCGCTTGGTAACGGAAATTACCGAACATGTGAGGTGCAAATGTGAAGCTGGTTGTATTATCTACCTGATACAGTGGTAACCGAGTAACTCCTAATCCGGCGATGATACTATTCCCATAGTATGCAGCACCTAAATCGAGATGTACTGCATTTTGCGTAAAGGCAGATGGTAATATGGGGTCAATTAATCCTGTAGGTGGAATCCAAAAAGGGCTTACACTGAGTCTATTGAAACCAACAGCAGTTCCTAGAGCCAGCTTTCTATCTTCATCTAGCTTTAGCTGATAGTTGTAATTCACTTTCACTTCATTTTTACTGGTGAATCCAATCGTTTCGTACACGTAGTTGATACCAATACCGTGTTTATCGGCCAGGTTCATCCCGTAATTAACGAACAAAGTATTAGGAGCACCATTCACTTGATTCCACTGAGTGCGGTATGTTGCGTTTGCTTCATGTTCGTGCTCAACACCGCTCATTGCAGGGTTGAAATAGGAATAGTTATTCCAGTAGAAACTAGTTAACGATTCTTGTTGAGCGAAGGCGCCGAATGCAAGTAAGATAGAAGTGGTTAGTAAGTATTTCATAAGTGTAATTTTTCGGTGTTCATTCACAGATGTCGTAAAATCAAAAATGTAACGGCGCATGGTGCATTTATTTTCTCACACAAAAGGCGCGTAACAATAGAACAACATACTTCGTTCAAATGTTACACGCCTTTGATCGTTTTTCGGATCAAATTTACGATACTGGCTTATCCTTTTCGTGTTCAATGGAATAGGTGAATCGGATGATTTCCTTTCCTCCTGCTTTCATTTTTAGTTTCCAGGTCAGCATACCACTCGTATCATTTAGGTAGGCGCCGTTTCCTTCAACCATCTTGATTTTGATGTCTTCATTGGCAGTAACCGGAATGAGGTCTTCGAGTGTCAAATCGATTGCTGATCGTGAATTGTTTCGAACTTCAATCTCAAAGGTATATTCCTTCACGATGCGCTTCGATATCCCAACTTTTCGTTCTTCCTCACTGATTTTTTTTCTCTTCGATACGATCCCCTGATCTCTTCCTAATGTCAATTCCATCGTGTCTGACATGGCCGCAGGATTAAGCATGGTGCTTCCAACAATCGTTTGTTTGAAGTAGATGTTTGCTTTTCCAGGAAGTAAACTCAGGTTTTCCCAATCGCCAATTTTCGCTTGAAGGAAACCGTATTTGTTCATTCGAGGAAGCATGTAGTGGAAGAAATTAGCCTCTACCTTTTCGTTCATCACTACCATCAATTTCTGGCTTCCGTCTGCTTTAATTGAATAAGGCAGTTTCACTTCAAACTCCACGTTCGAGAAGTTTTGGTTGATGTTTGATAGACTAGACCCAGGGACGTATGTCAAATTTACATCCTTGTATTTTCCACTTTCTTTCATTGAACGCCGCTGACTTTGTGCTTCAACGGGAGTAGTCATATTTTGACTGTAGTAAACATTTTCTAATGAAAGTCCATTGTTCACCGCGACGTTAACAGGAGGTTTGTTCATTGTGTAATCCAAGCGCCAAACGCCCGCTAATGGTTTGGCAGCGGAGTAGGTACGATCGTAGGTGGAAAGAACCAATTTTACATTGTTCCAGTCTTCACCAGAATTTTGAAACACATGCGCTTTGTACGTGATATTGATCGGTTCACTTGTTGAGTTTGCTCGTAAATCGTATGCGGGAATCCAGCCGGCGTTAGAAATGAAGTAATTCACTCCAACCTTTCCGCTTGTAGAATATTCTGAGTAGGTCGTCACTACAATGTGATAGCGTGTTTTGGCAGGTAGATTAGGCTGCTGGGTATTGTTCGCATAATTTCTCAACTCCTGCAGACGCGCTTTGTGTTTTTTATCGCGAATCGATGCTTTGTGTTGCTTTTTCTTCCAAGAAACAATCAGTTCGTTGATGTCGTCCAGTTGCAATCGATAGTATTTCACGATTTCTTTGAACTCTGGAAGCGTATCGCTCAGCCCACCAGCTTTGATCAATTGGCTTTGCTTGATCATACTTTTTTCACTCGCTAGATTATTCAACTTTTCATTGATACGCTCCAGTTCGAAGGTGAGAAAGAGGATGCTGTCTTCTAAACGTGTCAATTCTTTTTGAGTCTTTTCCGGAAGAATAAAAGCCTCGTAATTTGTTGGTGGCACGTACTCCGTTTGCATTTGAACGTCCAGGATCAGGAAATTTCCAACTGCGGTGGCCTGAAGTTGTTCTTGAGTCACGTAAGGAGAAACATCCTTGATAACCACTTCGTTTACTCCCTTTTTGATAGGAACTGAACTCGTTTGTCGAAAAACTTGAGCCCCACTCAGAAAAACGGTGGCTTTGTTGATTTTACTGGTGAGCGTATCTCCGCAAAAGGCGACACTCGAGCTTAAAAGTGCTATCGCTAGGATCATTATTGATTTCATCTGTACTAATTTTGGAAACTAGTACAGCCCATTTCAAAACACGTTCACGAAAAATTCAATTTTCTTTTCAGTTTGAGGTGTACCCGTAGGGTAGAAATCCCGTCAAAATAATTTAGGGTTATTTCGTTCCTGAAATTATATGATGAGTAGTGTCATTCGGTTGGAACCATGGATAGGATTGTACGGTTCTGTAATCCAAATTTATACTGTTGTTGTGCCATTGAACGGACCGAGTATGATAAAACGTACCTGAATTGCTCGTAGACGATACGGTTTGATCATAGTAACTATGGAAAGTAAATGAAGTGTAAAACTGATAGGAATCTATGAATATGTAACTGCTGGGCATCGTAATCATAGTGCTCGAAACGAACTGGGTGTCAATTGAATCAGCATCACTTCTATAATAAATATCAAGATCGTAAATTCCCTCTAATTCATCTAGACAAGGGTGCGGAGTTGTCGTCTCGGGTAGTGAAGTCCTCATTCCTGTGGAAATAGAACCGGACTCAGGTCCAGAAAGATAACTAGGAGAATCAACTTCGATTAGGATAGAATTGTAATTGTTAGAAAAAGTCACTCTAACATAACCATTAGTGATTGAATTGGTTTTGAGAAAAACTGTCTGGTCTTCAGATTGAATGGGAAATGCATGGTTTGATACCTTCAATGAATCGTTCTCAACATAACAACGTACTACTTTGTCGTAATCTACACTATTACCTCCATTGTAGTAATAATTGAAATCAACATCACACAAAAAATTGCCTTCGAAATGTGATACATTAGGCTCAGGATCTGTTTTTTTCTTACAGGAAATAACAGTAAAGAGTAGGGCAAAAAATGAGAATAGGGAAATCGTTTTCATATTAGGGGTTTGGTTCTAATGCCTATACGAATTTGATACCTGATAGGTTGGATTTCAGTATTTTTCGACAAGTTATTCAAAACAAACCATCAAAATCATCGTCGTGCTCGAACGCTTCGTGATCATTCGTTTTGAGCAATTCTCCTTTAGGATATGCCTCTTTTGGTTGAATGGGGTCAAGGACAGGGTTAGGATCATCAAGTGGCTCGTAACCAGGGGGTGGAGTGGGAGGCGTCCATTCTCCAGAAGTAATGCGATTGACGCTCGGTTGAATGATCCAAAAACCGATAAAATTGAACCAGAAAAGGAAGAAATATCCGATGTAGTCGTTTAACTCTGCTTCGTAACCCAATTCAATGGATTTCAATGTTTTTGCACAGTAGTAGAAATTGTAAAACATGCAGAACGTGGCGAACAACATGAGCGGTAAGAAAATGATGAAACCTAACATCATGGAAAATACCGTGGCTATGGCCTCAATGGGGTTCGGTGCTACGACCATTTGCTCCATTTTCGTAAAGACCATAACAAGGTAAATCATGTAGAGTATCCAAACAGCAATGGGAACAATGGTGAAAGCTCGATAGAGTTTAAAATTCATGCGGACTCTCCTCGGTAGCAAGTGCTTTAACCCTGATCCGATAGACCATTGCCAGCCAAAGATGATCGCTAGCATAAAAATCATCATGGGAACGAAGAATAGAAAAAATCTACTCATTTGGGGTGGCCGATTCATGAGGACATCTTCGCTCATGCTACCCACGAAATAGACCATCATCAGCGCTTGAAAGATTATAAATCCTCCTACAAGAATGACAAACAATTGCCAGTGTTTCGCTTTATGAAAAATGCTGTTCATGAAATGATTTGGTACTCAGGTTCAAAGATGTAAAAAAAGGAGATACAAAAAAAGGGAACAGGCCAGACTACCGGACATGTTCCCTTGGGTCGAGTTGAGGGTAATTCCTTTGATGTTGAGCACTTCGTTAACTAACTAGGACTGTTAACCGTGCATGTGACACTTCTTATTCATTTTTTCAGGTTTGTCTATTGTCGATTTTCTAACCTGGAGAATACCCTCTTGTCAAAAAAAGTAGATTTGATTTCTCGCGTAGACCGCGGTTAAATGTGTACCATAGAATGCTGTTTTGTATGAGTATTGATTGTTCGCTAATAAGGAAGAAAGGTCGAATAGTTAGGGTTTGCAGAAGGTGCCGTTGCTGGATCAAAATCCAGGGACAATACGCTACCCTCCGTTCGACGATTCATTGTATGCAGCATTTCAAAGAGTGCTCGATTGGAACGCTTGAATGGATTGATGTTTGATTCTTCCAATAGCAAAGGTGTACTGCCTTCTTTTTGTAAAGCGTGGTACTCTTCATTGACAAGGTAAACTGTTCTCGAAATCTCCTCACCTTTTCCAACTGGAACGATCCTTCTGGGGTCAATTCCACGCTCCTCAACCAAATACTTGTAGCATGCTCTTGCTCTGTTCTCCGAAAGAATTTTGTTACGGTCGTTTCCACCGCGCGAATCCGTATGAGAACTTAATTCCAAAACAAGCTCTGGATGATCAATTAAGGTCTTGTAAACTACGTCGAGCGAATCGTACGACATGCAACTTTCATCATTGATAAACACCCATTTGTCCACTGCATATCGGACTTCAGGAAGCCGAATGATTTGCTTTGGAAATAGGCCCATTTCAACAACAAAACGTTGATCCTGTTCTAAACCAACAGTGGTGATTTGACCGAGCTTTTTATTTTCATAAAAACCGTCTTTCTGAATGTCTATAGTATAGTCGGCACCTGGCACAATGTATCGATCGCCTGTGGGTCTTTTATCCCATAGAATAGTTCCATCTTCTTCTGTAATTCCGTTCCATTGTCCGTCAGGCCCACTTACCGTGATGAGCGCGCCTTCCAAGAGAGCATCTCCTTCGCCGAAATTCACAGCGATTACCTTGAGACCGCAAATGGGTGGCGGTTGCTTGTATGAATAGATATCGGGAATGTTCTCTCCATTTGGACCTTTTCTTTCTGAGGTAAAGTAGCCAAAACCGCTATCTCGCTCTACGAGGGAATAGTCGTTGTTTTCACCATTGATGGGTGCACCAATGTTCTCAGGATTTTTCCACGTATTTTCTTCACCAATGCGTTTTGCGCGATAAATATCCAATCCTCCTAATCCTGGACGACCATCTGAAGAGAATAATAAATCTCCATTCAATGCGAACGTTGGGAACAATTCATTTCCTTTCGTATTGATTTCTGGCCCCATGTTGACCGGTGCTGACCACGTTTCAGTCTTTCTGTCGTATTGGGTATACCATAAGTCACGTCCTCCATAACCACCAGCCATATCGGAGGCGAAAATCAAGAATTTACCATCTTCTGTACATGGGTGACCAACTGAAACGGAGTCGTGCGATTTGATCTCCAACTTCGTGGGTTCTTTCCATTCGTCTCTGCCTTTTGCTTGAGACATCCAGATATCGCATCCCAGGTTTTGCTTCTTCCTGTTTGGGCATCGTGTAAAGAACATCGTCTTTCCCTTGCTATCGAAATCTAGCGTTCCCTCGTCGTCTTCCGTATTGATTCCTTCTCCCTTCACCAAATAAGGCGCAGTCCAGTTCCCTTTTCGATCCACTTCCGTGATCCAAAGATCCATGTAGTACTCACAAGATCTCGGGTTAATGTCACTTCCTGTTGATCCTGGCCGAGAAGATCCGAAGTAAAACTTTTTCCCTTTTCGATCAAAAGTGGGGGACATATCAAACTCAGGCTTGTTGATCGCAATCTGATTTTCAATAATGTATGGTCTTTTCTGCGCGATATAAGTGTTGTTTTCTGCGCATGACTCGATTCCTGCGTTTGCTCTTGAATCACCAGGAACTAGTGCTTTGTATTTCTCGAAATTCAGTTTCGATTTTTCAAACTCACGCATCTTGAGCAGCATATCAGCGCGGTATAAATATACGAGCGGCTCTTTTTCTTGATGGTTCAAAATAATGGCACGTTCATACCATTGGCTGGCATCTCGGTAGCGCTCTGTTTGGCGGTAGGATTCTGCCGCTTTGAACGCCATCTCAGCTTTCTTTTTTTGTGCTTCTGGCCCATGTCTGGTCAGTTTGGAGTAGGCTACTTCGCAGAGTCCAGAGGCGTCACAGTAGTTTTCGCGCGCATACGCCTCATTCGCTTTCGCGATGTATTTATTCTGTGAAAAGGATAGTGAAGAAATACACAGTAAGAATATGGTAAGTGAAACCTGAGCTTTCATAAGTTAGATGTTTAGATGTTTAGCATTTTCTTTAAATCACGAGGAGATTTAAGCATGTTTGTGACATGCTTCATGGGCATAGTAACGGTTTGCTTGTTGTCTAAATCCAACTGAGAAAATGCCGTTTCGTCGATGAGGTAGATTTCTTTCTGTTTTGTGAAAAGTAAGATGGCATTGCGGCCTTCTTTATTCAATATCAGATTGTTGGGATGGAAACTAAATGACCCGTTGTATGAAAGATCCATTACACAAGCGACATGTCCATCTTTGATAAAACGATTTGTTTCGATATCCTGATATTTTGGACTAACGCTT
>JBGCDF010000063.1:0-8872 GCA_045105095.1 Crocinitomicaceae bacterium | reverse complement strand
AAGTTTTGCTTGATTTAAAGCAAATATCATGCCTTCTAGTGATAGAGTCGCAACCTTTAAAGAAAAAATGGGGCAAATGATGAAATTGGACTTTCCTTCTTATACAGATTTCGGTGAGTTACACCTTCATTGTATATAACGTTTTGCGACTATGCATTCGAGCCGCTTCTCGAATATAATACTTTTAAGGCTTGAGGCATAGACGCTGTTAGTAGCATTTTATTAATCGCACGGACCAAAACGGTTATAGGCATGCTGAGGGATGACTTCGCCTTTTGAATCACATTTATCTGGCGACATCCATGAAACCCCTATGATACGCTTATTCTTGATGCCGGCATAAACGCCTTTTGATTTGATCCTTCGGTTTACAAGAGTTTTTTTTACAATTAATTGTACCTGCCAACCGTCAATTTCAAGAGAGCGAACACCTCGGTATTTTCCTGGAGGTTCGCTGATTACCCTAAAGTTCGTGTCTAACCCTAATAGTTTGACACCTTTTTTTAACCTGACTCCAATTAAATCATCATCAATTTCCTCTACCGCTCTTATGTTATGTTTTGCTTGCTGAGCTTTACTATAAAAAGGGCTCAGGCTCACAACAATAAATAGTATTAATATGTTAAGTTGGCTCATGTTAATTCAAACAAAACTCTTGGTGTAAATGTTACAGTATGGTTCGTGTTGGTCGATTGCTACTAACTCCTAAATATCCACCACCATCACACAAATATCATCTATCTGCTCTTCCTCCTGACGCCAGTTATTAATCGTATCAACCAAAACACCTTCGATTTCTTTTGCACTCATGTGCATGTTTTCGATCAGTATTTTTCTGAGTTGACTGTTCCTAAACTTCTTGTTGGCTTCGCCACCGAACTGGTCGACATATCCATCGGTAAAGAGTACCACTCTGTCTCCCGCGTAAACAGGAACATGGATATCATCAAAAGGTTGACTCGTATACGATCTTCCTATTCCCTGTCGATTTCCTTTCAATTCAAGCAATACGACACTCTGATCATCAAATCGCTGATCTAGACCTTCTCTGACTTCACGATCGCACCATTTGTCGGTGGTATTCATGACCCAGCAATTTCTGTGGGCACCTGCGAAACTCAACTCCGACCTATCTGAATTCAAGTAACAAAGCGCAAGATCCATCCCATCTGTAATCGTCACGTCATTCGTTTTCAGTGCTTTCGGAAACTCCTGATTGATAAAGTCCAAAACGGCAGCCGGTGATCGTAAATTTTTCTCCTTGATCGCTTTACTGAAGTACGATGATCCAACGAGACTCATCATTGCTCCTGGAACTCCGTGCCCCGTGCAATCAACTACACCGAAGTAAGCTCCATCTCTCACAGGTTCGAACAGGTAAAAATCTCCCGATACAATATCCTTCGGCATAAATAGGATACTGTATTTCGAAAAATATTCGTCCATTTTTAACTGAGAAGGAAGAATAATCGATTGTATGCGTTTCGCATAATTAATACTCGATTTAATCTCCTGGTGTTGGAGATCGAGTTGCTCGTTCTTCAAACGAATTTGCGTATTCTTTTCTTCCAGCTGTTTATTGATTCGCTTTCGGTTCCGTGCTGAATACCATAAGATAATTGCGACTGCCAAAAATAGAATCGCCGCAATTCCAGTCAACCAGCCTAGAAAGTTCTGGTACCGAATTCTCTCATCATTCGCCTGAAGCTTCTGCTGATTCAATTCATCTTGTATGTTCAATTGAGCAATTTGAGCTTCGCGTTTATCCGATTGATACTTAGCAGACAATTTCTCCGTATCTACAGCCTGATCAATTCCATTTAATGAATCTTTCAAAGCAATATACGCCTCTTGGTTATCAAAGGCTCTTCTAAAATCTCCCAATTTCGCATAGCAATCGGAAATATTCAATAAAGTCATCACTTTACCTCTTTGATCCTTGATACGTTCCTTCATCTCAAGGCTCAATTTGAAGTATTCAAGTGCTTCATTCACGCGATTCTGACCTTCTAAAATATTCCCAATATTGTTGTAGTTATAGCTCAACCACTTGTCATTCCCTGACTCTTTATTGATCTTAACCGCTTTTTGGTAGTAGGTCATTGCCTCATCCAGGTTACCCTGCATCCTCATCAAGCTACCCATTCCGTTGTAATTCCCTGCCAAGGTTCGCTGATAATTATTCTCTTTGGCAATGGCAATACTTGCTAAATATGTCTCCTCAGCGGTGTCAAAGTCCTTTTTGGCTTTATAACAGTTCCCCAATGTTAACAGGGATGCTGCCTCCTGCTCAGAATTGCTGATTTTCTTAGATAGCACGATTGCATCTTCCAAGTGCTCGATTGCGCTATCAAGACGATCGGATTTCTTGAAAATGATAGCAATACGACTGTGCAACTTGGCACTTTCTAAGAAATAATCATTCTCCTCAAACTCTCGCAAGATTCTCAGATACTCAGACATTGCCTGAGCCTTATCCCCTTTCTCATTCAAGATTTTCGCTCGATCTAACTCAACGTCCTTCCTAAGAAGAAAATCAAGCTTTGGGTATTCCGAAAGAATGGTATCACAATAGGCTATTCCAGCGGCATAATCATAATCTGATCTTGCCAGCTTAGACAATTGCCTGTAGGCATCGACAACAGTGCTATCGGGTTGATTTTTTGCTTGATGGATAATGGACAAATACGCCTTCGTTCTTTCTTCCGAACTCAAGGTATTGTCCTCGGCCATTTCTTTCCAAGATTGAATTACACCCTGATTACCAACCCCTTGTGAAAAAGAGGCGAAACTGATAATAAGGCAGACAAATATCAGTATACGCATGGCACAAAAGTACAGATTTTAGATTGTACCCTATCGAAATTATAACTCGGAAAATACCCGAAATCAATTCGTGAAACCAGCATAAGGTGTTTGAATCCTACTGAAAATCAAACAATTCCCATCTTCTTCAGTAAGAATGAAGCGTTCATATTTTGACAAACTCCGAGTTTCAGTCGGTAGTCGAAGTAGAGCTCATCGTTGACAATTTCTGCATCGAAATAGTAGTTTTTCACTTGGTCCAACTGAGCTTCCAGTTCACACAAACTTAAATCGTGCGTCGCAATAATTCCAGTACTCCCGGTTCGAACCAATTTCTCAACGAATTGCTGTGATCCCTTTGCCTTGTCTTTACTATTTGTTCCTTTAAGAATTTCGTCAAGAATGATAAAATGTTCTTCTTTTTCAATGGTATTGATGATGTGCTTCAAGCGTTTGAGCTCAGAGAAGAAATACGATTCATTATCGCTCAGTGAGTCTGTCGTCCGCATACTCGAAATCAACTTCATCGGCGAATACGCGAAGGATTTCGCACAAACTGGCAATCCATTGTTGGCCAAAACGATACTCAACCCAACTGTTCGAAGGAAGGTACTTTTCCCTGCCATGTTTGCGCCAGTAACAATGAAAAACTCTTTGTTTTGCATTGAAAAATCGTTGTCTACCCTTCCTTGAGCTTTTAGCAAAGGATGACCTAGTTGAGTAGCATCGACTTGTTTGCCCTCACTCACAACTTCTGGATACACATAAGCAGGATGATTAAAGGCATAATTTCCGAAAGAGTTCAGCGCGTCGAAATCAGAAATTACCTCAAACCATTGTTCCACTTTTGCTGAGTTATGAAGAATCCACTTCTCAATTTTATAAGAAAGCCATAAATCACGTAGGAAAAATCCATTCGCAGGAATAGAAACGATGATATTGTTTCGTTGATCCAGTGCTCCCAGCAACTTCGAGAATTCCTTAAAGATTTCTGATGCTTTTTTATCTTTCTGATGAATTTCCCCTTGCCAATTTGACAATTGAGCCGACTGAAACTCTTCGTTTTCGATTCTCTCCAACAAGACATGATAGCGCTCGAACGTATCTTGCACCTGACTCGTGTGATTCGCCAATTGATTGATATTTTTCAAAAAGCGCCCAATGATACCAACCCCAACAAAGAACCAAATGAAGATATACGTCCACGGAACGATCTCGAAAGCATACAAACCGATTACCGCCAATGAAAGAAAACTAATCGCGCCAACCAACATGGGAGAGAAGCGATTCGTGAAGGTCTTGTAATTGGAGAACCATGAGATGATGGAACGTTCTGAGATGTTTGAATTGATCAAACTACCATTCGCTGAAAAGTCTTGTCTCCATTCCGCCTTGAGCGCTAATTCCTTAACCGCTCCTTGCTTCTCTTCAATGTTTTCACAGTTATTTGACGCCAGCGAATCAGCAACTTTTTCTCTTCCCTGCTTTAGCACAGCTCGGTTCAAGTATTGAAAAAAGGAAGCTCGACCGAATAAATCTAAATCCTGACTGAACGCGTGATCATCTAATTGAAACTCACTTCCATCGTACAAATGGTGCCACTTCCCATTCAACGCATCAATTTCTGTTTCGTTGATCCGTATGATTGATTCCAAGTACTTTCGTTTATCACCTAAATCACTTGAACGGAACACAAGAAAGGTAAAAAGGACCGATCCAACGACCAGAACAAGCGCAACAATTTCCCATGCTCCCCAGAAGAAATATACTGAGCCCGCCATCAACAGAAAAGTAACTAAGCGTATAATTCTGAACAGTCGTTGACGACTAACTACAGATGATAACTGTGTTTGAAATTTCTCCTTTTGAGCTGTGTAAAATTCAAGTGGACTCATGAACATTCAATTTAACGCTGTACCCTTTTGTAAAGAAAATATGCAATCGCTCCGAAAAGAACATTTGGTACCCAAACTGCGATGTACGAGGGCAAACCAACATTTACGGAGGCAACACTCATCACTTTCATGGCAAAAATATAGATGAAAATAATTCCGATTCCAATAGCAATATTGATTCCTATCCCTCCTCGCTTTTTTCTGCTAGCTACGGCAATTCCAATAATTGTCAAAATGTAGGTTGAAAAGGGCAATGACGTCCGTTCATACAAAACGATTTCATAGGTCGGAACACGCTTGGACCCCTTGTGCTTCTCTCGTTTGATAAACTCTTTTATTTCAAAATAGCTCATCGCTTCAGCAACGTTCGCGCGAGTTGCCATTTCATCAATTGAAAAAGCGAAGGTCGTATCTTTAGTAACTCCGGTAATAATTTCATCCTTCGATGCCCCCACTTTTCGTTCGAAAAAGCTGCTGATTTTCCACGTCTTTGATCCTGGCTCATTTTTGGCCGTTTTTGCCTTCAAGATGGATACTATTTCCCCTTTCTCATTCCACTGCTCAACGACAAAATCGCTCACAATTCCTGATTCAGAGGTATAATTCGAAAAGTATACAACTTGTTCACCCGGGAATTCAGCATGGTAGTCATCCACCTGCATATTCTGCCAATAATACTTTTCCTCAAAAGCCAATCGTACTTTATTCGCTCTAGGAACAATAAAATGATTCAAAGCCAAGGCGAGCACCATTAACAAGGTCGCCGCAATCATGTACGGACGGACAAATCGACCGAATGTTCTTCCGCTGTTCCAAATCGGAATAATCTCCGTGTCCTGAGCCATTCGCGACGTAAACCAAATCACCGAAATGAAAATGATCAGAGAAGAGAACATGTTTGCGTAGAGCAACATGAAGTTAAAGAAGTACTCGAAGATGATCTCTCTCGCACTAGCCCCTGCCTGGATAAAATCATTGAGTTTATCCGCCAGATCGAACACCATAGTCAGCACCATGATGATAGCCGTCATGAAAAAGAAAGTTGTTAAGAACTTTCGAATGATATATCGATCAATTATTGTAAACACTACAATCGATTAGACAATTTTGGTACCATTTTGTTTTTCCATTCAGCAAAGGTTCCGTCAAGGATATGTGTTCGTGCTTCTTTCACTAACCACAAATAGAAGGATAAATTGTGAATGGTTGCAATTTGAATTGCCAAATTTTCTTTAGCACGCATCAAATGACGCAAATATGCCTTCGAATACGTCGAATCGACGTAAGAAGTTCCGTTCGGATCGAGTGGAGAAAAATCTTTTTCCCACTTCTTATTTTTGATATTGATGATTCCTTCAGATGTAAAAATCATCCCGTGACGCGCATTTCTCGATGGCAAAACACAATCGAACATATCGACCCCCATCGCGATGCACTCCAAAATATTCACAGGAGTTCCTACTCCCATCAAGTAGCGCGGCTTCTCTTCTGGTAAAATTGAACAGACCAAATCCGTCATAGCGTACAATTCTTCAGCTGGCTCTCCAACAGACAATCCACCAATTGCATTTCCAATTGCATCGTGCGAAGCGATTGTTTCTGCAGATTCCGTTCTCAAATCTTTGTATACGCTTCCCTGAACAATTGGAAAGAGTGCTTGCTCATGACCATACTTAGGTTCCGTTTTATTAAACTGGCTGAAGCAGCGCGTTAACCAACGGTGCGTCATGTGCATAGAACGTTTTGCATAATCGTAATCACATGGATACGGTGTGCATTCATCAAATGCCATGATGATATCAGCTCCGATCGAACGTTGAATATCAATTGCTCGTTCTGGGGTAAATCGGTGGTAACTTCCGTCAATATGAGATTGAAAAGTCACTCCTTCTTCATCCAATTTCCTCGTTCCAGAAAGAGAATAAACCTGATAACCTCCACTATCGGTCAAAATCGGCCCCTCCCAATTAATGAACTTATGCAGTCCACCTGCAGGCTCCAAAACATCTAATCCTGGACGCAAAAACAAATGGTAGGTATTTCCCAGGATGATTTGTGCTTCAATATCTTCCTTCAATTCGTGTTGATGCACCCCTTTCACACTTCCTGCGGTTCCAACAGGCATAAATATCGGTGTTTCAATCACCCCATGATCTGTATGCAACTCTCCCGCTCTCGCTTTTGATTTTTCGTCAGTGTGCTTTAATGTAAAATGCATTTATCCTTCGTTTGATCTGCAAAGATACAGTTTGATTTGGAGTTCCCTAAATCAAATTGCTTGGATGAGACAGGAAGAATACTAGAGATAAACTCGTTTGCCCCTCTTTTACTTATGGTAATTTTAACATTATCCTTATAGTATTTTGTACATTAAGTTAAATAATTAGTATATTGTGGTTCGATTCAAGGCTGTAATTCTGTGCTTTACGCAATTCATTCGGCTGTTTATGGGCATATGACCTACTTGAATTTGATCACCATTTAATAAAACTATTATGAAAACTTTAAGCATTATCGCCTCTCTACTGATTGCGTTTGTCGGTTTATCGCAGACGCTTCCAGAAGACTTTGAAATGTCCATCATTACATCAGACTTTACTGATTTCGATGGAGGTGTTGCTACTGTTTTACCGAACCCACAATCTTCAGGAATTAATACGAGTGCCACCGTTGGTCGCATCGTTAGAAATGGAGGTCAAATTTGGGGTGGTAGTAAATACAGTCTTGCGAGCAACATTGATTTTACCACACAACCTATTATTACCATGAAGGTTTACACTGCAGCTCCTGTAGGAACGGTGGTAAAATTTAAACTGGAGAACAGTATGGGAGCAAGCGCGGAAGTGGATGTTACCACTACGACTACTGGAGCGTGGGAAGAATTATCTTGGGATTTTACAGGAACTCCTACTTCTTACAATACAGTCGTATTAATGTTCGATTTTGGAAACGTAGGAAACGGAACGGCAACATCAACATTCTTATTTGATGATATTGCTCAAACGACACCAACGCTTTCTCAAATTGATTTGCCAGTTACGTTTGAAGACGCGACAGTTGATTATACCATGACGGATTTCGGTGGAAATGCATCTACTCTGGTAACTGATCCAACCGACCCAACGAACACGGTAATGCAAGTTGATAAAGGAGTTGCCGCACAATTATGGGCAGGAACAACAATTTCTACTCCATTAGGATTTGCCAGTGCGATTCCTTTTACATTGAACGATACAATTATTACAGTACGTGTTTGGTCACCAACTGCGAATACACCGATTCGGTTGAAAGTAGAAGATCACACAAATCCAGCAATCTCATGTGAGACAGAAACGAACACAACAGTTGCAGGTGCATGGGAAACGTTAACCTTCAACTTAAACAATGAAGTCTCAGGAACAGCAGCATTGAATGTTGTCAACACCTACGATATGGCTTCTATCTTCTTCAACTTTGGAACAGATGGAGCAACAGCTGGAGCTCAAACGTATTACTTCGATGATGTTTACTTCGGACAGCCACCTGCGAATCTTTCTCAAATTGATTTGCCCGTTACATTCGAAGACCCAACAGTGGATTACACGATGACGGATTTTGGTGGAAATGCTTCTATGATGGTAGTTGATCCAACGAACCCTGCGAATATGGTCATGCAAGTTGACAAAACAGTCGCCGCGCAGTTATGGGCGGGAACAACAATTTCAACTCCAGCGGGGTTAGCATCTGTCATTCCACTGACATTGACAAACTCTACCATGACGGTCAAAGTTTGGTCACCAACAGCGAATACTCCTATTCGATTGAAAGTTGAAAACGCTTCTGACCCAACTCAGACATGTGAAACAGAGGTCAACACGACTGTAGCAAGTGCATGGGAAACACTCACTTTTGACTTCGCGAATGAAGTTCCTGGGACGGCACAATTGACAACAGGAATTACCAACGGATGGATTTTCAACATGGCCTCTATCTTCTTCAATTTTGGAACGGATGGGGCAACAGCAGGTGCACAGACGTATTATTTTGATGATGTAATGTTCGGAGGACCAGCAACGCTTTCTCAGATTGATCTTCCTGTTACATTTGAAGATGCGACAGTTGATTACACAATGACAGACTTCGGTGGGAACGCAGCAATGATGGTAGTTGATCCAACCGATCCTACTAACACA